>CALMVQ010000069.1:71062-120994 GCA_937873135.1 uncultured Scytonema sp. | reverse complement strand
TTTCCTAGGACAATTATTTCACGAAATGTATAAATATTTTTGTGTAAGTACTTAGGCGAACATTTTTAGATCGACGCCCAGCCAAGTTGGGTTTAGCTCGATGCCAAACCATAAATCGCTAAGGATTTCACTTAAGAATAAACGTTCTTTAGCATTTGTCTGTCTTTGTCGTCCAGTCATGTAGAGAATACCGCAAAAGACAAAGGCGAATAAGTTGGCAGCGATCAACAGAGACCAGAAGTGGGTGTAAAGGGGCACTAAGGATAGATGGAACATTAGAGTGCCCATAGCTACAGCAAAGGTAGTTGCTGTAAACAGCACTAGCCCATTGAGCTTGTAAATTTTGTGCGTCCCATCTGGTTGGTCAAAGCCTTCAAGTAGCTTTCCAGGCAGAAACCGAGTGCCGATGAACATGGCTCCTACAAAGCCGACAAACATTAGCGTTGCCTGTAGCAAGTTAATGAGGCTATTCGAGTGTAAGATGTCATTCATGTTTTGAAATGCAACAACAGAATGCTTAATGGTTGGTTGTTGATTGTTAATGGTTATGTTAGTTGCGGTAACAATTCTCCACTCACCTAGTACAGCGCGGCGCAAATAAGCCACCCATTTGAAATAGGTAAAAAGCTGACAACATAAGCGTTCTTTCTTTTTACTTTTTACTTTTTACTTTTGCCTTGTTGTACTAGTGACATATACGTTGTCCTGTCATTACCATCTTAACTCCGTAAGCAGGTGCAATAGTGAAACCACGACGACAAGGTTTTTCTGGTCGATTATCGAAGAGCGCAAGTTGATAGCGTGAGAGGATAGTTGCCAAGACTAGCTTCATTTCCAACTGCGCCAAAGCTTCACCAACACAGCGACGAACACCACCACCAAAGGGCATGAATTCATAGGGAGAAAATTGGCGTTCCAGAAAACGTTCTGGTTTAAACTGCTTAGGCTGTGGGTATAAATCCTCACGTTGATGCAGGAGATAAATGCAGCCCACAACTGGTGTACCTGGCTCTAAGTGATGTCCTAAAAGTTCAACTCTTTCTTGTGCTACTCTAGGAATTGTCACCATGGCTACAGGGCAAATCCGCAAAGTTTCATTACAGACAGCCGTTAGATACGGCAACCGAGCAATAGTCATGGGATTGGGAGATTCTCCCAGCGAATCCAATTCTTGAAGCAGTTTTTCACGAACTTGAGGCACATAGTAAATCCAATACAATCCCCAAGCCATTGCGGATGTTGTGGTTTCATGCCCAGCTATTAGCATTGTCATCAATTCATCGCGCAATTCGTGATCGCTCAGCGGTTTATCCTGTTCGTCTTTTGCCGCCATTAGAAGTGACAGAATGTCAATTCGATCTGGATCATATTGCTGGCGACGTTCGGCAATTTCTGCATAAAGCAATTTATCAATTTGCTGTCTTTGACGCACAAACTTTCCCCAAGGACTCCAAGATCCTAAATCGTGCTGTAGAAAAGGGAGAAGGAGTATACTAGATGAGAGGAGAGATTTAAATAGGTTTGTAATTAAAGTTAATAGGCGCTTGAGTTTTTCGTATCTTTCTCCCTCACATAAACCAAAGACAACCTCTAAGATGACTTGAAGAGAGATTTCCTGTAATACATTACGTGCTTGGAATGGTTGATTTTGCGGTAATTGACTAAAAACTTTCTCCGTTAAATTACAGATGAGTTGACTGTAGGCTGGCATCCGTTCTTTATGAAAAGGAGGCATTAAGAGTTGTCGCTGCTGTTTGTGGTGATCGCCCTGCACCATAATCACAGAATAATCCCCGAGCAAAGGTTGCAAAATTGTGTTTGTTTCATTAGAAGCGACAAACATCTTGCGATCGTTGGTTAAAATCTTCTGAATTGCCTGAGGGTGATTTACACTTACCAGGGTACTAGTACTGAACAAGTCAGGATACTCAAGGACAGCTTTTTCCATGAATCCTGTAGGGTTAATTATCCACTCTATCCTTTGCTGTACAGTAGGGATTTTGAGAGGATTGGGTAACTGTATTCGATCTTTCATTTAAAATCTTCTGAAAAACAGGTTTGAGGTAGAGAAGTTTAAAAGTTGTTTACAGCAGTTTTCAGTTGTTTAAACCACAATGAATGTGTTCAAAGCGACGGCAGTTGCTACAACTGTCTTGACCAGAGCAACGCGCTGCCTCGCCTTTGCTTGAGACAAAAAAGACGTGGTTAATTTACGCTAATTGCTGTAACTTAACTTTTTAGTATTAATAGAGCAGTATATAGCTGCAATATTCTGGGCATCATCAATCCCGCGATGGTGTCTTCCTTTCAATTCTATAGCAATCCTAAATCATTTTTAAGCTCATCCCACTCCGTGCATGGAGTGGGATTTCGCGTCCGAGCGTCAAAAGTCAAAAGTCAAAAACAACACTTTTGACTTTTGACTAGTAACTTTTGACGGCGGCGTTCAGCGCTATCCTCACATACAGAGAAGGAATGGGCGCATATAGTCGCCATTTTGTGAGAAAATACTTGAACAAGATAAAAGTGATTTTTGCTACATGATGCAGGGGGGAAGCGTAATGTGTGTGGGTTTGCACATAAGTTGAAATTTCGTCCTCATGTAAAGTTGTGTTTATTCACGCTAACTTACTTACAAAATAAGCATTTTTTACAACGACAGCACGTTTCTTAATCAGCCATAATTAGGTCAAAGCATTCCTACTTGATAAGTGCTTAGGTAGCTTGGCGCAAAAAAGACCAAAATATGTAAACCAATATTGACATGCTCATTCGCCCACTAACAACTACCGAATAACCATGCTTCAGTGCAAGGCTCTCCGGACAGAATCCTCTGTCTAAAGTTGCGTTTATTCACGCCCACTTACCGAACAATGCGAAAAATACTGCTGTTTATTGCTTCTAGTCTTGACGGATACATTGCGAGGACATCAGGAGAGGTAGATTGGCTATTCACCGACGCTGACTACGGTTATACTGACTTTTTTTCTCAAATTGACACAATACTTATGGGTAGTAAGACGTATTACCAAATTTTAGGATTTGGAGAATACCCATACAAAGGTAAAAAAAGTTTTGTTTTCTCAAAAACTTTGGACAACAAAACAGACAGCAACGTCACATTTGTCGGGACTCATTTGACGGAGTTTATCAGTACGTTGCGTCAATCAAGGGGTCGTGATATCTGGTTAGTTGGAGGAGGAAAGACAATTCATTCTTTCATGAAACACGGCTTTGTTGATGAACTAATTCTCTCAATCCACCCAATCATTCTCGGAAATGGCATTCCACTTATTGTGAACGATCCAAGTTTAGAGACTTCCCTTGAGTTAAAAGATGTCAGGACTTATAAATCTGGATTGTTACAAGTGTCTTACTCTTTGAAAAGAAAACTTATATACGAAGTAGATTGTTGAGTAGCCAAATAACAGAGTCAACCGCAGTCTATTATTGTTATTTGTTCACTCTTTTCGACCCAGCAACAAAAATTGCTTAGATCATCGCAATACACTCAATCTCCACTAAAACATCTTTAGGCAAACGCGATACTTGAACACAAGCGCGTGCAGGAGCTGTATCATCCCGAAAAAATTTGGCATAAACTGCATTCATTGCCGCAAAATCATTCATATCAACTAAGAACACTGTCGTTTTCACGACATCGTCAAACGTCGCCTCTGATGCTGTCAGAATCGCTTCTAAATTCGCCATCACCTGTTCTGTTTGCTTCGTCACATTTCCTTCACCAACTATGACACCCATACTAGGATCAAGAGGAATTTGTCCAGCAACAAAAATCATTTGACCAGAGGCGGCGATCGCTTGATTGTAAGGTCCTACGGGTGCAGGTGCCCTCTCAGTATGAATAACCCTTCTACTCATTTTCTTTTCTAGCGTCCTTTGCGCTCATCGCCTTCTTCAAGACACGAAATGTCTTCGCAGTTCAATCAACCTAACCTTGGACGTATTCCGTAATGCCGATACTGCCAGTAGTCCTGCAGAATCTTATCATGGTCGAAACACAAATTTCCAGGCACACGCCAAGACTCAAAAATTTCTATACCTTTGGCATCATCCCCGGCTAGTGGTTCACCTGTTGCCGTCGCCAAAAACACAATGCTGATTGTATGCTGACGGCGATCGCGATTCGGATCTGAATAGACGTGGAATTGTTCAATCAACGTTACTTGCAAACCTGTTTCTTCCAAAGCTTCGCGCCGCGCCGCCACTTCCACAGCTTCGCCGTAATCCACAAAACCACCAGGAAGAGCCCAACCTAAAGGGGGATTATACCGCTCAATTAACACTATTGGTCGATGAGGACGGTCACGCAATTCGATAATGATATCAACAGTTGGGACAGGATTTCGATAACTCATGTAATTTGGGATTTCACATTTTGGAGCCAATGCCGTGCTTTGGGAACCAAAGTTAAAGCATGTGGCATGATTTTGAATGACTCAGGGATCAGAGTAACAGTTGACACTCAAATGTTAACAATTGCTTCCTATCTAAAATCTCAAAACACAAATCTAAAATCGACTTTCTGTTCCATAATAAATTCGATGGAATCGCTTTCTCATATAATTTATTCGGTTGTTTTATGCCTTTTCCCAGATCGAGCGGTATTTTGTTACACCCTACCTCCTTTCCCAGTCGATTTGGCATTGGGGACTTAGGCTTGGAAGCCTATCGCTTCATTGATTTCTTGAGAGAAAGCTACCAACAATATTGGCAAGTTCTACCCTTAGGGCCAACTGGCTACGGTAATTCTCCCTATGCTTCATATTCAGCAATGGCGGGGAACCCTTTGCTCATTAGTCTAGAAAAGCTACAGGAACAGGGTTTGCTTTCTGAAGAAGATTTTGCTCATTTACCTGGATTTTCGGAGACAAAAGTAGATTTTGACCAGGTTGTGCAAATCAAAATGCCCTTGCTCAAAAAAGCTGGCGAGAACTTTAAAAATATTGCCTCGCCTTTACAAAAAACTGAGTTTGCTGGTTTTTGTGACAGTAAAGCCTACTGGCTGGATGATTTTGCCTTATATATGGCATTGAAAGATGCTCATCAGGGAGCAAGCTGGCATAAATGGGAGCCAGATCTCGCCAAGCGCACTCCAGAAGCATTAGAACGCGCACGGCAAGAACTGAGTACCGAGATTGATTATCACAAATTTATCCAATTTGAGTTTTTCCGCCAATGGTCGCAAGTCAAGACTTACGCCAATATGAGTGGTATTCAAATTATTGGTGATATTCCGATCTACGTAGCTCACGACAGTGCTGATGTATGGTCTAATCCTGATATCTTTTGTCTGGATGAACAGACAGGAGAAGCGGCATTAATGGCAGGAGTTCCACCAGATTACTTTAGTACTACTGGTCAATTATGGGGTAACCCTGTTTACAACTGGGAAGTTTCGCAGAACCAAGACTTTAAGTGGTGGATTGGACGCTTTGAAGCAATGTTGGATTATGTAGATGTCATCCGCATCGATCACTTCCGAGGTTTTGAATCTTACTGGGCTGTGAAAAGAGGGGAACAAACAGCCATTCATGGAGAATGGATTAAAGCCCCTGGAGAAGAGTTATTTGAGGCAATCAAACTCAAATTGGGTAGGCTGCCCATAATGGCGGAGGATTTGGGAGATATTACGCCAGAAGTAGTAGCTCTACGAGATAAGTATGAATTTCCCGGCATGAAAATTCTACAGTTTGCCTATGATGGTGATGCTAGTAATCCATTCCTACCCTTTAATTACGAGCGTAACAGTATAGTTTATACTGGCACTCACGATAACGATACGACTGTAGGCTGGTTCAATCAAGCGTCAGAACATGAAAAACAACACTTGTCGCTTTTTTTGGGCTGCTACAGTTCTGAAGGTATCCATTGGGATTTCATTAGGTTAGCTCTTAATTCTGTCGCTAATCAAGCCATTATCCCCTTGCAGGATATTTTGGGATTAGACACTTCGGCGCGAATGAATTTCCCCAGTAAAGCAGAAGGGAACTGGGATTGGCGCTATCAGACGCATGTTTTAGCTAGAGAATTAAGCGATCGCCTCAAATCCCTAACTATGCTTTGCGGACGTGCGCCACAACAAAAGTGATGATTTAAAAGTTAGGACTTAGGAGGCAACAGAGTAAGGAGTAAAAATTTTTACTCCTTACTCTTCACTCAAAGCCTTAATTATTTATGAGAGCGCAGTTCCTAAGACTTAGTATTCGCGGCTATTGTAAGTTCTTTGACTGCTCCAGGTTCTCCCATTTGCTTAGCTTGATCCTTGTTGACACTTACCAATACACCACCAGCATTTCCGGCTCTCACGGTTAGTTGATCTTGGGCTTTCCAGATGCGATGAGTTCCCTCTGGTAACTCTCCCTCATAAGTGATTTTGCCATCAGCTACGACCCGAATCCAGGACTTCTCTTTCAATGTCACACCGATTTGCACCGCTTGCCGATCCTCATTGCTTTTAATCTCTGTTTTTGCAGAAGTTGTTGCTGGTAACTGTTGATTGCTTTGAATTTTATTCGCTTGTAATTGCTTACTGTTGCTATTGTTTACTTGCCAAGTGGCAGTAGTACTTAAGAATTGAGACAAGCCATTGACAGAGCAGATAATTAAAAATATGTAAAGTAAGTAAAGATGAACAGGACGTAATTGCCCTATGGGTCTATTCCATGTAGGTTTGAGGCTCACGTAGGGCAAACCAATGGGAAAAGTACTGGACAATTCCGCACCATCAAAGCCTAATGCATCAGCAAACTGGCGAATTAAACCCTGAACATATATTGGTTCTGGTAATTGATCTAAATCCCCTTCTTCGATCGCCTGCAAAAGCCGTCGGGGAATCTTGGTTAGCCTAACCATTTCGTCCAATGACAATCCCTGTTCCAAGCGTGATGTCCAAAGTTGAACACCCAGCTGTGCTAATTTTTCTGATTGTTGTTGCTCGGTTGTTTGTATGGGCTCGCGATCTTTCTTCTGAGTTTGCGACTTCATGTTTTTTTACTCTCCTTGAACCAGCTGAATCGTTAATAGGAATCTGCTTTTTTCACAAGTAAAGAACGCAGAACACAGGTATCATAATTTAGAATAAAAGATAGTTTTTGTCAGAAAAATTCACAAATCAATCTTGTACAACTGTGTGCGAAGTATAGCAGGTTAAGCGTCTCACTCAACATTGAGAATCTGATGAGTTAGCGCAATTTGTTTTCCAATTGCATCTTTTATTCTGAGTTATGAGTTCTAAGTTCTGAGTTCTTTTTTAATTGCTCTAAAAACTTTGTTTCATGCTCTTCGAGTTGGCGATATGCCCCCTCTGGTAAATATCCTTTCCCCGGTTGTAATTGAATTGAACCTATTGCCGTACGATGCAGCTTGATCACCTCGTATCCCAATTGTTGGGCTACGCGGCGAATCTGTCGATTTCTCCCCTCCTTTAAAATGATTTCCAAACAGCTTGAAGAAGCAAACTTTTTGATGACTTTCACTTGGGCCTTTCGTGTTTTTCTCCCTTCCAATAAGACACCGTGACGCCATATTTCTAAGACTGCTTCTGAAGGATGTCCTTTGACTAAAACAGAATACGTTTTAGGAATACTATGCCGTGGATGAGTTAGCCAAAATGTCAAGTCTCCATCATTTGTAAGTATTAACGCTCCTGTAGAATCTGCATCTAGACGACCAACTGGATGAATACCTTGACGTGAACGCAATTCTTCGGGCAGTAGATCTAAGACTGTACGTCTTCCTTGAGGGTCGTGACAAGTGGAAACTACCCCAGTTGGTTTATTTAGTAATAAATATATTAAAGCTGGACGCTGTACTGCCGAAACGGGCTTACCATCAACTGTGATTGTATCTTTTTGAGGATCGACTTTTTGACCTATATGCGCTAATACACCGTTAATCTGTACACGGGACTGCGTAATCATGTCTTCAGCTTGACGACGTGAGGCAATACCCCATTGAGCAAGAACTTTTTGTAACCGTGCATCCATGTGGACATTACTTATCAATAGGTTAATAATTAACGAATAAATAATTTTAATATATTCTTATTTTGTGATTAGTCGCTCCTGAATGTTACATTGAAAACTTATTTTCGTGCTTGTCAGTTGTTTCGCCAATACTCATCAACGGTATGCCTGAGAAAAACTCCGAAACCAGAGGTTCATACAAAAGCAGAATAGTGACAAATATTCTTACAAAAGCACTAAAGCTGTGGTTGAAAACGCAAGTCAGCCAAATATCCCAATTGGAAATAGAGATTGGAGCGAGCGATCGCCAACTTCTCTCTGGTTGTATTCCTCGGGTTTCCATTTTTGCCACTCATCCCGTTTATAAAGGTCTTCATATTACACAAGTTCAACTCGTTGCAGAAAATATTCATATTAATATCGGCTCAGTACTCAAAGGTCAAGCACTACAATTGTTAGAAATTATACCAGTATTTGGAGAACTGATCCTGCATGAGGAGGATCTTAATGCTTCTCTTTCATCTGAGCTTTTATCTACGGCTTTAAACGATCTACTGGTTCAACTATTACCAGAACACAGTCCAAAATCCAAGTCTATGAATTGGCAAAACATTCACCTCGATTGTGGAAAAGCGACGATTTCCGCCACGACAGCAGAAGACAGTCCCGAAACAATAAATATATTTTTAGGATTAAAGCTACTCGGCGCGTCTGTGTTGCAACTCGCACCCGTACTCATCAAAAGCAATCTGGTAGCACTGTTGGAGGATAATGATGGACAATGTGTAGATTTGGGATCTGATGTCGATATCCAAGAACTAACTTTGATCCCTGAGAAACTCGTGTGTCGCGGACGCATTAACGTCAACCCCTAATGATTAAAAATCAAAAATTAAAGTTAACAATTCTTGATTTTTAATTATAACAGTAGGTGTACATCTTGGGCTGCAGACATCAAAGCCAACACTATAGGTAGTTCAAAAGCTTAGTAGTGGCAGCAGCAGTGTCACAAAATAGTAGACTAAGGGAGCAGTAAAAATATAACTGTCGGTACGATCTAAAATCCCTCCATGACCGGGGATCAATTGCCCAGAATCCTTAACTCCAGCATCGCGCTTGAGCATGGACTCTGTGAGGTCGCCTAAAATACTAGCAACACCGATTAGCAAGCCTAAAGCAATGCCAGTAAAAGGGGTTCTAGGCCAATTGAGGTAGTAGGTTCCAACCACAGCGACGACAACACTGGCAACAATACCAAAGATTGCGCCTTCCACCGTTTTTTTGGGACTAATTTCAGTTAGAGGTGTTTTCCCAAAGAATTTACCAATGATATAGGCACCAATATCAGCTGCCCAAATGCATAAAAAAGTGAGCAATGTTGCTGTCAATCCTTGAGATAGCAGAGTGAAATCTCGCTTTTCGCTCTGGAAAATATTTGCCCAATCAAGAGGCCCGTAACCCCCTGAAGCGAAATTGTTGATCGCTCGCATCCGCACCCAATAACTTGGCAAATAACCAGTGTAAAACAGTCCCAAAATGGAAGCGGCAATATCGGCAATGGTTGCCATTTTTGGCTGAAACAATAAGTAAAAACAAATAAATGTGCCAGCAACTGGCATTACAGCATCAGCTAAACTACCATCTATGGTACAAATGACCAGTAGGACTTGGCTGACAAACATGGTAGTTTTAGCGGCAGGTGCCATGCCTTTGGTTCTTACCAAATTAAAGTATTCGTTCTGCCCTAAGAAAATAATGACTGCAAATAAGAGGGTAAAAGGCCAACCGCCTAAAAGTGTCGCCAACAAAGCAAGGGCGATCGCAACAATGCCACTAACAATTCGAGACCAAACCATAGACATATTTGAGATTTTGGATGCGCGGATGCATGTGGAAAGTTGCAAGGGCTCATAGCGCATTCACCCACGGGTTTCCCGCCATAAATGCTCTTGATCGCTTTTGGTTTCCCTCGGTGGCAAACTTTCCTTTGAATGATTTTGGATTTCGGATTCAATCTAAAATGTAAAAATTTAATAAATTCACTCTAGTTTCTCACCACTGAGAATAAAAATGGGATTGACTGCAGTAAAGGTTTGAGAAGAACCGCGTGTTTCCAAACGATTGACTGCCGATTGTACGATTTCAACATTTCGAGCTTGTAATTGAGCAAAGCTTTGGGAAATAGCATACAAGCTTTCAAGATTTGCTGCCGTGGCAACAATTCGACCGGATGGTAGCAAATAATGCCATGCGGCTTGTAAAATTTCCCCAATCGACCGTCCGCCTTCAACACAAACGCGATGGGGAGCAACATTAAGGTCATGTAAACATTCTGGGGCACTTCCTTCAATGACTGCAACATTGTTCACTTCAAAGCGATCGCAGTTACGTCGAATCAGGTTGGCAACTTCTTCATCCCGCTCAACAGCGATAATTTGCCCCTGCGGACACAACAAACCCACCTCTACCGGAATTGTACCCGTCCCTGCGCCAATATCCCAGAAAACTGAATCAGGGAGGAGTCGCAGTTGGGCAATCAATAGCAGTCGAACTTCCCGCTCGCTTAAAGGAATTCCAGGCAAGCGTTCAAATAGCTCATCTGAAATACCAGGTGTTATGTAAGGCCAGAGTTTGGAGGGCATACAATTAAAAATAGGAGCATCGCTATAATTCGTAATAACAAAAAAGGCGGTATGAATAAAAAAACCGTGTAGAGATGCATAGCACTCGTAACACGAACACTATGCACGTCTATTAGACAGAGACAGTTTTTCACACCCTGCCTCGTTTTCATTCCACGCGCAAGAGAGCGTGGGAGTCTAGCAGCATAGCTGAACTTCAATTACGAATTAGTCATTATCTTGGCATTTTTTCTTTAAATAAAAAAGTTTTCTAGTTTTGGCAATCGGCAAACAGATGAATGGTCAAGTATTAAGTGCTCGCTATGAAGTACAGCAGTTGCTGGCAAAAAAAGCAGGGCGACGGACGCTTTTGGCGCGCGATTTGGTAAGTAGTGAATTAGTCGTTATCAAGTTACTGTCTTTTAGCAGTGATTTTGAATGGGACGATCTCAAGTTGTTTGAGCGTGAAGCCGAAACCTTAAAATCTCTATCACATCGTTCTATTCCTGGCTACTTGGACTACTTCGAGGTCAATTCTCCTTCCTTAAAAGGATTTGCTCTTGTACAAACTTATATCTCAGCACTAACTCTGGCGCAACATTTAAAAGCTGGGCGTACTTTTATTGAAGCAGAAGTCACAGAGGTAGCTAAAGCACTTTTAGAAATTCTTATTTACTTACATGGACAAAAGCCTCCTGTGATCCACCGCGATATTAAGCCTAGCAATATTTTATTAAGCAATCGTGGCAATAGTATCGATCAAGTTTATTTAGTCGATTTTGGCTCGGTACAAACTCTTGTCGGGAGTGAAGGTGGGACAATGACTGTGGTAGGAACTTACGGTTATATGCCACCAGAGCAATTTGGTGGACGCACGGTTCCGGCTTCAGACATTTACAGTTTAGGCGCAACGTTAATTTACTTAGTCACAGGTATCCATCCTGCCGATCTACCGCAGAGGGATTTTCGGATTCAATTCGAGCAAGCGGCAAATGTTAGTCCAGTTGTGAGAGATTGGTTGAGGTGGACGATAGAACCCAATTTAGAACAGCGTTTAAATTCTGCACGTGAAGCTCTAGCAGCTCTTGAAAACCTATTTCAACAGCCACATCCACCAGAAATTCCTTTAGTAAACGAAATCAGAAATTCTTGGTATTGGAATGGCAATAATTGGATTAGTAAAAAACAACAACGTCACATAAAAATTCTCCCATCACGGTTGAACAGAAGTGCGGAGTACAGGCATGAGAAGAATTTAACACCCAAATTTGCTAAACCAACAGGTAGCAAAATCAAACTGACTAAAAATAAGCATTCTTTAGAAATCCTCATCCCGCCAACTAACTTTCACCCGAGGATGATCTTTTTTGTTGTGTTTGCGCTTATTAGCTGGAATTCATTTGTGCTAGTCTGGACATTGGTGAGTACTGTTCCTTTTCCGGTCAACATCTTATTTGCTTTATTCTCAATACCTTTTTGGGGTGCTGGCTTCCGTATAGTGTCTAAGCTGGTATTTAATTTTTTCCGAAGTACCCGACTGCGCCTCAATCAAAAGCATATTGCTCTGACTTGGGAAATATTTGGCTCAAAATTCAATTGGATTCCACCAACAGCAATACAAAATATAACTAAACTCGTATATCTTCCCAGAACGTATATAACTGACTCCGACGGTCGTAAAGTGGAAGTCCCACCCCAACTTATAATCTGGGTAGGAGTGAAAAAGTATCAGC
This sequence comes from uncultured Scytonema sp., assembly GCA_937873135.1. Classification (GTDB taxonomy): domain Bacteria; phylum Cyanobacteriota; class Cyanobacteriia; order Cyanobacteriales; family Nostocaceae; genus Rhizonema. The sequence continues at coordinate 108,652 of CALMVQ010000069.1, read as the reverse complement.
TTGGTGGTACTAAAGGCATAATTCACTCCGATCCAGAAATCGAATGGTTAGCCCATGAATTGAGTCAATGGTTGGGTTTGTCAATTCATGAAGGGAGTGGGAGTGTCGAGGGTTGGGAACAGTAAAGCCGCCAAGGGCGGCAAGGCAGAGGGCAGAAGGAAACCCCATAACGCGCAGTCAGGGGCTTTAATAAGGACGCAGTATTCCGAAGCGCTGCGCCAGAGCGAAATACATATTTCCAACTTTATTCATAACTAAAGTTAGGGGCTTTAAACCCAAATAGCATCGGGCACATCCCTAATCTCTTCCCTTCAGCATAGCTACCTTCAGCATAGCTGCCTTTCTTCGGTAACTTAATTCTTATCCACCTCTACCCCGACTATGATTTAAAAAAGATGTTTACAGGAGACGCTTATGTTTGGACTGGGATGGCCGGAAGTAGGTATCATCGCCATCGTTGCTGTTATTATTTTTGGACCAAAAAAAATTCCTGAACTCGGAACTGCACTGGGTAAAACTCTACGCGGTTTTAAGGAGGAGCTAAAAAACCCCAGTGACGATACGAGCGAACAAAAAGAAGGGGAATAGGGAATGGGTAATTGGCAATTAGTCATTGATCATGGGTGATTGGCACTCTCGGAGTTATGATCCCCTTCTTCCCCAAAGCCCTACTCACAAACGTCACTTCCACAGACAAAGGGGGATCCACAAAGGCGCAGTGGCTCCTCCCCACTTACTTATAACCGTGTATTAACAACTGAAGATGTCTTGTTAATTTGATCTATGGGAGTTGTGGAGGTGGTGTTTGATTGGTGCAGCTCCTCCTTAACTATGCCACTCGCCTTGATTAACTTGATAGCGCGGGTGACACTTTCGGGTAGAATCACCACTAAACTGTTGTCTGGGGCAATACTCAAAGCTTTGTTAATCGCTGCTGTTTCATTCAAGATGGTTTCGTGTTGGCGATTGGAATTGACTTCTTTTATGCCTTGAGTAATTAATTCTGCAGCTGAACCTCGTGGGCGTCCTCGGGTGTCATCATCTTCTTTGATGATCACGCTGTCAAAAATCTCCGCAGCTAGTTTGCCTAACATGACAAAATCTTGATCGCGGCGATCGCCAGGTCCCCCGATGACGCCAATACGCTTACCTGAAGTCCAGTTGCGGACAAAAGTGCCCAAAGCTTCGTAGCTGGCGGGATTGTGAGCATAATCGACCAAAGCGTGGTAGTTACCCAAATTAAATAAATTCATCCGTCCTGGTGTTTGACTGACGGAAGCCCGAAAGGTATTCAAACCTGCACGAATCTGTTCAATTGAGACGTTTTGGACGAAGGCTGCGAGACTTGCGGCTAAAGCATTGGCAATCATAAATGGGGCACGTGCGCCCATTGTCAGGGGGATATTTTCTGCCCGTTCGATCCGGTGTGTCCAATCGCCTTTAAGTATTGACAGAAAACCATTTTCATAGACTGCTGCGACTCCTCCCTTCTGGATGTGCTTTCGCACCAATTCCGAGTCTGGGTTCATTGTGAAGTAAGCAATATTCGCTTTAGTTTTCTCTGCCATCGCCGCTACTCGTTCATCGTCGGCGTTCAGTACTGCATAACCATCAGGAAAAACAGCTTCAGCGACGACACTTTTTAGAGCAGCCAACTGTTCAATTGTATCAATGTCCCCAATCCCCAAGTGATCGGCAGCAACATTTAACACAACGCCCACATTCGCAGCTTCAAATGCAAGTCCAGAGCGGAGAATCCCACCACGAGCCGTTTCTAGCACTGCCACCTCTACAGTCGGGTCTTGCAGAATAATCTGGGCACTTTGAGGACCTGTGTTGTCTCCTGGTTCAACTAAGTAATCACCGATATAAGTTCCATCAGTTGTTGTATAACCCACAACCTGATTAGTCTGTTTAAAGATATGTGCTAACAGTCGAGTGGTGGTGGTTTTGCCGTTGGTACCCGTTACGGATAGGATGGGAATGCGGCTGCATTGTTGATTGCGGAACAGCATATCCATAACTGCTCCTGCCACGTTGCGGGGGATACCCTGACTGGGAGCTATGTGCATCCGAAATCCGGGAGCGGCGTTAACTTCGACAATGACACCATCCACTTCCCGTATGGGGCGGCTAATATCTGATGTCACAACATCAATGCCTGCAATATCTAAACCGATAATTTTCACGATCCGTTGTGCCAACCAAACGTTTTCTGGGTGGATTTCGTCCGTGCGATCTACGGCACTGCCTCCCGTACTTAAATTTGCTGTTGCTCGGAGATAACAAATTTTGTCTTTGGGTAGTACCGTATTGAGAGTGTATCCTTGTTTTTCCAGAAGCTGGTAGCTGGTGCGGTCTAATTCTATTTTTGTCAGGATATTATCATGCCCATCACCGCGATTAGGGTCTTTGTTGGTTTCTTCAATCAAATCGAAGATGGAAGTTTTGCCATCACCAATGACATGAGCTGGCACTCGTTCAGCGACAGCGACTAACTTACCATCCACGACAAGCACCCGATGATCGCGCCCAACGTAATACCGCTCAACAATGACTGCTCGCGAGATTTGTCTGGCTGCGTCGTATGCCGCTTCAGCTTCTTCCCTACTTTGAATATCAATACTGATACCGCGTCCGTGATTGCCATCAAGAGGCTTGATCACGATCGGAAAGCCGCCAACAGTTTCTATGGCTTCATCCAAATCGTCCAAAAAATTAATGACTGTGCCTCTAGGTACTGGCACTCCAGCATTAGCGAGGATGCGTTTGGTCGCTTCTTTATCGCAAGCGAGTTCTACTCCCAAGATGCTGGTGTTGTCCGTCATCGTTGCCTGCATCCGCTTTTGGTTGGCACCGTAGCCTAACTGAATCAAAAAGCGTGCCCCAAGTTGCATCCAGGGAATGCCTTTTTTCTCCGCTTCTTTGACAATGGCTTCAGTACTAGGGCCTAATGCCGAATCCCGCCCCAAGTCTCTCAGATCTTGCAAATCTTGCTGTAATTCAGCACTGGGATAACGACCCCGTTCGACAATACTTTGGCACAGTCTGACTGCTGCTCTGCCCGCGTAGCGTCCTGCTTCCTCATTGAGATACTCGAATACGACTTGATAAGTTCCTGGAGTGGATGTTTCTCGGGTACGCCCAAAACCAACATTCATTCCAGCTAATACTTGTAGTTCTAAAGCTACATGTTCCATGATATGACCCATCATGGTACCTTCTCGCACTCGCATTAAAAAACCACCGCGACATCCGGGCGAGCAATAGTGACCCTCCAGACTAGGCAGAGCCTCAACTAACCCTTCGTAAAAGCTGGGTATTTCATTCGAGGGCGTTTCGGCAAGGTTTTCTAAGCCGAGGCGCATGACGATCAATTTGTGGCGTCGAATGCTCCAATAGTTGGGGCCGCGTAATGTCTGGATTTTGAGGATTCTCATGGGAATAGGTAGATGGAGATTCGGAACCTAATATTCTAGTTTCTTACTGGAATTGACCGCTTAACTGTTAATAAGCAACAGTTTTTTCGTCTTACATGGTATTATTCTTAGTTTCTACGCCGCAACTCAAAAATCAGCAGTCAACACAGTGTAACTTAAGCTACTTGCCTCCGTCAGCTGGAGATTCTGTACACGGAGGGTAAAACTGTTCGTTGGTAAAGGTGGAAGCGATCGCCGTGGCTGAGGATATGTAGCCGTAAATTGTGTAATGTCAGAGGTTCGGTTGCTCCAACATGCGGCTCGTTTGTGTGGGTAAGTTCGGTTGGATCTAAGATTGTGACACTCCCTTTTCCCATCACTTGCAGCCACCCATCACGTTCAAACATCGCACAAGTATCTTCGTCAATTCCTATACCCATGCGATCTGGATGAGAGGAGAGTGCACTTAAGAGTCTTACCATCCGATTGCGGTTGTGAAAGTGTTGATCCACAATGATTTCTGGAATAAATCCCAAACCTGTTGCCATATCAACTAAGGAGCGATTTGGTGTCTCTCCGCTACCACCCCCGGCAATCATATGGTGACCCATAACCGCTGCCCCGGCACTGGTACCTGCTAAGGTAATTTGCCCACTCCTCACCCGTTGCCGCAGAATATCCATTGCTGGCGTATCTGAGAGGACGCCACAAAGGCGCAATTGATCTCCTCCGGTCAAAAATACCCCCGTACATGCTTCTAGAGATGCTTGGATGTGTGAGGCTTCACACTGCTCACGCTCTCGAATGTCTAACACCTCTACTTTACTCGCACCCATTTCTTCAAAAATGCGGATGTACCTTCCGCCGATAATGCTTGGTTCGCGAGAAGCAGATGGAATAATTGTAATATGGCCATCGCCAGCACCAGCACGACCAAAGAAAGTTCGCAGGATTTCGCGTCCGTGAACTTTGTCTTCTGCGCCTCCGATTACTAGAACGGCGGTTTTAGTTGCTTGGGGTGTCCTCATTTCTAGCTTTTTAGCTTTTAATTGCTGCATAGTGTTCTCCTGTCAACAACTTCAGACTAATGAGATGAAGTCATTAGCCTGAGTATTCATATAACGCCTTTTGGATAGGACACTTGTCCAAATGGAACGACGGAACACGCCTTTCCAACTTAGTAGCGCTTACGTGGTAGACGCTGCAGCTTATGTAGTGTCCGTTTTTCCTCAAACTTAGCCGCCGCTCTTTCACCTGTCCCGTCTTTTCAGACGAGCGCTCACCTGAAAAATAACCTATCGCAACCCCATTTGAATTGTGAAAGATTTTTTGAGTAAGTTGACAGATGAGGAAGCCGACAAGGCATTGCGCTGCTTGACTCGAGTGAGTTTTAGCAATTGCCACAAAGATTGCGAAGAAACCAGAGTGTCTCTTCTTCATCTTTCCGCTCTTTCTCATTTTTCTTATCTTCCCCATCATAGTTCACGACTCATTTTAGGCTTGCCTGATCAACCAATGCACGGGTATTGGGGGGTAAGCAGGTCTTGATAGGCTTTGTTTGAGGCTGGCTTGATGCATGTTGGAAGTTGTTAACTCAGATTATAAATTTAAATCTAGATGTGACAATATTTAAACATAAATTAAGTAGTTAGAAAAACCTTGACTCTCACAAGTGATGAGGTTTTTCCTAAATTTAGGTAGGCTTGCTGAAGAGAATCTGTGTTTTCCAGAACATCGGCATCTTTATTTCCAGACATTCCAATTTAAGATTAGTGTCATTCAATACGAATTACTGTGCGCTTTGATATAGTTACGCTATTTCCTGACTGTTTTACTTCTGTTCTAAGTTGTGGGCTTCTGGGTAAAGCCTTGGCCAAACAGATTGCTTTTGTCCATCTGGTTAATCCACGAGATTTTACCACTGACAAACATCGGAAAGTTGATGATGAACCCTACGGCGGCGGTGTGGGAATGCTGATGAAGCCAGAACCAATCTTTGCCGCCGTAGAGTCTCTACCAATTCTCCCTCGCAGAGAGATTATTTTGATGAGTCCCCAAGGTCAAACAATCAATCAACCTCTATTGCGGGAATTAGCGACGAATTACGACCAATTAGTCGTAATTTGCGGTCATTACGAAGGTGTAGATGAGCGAGTGTTGCACTTAGTCACACGTGAGGTATCTCTAGGAGATTTTATTCTCACTGGTGGAGAAATTCCAGCAATGACTTTGATTAATGGTGTCGTGCGCCTCCTCCCAGGAACCGTAGGCAAAGCCGAGTCTTTAAAAGCAGAAAGTTTTGAAGAGGGATTGCTAGACTATCCCCAGTATACTCGTCCGGCAGAATTTCGCGGTTTAAAAGTCCCTGATGTTCTGCTCTCGGGCAACCATGCCGAAATCGCCAAATGGCGGTACGAACAACAACTCCAAAAAACACGCCTACGCCGTCCAGATATCTTAAAAGAGGGGGAGTGGGGAGAACAGGGAGAGCAGGGAGAGAGGGGGGGAGGGGGATATTAACCCACTGCCAATTCCCCATTCCTTACGAACAACCAACAATCAACTATTAACCACTAGCAATGAACATTCGCATTGGTAACGGCTACGATATTCACCGACTTGTGAGCGATCGCCCTTTAATTTTGGGTGGTGTCAACATTCCCCATTCTCTAGGTTTGTTGGGACATAGTGATGCTGATGTTCTCACTCACGCGATTATGGATGCCATGCTCGGGGCGTTATCTTTGGGGGATATCGGACATTATTTTCCTCCCACCGATCCCCAATGGGCAGGGGCAGATAGTTTGGTGTTATTAAGTAAAGTAAACCAACTGATTCGCGATCGCGGTTGGCAGGTAAGCAATATTGACTCTGTGGTGGTAGCAGAACGTCCAAAATTAAAGCCGCATATTGAAAAAATTCGTGAAAAAATCGCGGGAGTTTTGCAAATAGAACCCAATCAAGTTGGTGTGAAAGCCACTACCAACGAAAAACTAGGTCCTGTTGGTAGAGAAGAAGGAATTTGTGCTTATGCCGTTGTTTTGCTTTTGCACTAATAAGTTATATACCAGTCTTAGTCATCAGGAGAAAAATCAATGATTGATAGCATTGGACAAACTATAACTTGGTGGGAAGCTAGAGCGTTGCGTTCTGTAAACTTAGAGGATATAGACAGTCCTGATTTTGTTGCTTTAGACAAAGAGAAACAAGTTATTATGATCGCTGAAGTTAAAGGTTATCCGTCTGACTTCAAAGAAAAAAAAGCCAAAGAGTACGCTATCTTAAGGCTAATGGATTACTTGCAAGCAGCCAAAATTATAATTCCCTTTGCCATGCTTGCCGATCAGAAAAATATTTGGCTTTTTAAATGGAATGGTAACAATTTATCAGAACCAATCCTCTACTTTAAGACTGCTGATGTGCTGAGTCATTACCATGCCGACTTTAGCAAAAAACAGATATTTTCTCTTTACCTTAGAACGTTGATAGAGGGATGGCTACGTGACTTGGCTTATCATTGGAAATCGGAGACACCACCTTTTATAAAAGAGATGGCAGAAATAGGTTTGTTACAGTTATTAGAAGAGGGAACTACTGAGTTTTAGGTAGCTTACACGGTGATACTTTACGTAGAAACAAATTTCTTAATTGGCATTGCTAAGGGACAAGATTCTCAAGCAGAAGATCTACTCTTAAATACACCCTCCATCACTGCGTTTAGCAATGCCAAGTGTTTGTTTTGCAGAAGCTTTAACGACATTGCTGCAAGAGGAAAAGTATAACGAAGATTTCCTCCGCAGATTAAATATACAAATTAATGAAGCTAAAAGAGATCAAACTTCACAAAATGCCAACCTACTATTTGTTCAGCTTGAGCAATCTAAAATTAGTTTTATTGAGCGCAGGAATGACATTAAACAGCGTTTTGATGCAGTATTCAACCAACTTGCGAACAAAACAGAAATGATTACATTAAATACTGGTATTCTTCAGGAAAACTCGCAAAGAACTATCCTCGAACAACATGTTATAGACAAATTAATTTTGGAGTGCATCATTCACCATGCACGCACATATCCTAATGAAATAAGGGTCTTTTTAAGTAGCAATTCTAAAGAATTCGGTCAACGGGAAGTGATAGAAATATTACAAGATACGGGTGTTCGGTATTTCAATAAGACCCACAACTTTGTCGGTTGGCTACAATCTCAGTAAACAATCAGCACCTCAGAGATAAAAGGAATTTTGTAAATATACTCCCGAACCGCCGAAAGAATACCTTATTTACAGCGATTTTTAGGTAAATCTACCACTCTGTAGGGGAGTATTGCGGTAGCCCTTATCATAGAATATTCAGCTGATTACACAGAGAGTTTATGACTGACGTTATTACCAAAATTTTCCGCCGGAGTTGGATTTGGGTTTTGCTAGCTTTTTGGATTGTGATCGCTCTTAGTGGCTGCAATCCCACCCAGTATAAAGTCAAAGCGGCTCAAGTTCCTCAGTTACTGATAGCAACTACAGCAGATCCGAGAACCTTTAACTATGCTCTTAGCCAAGAAACTCCCAACATTTTTGGTTTTACTTACGAAGGGTTAGCGGCTGTTAACGGAGAGACTAAGAAAATTGAACCAGCTTTAGCTGAATCTTGGAAAATTTCCTCAGACAAATTGCGGTATATTTTTACCTTGCGAGAAGGATTGAAGTGGTCGGATGGAAAGCCATTAACAGCCGATGATGTCGTTTTCACTTTCAATGACATTTACATGAACAAGCTGATTCCCAACTACTATAAAGATAATCTTCGGATCGGTATCAGTAAAGCTTTTCCCCAAGTACACAAACTCGACAGCAGACGAGTAGAATTTGTTCTGCCGGAACCATTTGTGCCTTTTATGGGATTGATTGCTGCTGCAACCACAATTTTACCAGAACACTCACTCCGACAAGCTGTAGAAACCAAGCGGTCTGATGGTAGTTCAGCGTTTCTCTCAACTTGGGGAACAGACACAGATCCTAAGAAAATAATTGTTAATGGTCCTTACACTATTGAAAGCTACTCGACTAGCGAACGCCTGATATTTCGGCGCAATCCTTATTACTGGCGTAAAGATGCACAAGGAAAGCAGCAGCCATATATTGAACGTGTGATTTGGCGAATTGTGGAATCACCCGAAACACTTTTGCTTCAATTTCGTTCGGGAGGATTAGATTTACTAGAAATTGGCCCATCAAGCTTTCAATTGCTGAAGCACGAAGAAAGGCGGGGCAACTTTACTATTGAAAATGCTGGTCCCGATTCTGGTGCAAGCTTTATTACTTTTAATCTTAACAAAGGTCGTCGCAACGGAAAGCCGCTTGTCGATCCAATAAAGTCTCGCTGGTTTAACAACGTTGCTTTTAGACAAGCAGTTGCCTACGCTATTGATCGCCAAACCATGATCAACAATAACCTGCGAGGATTGGGTGAAACGCAAAACTCGCCGGTTTTTGTCCCTAGTCCTTACTACTTTTCTCCCCAACAAGGTCTTAAAACCTACAATTATAACACAGAAAAAGCGAAGCAAGTTTTACTCTCAGCCGGATTCAAATACAACAACAAAGGTCAGCTACTTGATGCAGATGGAAATCAAGTGCGTTTTACGATGTTAGCGCCTGCTAGTAATAAACCTACAGTCCCACCCAAGATTAAACAGGATCTCAGTAAGATTGGCATGACAGTTGACATACTGTACGCTGACTTCAACGTTAGTTCAGACAAAGTCAGTAACACCCTTGATTGGGAATGTTATTTGGGAGCTGTGAGCGGTAATATTGAACCACATGATGGTTATAATGTTTGGGCTGTAGAGGGTAGCTATCACCTATTCAATCAAAAACCGGCCAAAGGACAAACCCCAATCGAGGGATGGGAAGCAACTGAATGGGAAAAGAAAATTGAAGATTTGTACGTTCAAGGCGCAAGAGAGTTTGATGAAACAAAACGCAAAGCTATTTATGCCGAAACACAAGTTCTTGCCCAAAAATATCTACCTTTTATTCACCTGACAAATTCTTTGGCTTTATTAGCTGTACGCAATACTATTCAAGGTGTAAAGTACGCTTCTATTTTCCCTTCCCCTGGGGGTTTCACCTGGAATATATACGAACTCAAAGATACAAAAAACAAAGCTTAGAATATTTAACAACAAGCAACAATCATGTTGTTCACGAATTACTTAGGACTGCTGTATGTATGCTGCTGACATTTATAAAAAAATTTTCCGACGGAGCTGGATTTGGGTTTTACTAGCTTTTTGGATTGCGATCGCACTCACCGGCTGCAATCCCAGTCAGTATAAAGTCAAAGCGGCTCAAGTCCCACAAATGATAGATGATATTCTCAGTGACCCTAAAACTTTTAACTACCCCCTCAACCAGGAGTTCCCAAATGTCTTTCCTCTAACGGCTGAGGGATTAACCTTTGAAAACCCGCTTACTGGGAAAGAAGAGCCAGCTTTGGCAGAATCCTGGCAAATTTCTGATGACAAGTTAAAAATTACTTTTACCTTACGCCAAGATTTGAAATGGTCTGACGGTAAACCATTGACAGTAGATGATGTCGTATTTACCTACAACGATGTTTACCTTAATAAAGCGATTCCTACTGATGCCAGAGATGTTTTGCGGGTTGGTGAAAGTCGTCAGCTGCCGACTGTGCGAAAGCTTGATGAGCGTCGGGTTGAGTTTATCACTCCAGAACCTTTTGCGCCTTTTCTCGGTGTCACTGGATTGCCAATTCTACCTGCCCATGCTTTAAAAGAATCTGTGAACAAGAAAGACAATGAGGGAAAACCGCTATTTCTGACAAAGTGGGGTGTCGATACTCCACCTGACCAAATTATTGTTAATGGTCCATACAAGATAGAGCGTTACGATTCCAGTCAACGTATAATATTTCGGCGCAACCCTTACTACTGGCGCAAAGGACCTCAAGGCCAGTCCCAGCCTTATATTGAACGCATGGTTTGGGAAATTGTCGAAAATACAGATACTTCCTTGCTGCAATTTCGTTCTGGTGGGTTGGATACTGTCGATATTACCCCAGAATACTTTTCTTTGCTGAAGTCTCAAGAGAAGCAGGGTCATTTCAAAATATACAATGGTGGACCTACATCCTCAAAACTGTTTTTGATGTTCAATCTCAACAAAGGTCAAAGGAATGGAAAACCGTTAGTCAATCCAGTAAAGTCTCGTTGGTTTAATACTGTGGCATTTCGGCAGGCTGTAGCTTATGCGCTGGATCGCCAAACCATGATTAACAATATTTATCGTGGCTTGGGGACAGCGCAAAATTCGCCCATTGCAGAGCAAAGTCCCTATTACTTTTCGCCTAAACAAGGGCTAAGAGTCTACGACTACAACTTAAAAAAAGCCAAGGAACTACTACTGAAAGCCGGATTTAAATACAACGATAGAAATCAGTTAGTAGATGCTGAGGGAAACCGTGTTCGCTTCTCTTTACTTACTAATGCAGGGAATAAAATCCGTGAGGCAATGGGATCTCAAATCAAACAAGACTTGGGGAAAATTGGCATTCAAGTTGATTTCGCCCCATTAGCATGGAGTACTTACACAGATAAGCTCTCTAACACTCTAGACTGGGAAGCTGGTTTGATGGGTCTTACTGGCGGTTTAGAACCGAATGGTGGAGCAAATCTCTGGAATCCTCAAGGCGGATTGCATATGTTTAATCAGAAACCCTCAGCAGGACAAAAGCCGATTCAAGGCTGGGAAGCGGCTCCTTGGGAACAGGAAATTGGTAAGCTTTACATTCAAGCTGCACGGGAATTAGACGAGGCAAAACGCAAAGCGCTTTATGCAAAAACTCAGCAAATTACTCAAGAATATTTACCAGTTATTCACATGGTTGGCCAGTATTCTTTGTCGGCGGTACGCGATCGCTTTGAAGGGATTAAGTTTTCTGCTCTCGGCGGCTCATTGTGGAACATTTATGAAATCCGAGCAAAACTCGATAAGTAAAAGGTGTCTGGTTTGCTAATTGCTAATTGCCTAACACGATTCACTACCCCATGATTTTTGCTTTCCCTTCTCGCCGCCGTTGGCTTTCAGTTCTATCCACGTTAACTCTATTGCTGATTTGTCAACTTACCCTCACCAATTGTCACCCAGCTAAATTCAAAACTGAGGCAGCACAGGTTTCCCAATGGGTGACAAGTGATATCGGCGATCCGAAGACGTTTAACCACGCTTTCAATCAAGAATATCCTCATGTTTTTCTCTTTACTGCTGAAGGGCTAACTACCCTGAACGCTATTACGGGGAAAATCGAACCAGCTTTAGCTGAATCTTGGACAACTTCTGATGATAAAAAACATCTAGTTTTCACCCTACGAGAGGGTTTGAAATGGTCGGATGGAGAACCGCTGACTGCAGATGATGTGATGTTCACTTATGAAGATGTCATTTTCAATAAACAGATTCCCACAGATTGGAAAGATGGATTAAAAATTGGTAAAAGTGGTGCTTTTCCCCAAATACGAAAAATCGACAAACGTCGCGTAGAGTTTATTCTCCCCGAACCTTTTGCACCTTTCCTTTTTGCAAATTCGGGAGGAGGGACAAGTTCAATTGGTATTTTGCCAAAACACGCTTTACTGGCATCTGTTCAAGCTAAAGATGCAAAGGGAAATCCTCAGTTTTTATCAACTTGGAAAACCGATACCAATCCCAGTGAAATTGTCGTCAACGGTGCCTACAAAATAGAAAGTTATACTCCCAGTCAACGGGTAGTATTTCGGCGAAATCCTTACTATTGGCGCAAAGATAGCCAAGGAAATCAATTGCCTTACGTTGAGAGAATCGTTTGGCAAATTATTGAATCGACTGATACAATCGTCCTGCAATTTCGCTCTGGAGGTTTGGATACCGTTCAAGTTTCTCCAGAGAATTTCTCTCTGCTGAAACGGGAGGAAAAAAGAGGACAATTTAGAATATACAATGGTGGACCTGCATTTGGTCAGAATTTTATTTCTTTTAATCTTAATAAAGGTCGTAGGAAAAATGGCAATCCTGTAGTCGAGCCGATAAAATCTCGTTGGTTTAATACTCTTGCTTTTAGACAAGCGGTTGCCTATGCGATTGACAGAAAAACAATGTTGAATAATGCTTTTCGGGGTATTGGTGTGATGCAAAATTCACCAATAGAGATTCAAAGTCCTTACTACATTACGGCTGAACAAGGTTTAAAAGTTTACGATTATAATTTAGAGAAAGCTAAAAAATTACTATTAAATGCAGGCTTTAAATACAATCCGAGAAACCAGTTAATAGATGCTAAGGGAAATCTTGTACGTTTCAATTTAATCACTAATGCCGAAAATAAAACTCGCGTGTTGATGGGAGCGCAAATCAAGCAAGATTTGAGTAAAATTGGTATTCAAGTTGATTATAACCCTATCGCCTTCAATACCCTGGTAGACAAAATTTCTCACACTCTAGACTGGGACTGTTATCTATTAGGATTGATTGGAAGTATAGAACCAAATGATGGAGCAAATGTTTGGTTACCTGAGGGCGGTTTGCATACATTCAATCAGAAACCACAAGCATCGCAAGAACCTCTGACTGGTTGGGAGGTAGCAGATTGGGAGGCGGAAATTGGCCGTCTTTATATTAAAGGCGCACAGGAGTTAGACGAAGCAAAGCGCAAAGAGATTTATGCTGAAACGCAACGTTTATCTCAAGAGTATTTGCCTTACATTTATTTGGTAGATGCTTTATCTTTGGTAGCAGTGCGCGATCGCATCCAAAACGTCAAATTCTCTGCACTCGGTTCTCAAGCAGGAACGTTATGGAACAAGTTTGAACTGAAAGTAAGCAATTAGTTGACTTGACAAATGACAAAGGACAAATCACAAATGACAGATGATAGTTTGCGATCGCTCCTAGAAGCCGTTGCCAATGGTAACGTGACTCCAGATGCAGCACAAGAAAAACTCAAACGCTTGGCTTATGAACCTGTAGGCGATTTTGCCAAAATTGATCATCACCGTGCTTTGAGAACTGGTTTCCCAGAAGTTATCTGGGGACTGGGCAAAACTCCCGATCAAATTGCTCAAATTATGGAGGTGATGCGCCACCATAACTCAGTTGTGATGGCAACCCGCATAGAACCAACAGTTTATGAAGTACTAGAAACTAAAGTGAAAGGTTTGCGCTACTACTCTTTAGCGCGAATTTGTGCTATTGCTCCTCCTACCATTGAATCACGGCATCCTGGTGCGATCGCCATTCTGTCTGCTGGAACTGCTGATTTACCCATAGCTGAAGAAGCGGCTGTTACCGCAGAACTTTCTGGTTTCTGCGTACAGCGTCTTTGGGATGTCGGGGTTGCGGGTATTCACCGTTTGCTGAATAACCGCCACGTTATTGAATCAGCATCTGTGTTAATTGTTGTAGCTGGAATGGAAGGCGCTTTACCCAGTGTCGTTGCTGGTTTGGCTGATTGTCCCGTCATTGCTGTTCCTACCAGCATCGGTTACGGTGCCAGTTTTGGAGGATTAGCACCCCTCTTGACAATGCTCAATTCTTGTGCACCTGGTGTAGGTGTGGTGAATATTGACAACGGCTTTGGTGCAGCAGTTTTGGCAGGGCAGATTTTACGAACAGCTGATAAGCTTTCAGCTCTCAGTAGTCAGTCATCAGCAGATCTGACTTATCAAGGTGCAGGGTAAGAAGAATAACTTTTGTATCCTGATTCCTGACTGTTTATAAATTTCTAGTACCGTATAGCAGAATTAAAAATTCAAAAAGTTTGGAAAGTTTGGATTGTAGGCTTTCTGCCAGTTCCGTATGGTAGGTTTATTTCCGCCACCGTGTAGTAGTAAGGCGACTTAGTAGAATCTTTATATTTACAGCAAATATAGTTTATTTTAGAATCAGTCTAACTTGTTATATTAGGTATAGATAAATACCACTGTGGTGAGGTACTTAATGATTAAAGTTAATCCACGTATACAGCAAACTGTACTTTTGAATTTATCTTTAGCGACAGGTGTTCTGTTACTTCTACTAAGAGGGTTATTTTTACCTCATTCTGCTCAGTATACGTTTCTATACAGCTTAAATTCTCTTAAATTAAATTACACTACATTTATTGACAAAGGGTTTTATTTTTTATTAGCACTAATATTCTTTTTGATTCTCTTAATGTTGTCTTTTAGGTATGCTTTAGAAGAATTATCCCGCTCTAAACGCTCCAAATATAAAGCTATACTTCCTTTCCTTGTAAACATTTTTACTGTTGTACTTTTGTTGGTAATCCATAATCTTGTTGTATTACAGAATTTTTATTCTCATGCCGGAGAGCGTGGCTCAATAGTTAAAATGATTGAATCAGGTACATTAAAACCTAATGATTCGCAACAGATGAAATGGTTAGATAATATTAATAATGTTTTACATAAAATTTATGAATTTCAATTACCTTCTCAATACACTGATCTTTCTCAGAGTGGTACCAAAGGTGGAGAAATTAATATCGTTACTAATAAAGAGAACCGGAATAAAGTGATAGTTTTTTTTACGAGTCGTGATCAGCATAATTATACTGCTTTGCTTTATAAACTGAATTACAGTACACCTATTGAAAACTATCTTTTTGGAGTAGGAAATATAAAATCAGATATATCAATTTTAGAAATTAAACAAATTAATGATAATTGGTCTTGGGTAGATGTGATTGAAAATAAAGGGTAATTGTGATCAGGCAAGAGTTAAGTGTAGCTGCTTGTAAAGCTGGACATTGACAGCATGTAAAGGTTATGACAGTGGAGTCATCTTGCCCAACGGAATCAATGTAAGCATTTAGCCTTTAGCTATCAACTCTTCCGGTGACTCTAAGAGCCTTGTTCGTGTAGCGTCATTCCCCACGGCAGGAGACACTCATTCAGAACTGGACTCACTATCAGCACTGTAGTGTTATGGCGCTTATGCTGACTTATGAACTATTGCCCGTTGTTTGCGTGTTATTACAAAATATGAACTTATTTAGCGATTCAGTTTTTAACTCTCTTGGTTATATTCCTGTAAATTGGACATTGTTAGCTCAACAGATTAGCGATCCAAACGTTCTAGGTCAAATGCAAAAAGCCTTTAACCACTTTGTACAGACAGGGCAAGTGTGGGCATTGTTGATTGGACTGGGACTTGGGTATATGCTTCGGAATCTGACAAGCTACGGCTAAAACAATTGGGGAGTAGGGAATAGGGAGTAAGACTCCTTTATTCCCCGAACTCCCTAACGCCAGTTTGCTCAACGTCTCTTTAGAGCGCGGTGTTGGCTCAATGCAATGGATTCTTCCCGCAGTTCTGCTGTACAAAAGACGCCGTCGCTCAGATGAATGGCGTTGCACGCAACTGACTTCTCCCCTCTCCTCTAATTTCTATGACTGAACAACAAACTTGGAGTCAGCGGTTTGAATCAGCATTGCATCCGGCGATCGCTCGGTTTAATGCTAGTATCAACTTTGACATTGAATTAATAGAATACGACCTAACTGGTTCCCAAGCTCATGCCAAAATGCTGGCTCACACTGGTATCATTTCTCAAGAAGAAGGAAGTCTTCTTGTTGCGGGTTTAGAACAAATCCGGCAAGAATATCAGCAAGGCAAATTTCTTCCAGGTATTGATGCGGAAGATGTACATTTTGCCGTAGAACACAGGCTCGTAGAAATTACTGGTGATGTAGGAAAAAAAATACACACTGCTCGTTCCCGGAACGACCAAGTTGGCACTGACACCAGACTTTACCTCCGCGACCAAATTCAACAAATTCGTAGCCAACTACGAGAATTTCAAAGTGTATTACTCAATGTTGCGGAAAAACACGTTGAGACTCTCATTCCCGGTTATACCCACCTACAACGCGCTCAACCTGTAAGTTTAGCTCACCATCTCTTAGCGTACTTTCAGATGGCGCAACGTGACTGGGAACGCTTGGGTGATGTTGACCATCGGGTGAATATCTCACCCTTAGGGTGCGGTGCTTTGGCAGGAACAACTTTCCCTATAGATCGCCATTACACAGCAGACCTATTGCATTTTGACGACGTTTATGCTAATAGCCTTGATGGGGTTAGCGATCGCGACTTTGCGATTGAATTTCTCTGTGCAGCTAGCTTAATCATGGTACACCTGAGCCGCCTTTCAGAGGAAGTCATTCTTTGGTCATCACAGGAATTCAGCTTTGTCACCCTCAAAGATAGCTGTGCCACTGGTTCCAGCATTATGCCTCAAAAGAAAAACCCCGACGTACCAGAATTGGTACGCGGAAAAACCGGACGGGTATTTGGCCATCTCCAAGCTATGCTGGTCATTGTCAAAGGACTACCCTTGGCATACAACAAAGACTTACAAGAAGATAAAGAAGGTTTATTCGACAGTGTTAACACAGTGAAAGCCTGTTTGGAAGCAATGACTATTTTGCTGAGGGAAGGTTTGGAATTTCGCACCCAACGCTTGGCGGAAGCAGTGACAGAAGACTTTTCCAATGCGACAGACGTAGCAGATTATCTAGCAGCAAGAGGCGTTCCCTTTCGAGAAGCTTATAACCTTGTTGGCAAAGTTGTCAAAACCAGTATTGCTGCTGGTAAACTCCTAAAAGATCTAACTTTGGATGAGTGGAAACAATTACATCCCGCATTTGCAGCAGATATTTACGAAGCCATCTCGCCCAAACAAGTTGTTGCAGCGCGTAACAGCTACGGAGGTACAGGCTTTGCACAAGTACACAAAGCACTCCAAGCTGCTCACACCCAAATAAATCTTAATTCGTAATTACAAATTAAGATTTATGGTGATCGCTTGAGGCAGTTGTTGAACTACATTTCTACCCCAGAGCATGTTGATCGACTCTAGTATCCTTCCCGGAGATTACCTCAACCGTGCAGAATCCGAACACCGCCAACAGATTATTTAAGGGAGAGCTTGACGGGAGCAGGTTGCTCACCAAAGTACTATGTCTACCAAGATCTAACCTCAGCAACTCACTATCTGCCCCCTTGTTTTGATGCCGTTAGTGGTGTCCAAAAAGTGCCAGGAGATTATCGGTGAGGGCGCAAAAAGGGGACAGTTTTCCCGTCCACCGAGCGTAGGGGCTCTCGGCCGAGAGCCCCTACAAGTCGGAAACGACCATTATCCGTATAATACACAAGATATTCAATTTGTATAGTGCGTAAGTCTTAGCTTAGACAAATTAAGGGCGTACATTTGTACACCCTCAATACGAAATCAAATTAAGATTTAGAAGGCACAGAGGCAAGGATAAAACTTGTAAGACCTTCTAGCATATGGTTTGTAGCACCATTATTTATGGAGAAGAGCAAAAATTTAAGGGTATGCACAGGGCTTCAAAAAAAGGTGTCTGTTTCTCAAACTCCTAAATTTTATCCATGAGGCAGTTCCCCCAACCTCTTACTGTCCGGGCTACTTATTCAGCAGCATCAAGAGTTGCTGCGCCCTCATCTTCTTCACTCTTCGGAGTTCTTTGCTGGAACCTTCTCTGGAAACGTCCTGTTGTAGTTCGTTTACGAAACTTTCGGGCATATGCCTGGTTCCGTAGCGCCTTTTCTTTTTTGGGGTTGCGGCGCTTGGCCATGTTCACCTCATTGAATAAACAACAAAAAGCTGCATTTAGGCATCACGTCAAAAATATCAACTACCAATGTTACTGATATACTTTTAGCCTAATCCAGCTATCTACATATTTTAAACAGCAATCTAGATTACTGCATTCTTAGTTAAGATGTCAAGACGCAGGAGAGAGGGATCAGGGGGAATTCGGGGTTACCTTTGGGAATTAGGCAAGCGAGTACACCAATCAAAAGGGTTTTCCAGTTTTGTCCGGTTCAGATGAAACGAGAGAGTAAGAATAATTACATTTAATTGCTAGCAGCTAACAGCTTATATACAATTGCTACACTTTTATTTTGCTCAGGTGATAATATTGATATGTTCTACGACGAGCGTTAGAATAAAAACCAAACCTACTGATACTTTAGTATAAAATATCACCTAAAATTATGAATATTTTAGTTGCTAGACTAATGTAAATGGTGGTATCTGCTCTGTAAGTATAGACATTTGAAGATTGAACGTTTTTGCTTTTTTAACTGTAGCTAGCCGCTCCACACGTAACTTATGGCGTTACGGACAAACCGTGCTAGGTCTTATCTTTCGTCATCCTATTCCTGGCACGAGTATCATCCCAATTTTACCTGATGGTCGGATTGTACTGATCAGAAGGCGTGACAATGGTCGTTGGGCATTACCCGGAGGTATCGTGGACTGGGGAGAAGATATTCCTAGTACAGTTCACCGGGAGTTGATGGAAGAGACTGGACTGGATCTGGTAAAAATTAGACGTTTGGTTGGTGTTTACTCCGCAGCAGATCGCGATCCGAGAATTCATTCGATTTGTGTTGTGGTTGAAGCAGAAGTGCAGGGAAAAATGGAAATTCAGGATACTTTAGAGGTTATGGAAATCCAAGCTTTTCCTCTCAACTCCCTACCTCCAGGACAAATGTCTCACGATCACACCCGCCAGTTGCAAGATTACTTGCAAGGCTTAACAACACTGGCATAAAAGACACTTTTTTTTCGTTGAG
Organism: uncultured Scytonema sp.; assembly: GCA_937873135.1. GTDB lineage: Bacteria > Cyanobacteriota > Cyanobacteriia > Cyanobacteriales > Nostocaceae > Rhizonema. The sequence goes on along the minus strand of CALMVQ010000069.1, from coordinate 89,564 downwards.
GTCGTCATTTATCATTATTCATTAGTCTTTTGTTAAGACTAATGAATAATGATAAAAAGCATATAAAAATATAAAATCATCAAAGGGTAAACTGCTAAATAAAAATGGATGCTCTATTTCGTAACTCTCGAAGAAAACTCTCTCAAGGGTTGCTATTCTGGCGCGAGGTTGGCGAAGGAATTCCGGTTATTTTTTTACATGGTGCTTGGAACGATAGTAGTCAATGGATCTCAGTAATGGAATTGCTTTGGCAAGATTTCCATTGCTTCGCACCAGATATGTATGGGTTTGGCGAGTCTGAGTATCCTGATGTACACTACTCAATCGATCTGCAAGTAGAAAGTTTAGCCGAGTTTGTACATGCTTTAAAGCTCGAAAAGATTTATTTGGTGGGACATTCACTTGGGGGCTGGATTGCTGCTCGTTATGCTTTGAAGTACCCAGAAAAAATTGACGGTTTGGTTCTACTAGCACCAGAGGGCGTAGAAATAGAAGGACAACAAGCGCGCTGGCGAAAAATGCGACGATTAGTCAATGGTTCTTCGTTGGTGTTTAAATTGTTACGATTCCTTCGCCCATTAACTAAAGCACTAGGTTGGAATGCAAACATTGAACGAGATTGGCAGTTCCGTCAAGTTATGTTGCAATATCCTACAGCTTGCCAGATCTTGTTCCAACGCCGACAGCCAGAAATTGAAGCAGAATTATTGCATAATCAATTGTACTCGCTCAAAGCCCCAGTTTTAATTCTACAAGGTGGGAAAGACACTCCAGAAACTGTAGCCATGAGTCAAGCGTATGCCCAACAAGCCACACGGGCGTCTTTGAAAATGATTGCCAATGCAGAAGCTGACTTACCTGAGTCTCATGCAGGGCTTGTGGCTGCAGATATTCGGGAATTTATCACTATTTTTGACGCCTCCTTTGGCTAAAGCCGAGAGAATTCTGTTACATCAATTTGCAAAATGGTATAATAGGGTTTTCAATTGTATCTCATACATTCTCGACCTCTCCAAGTGCGCCTTTGACAAGTTTGGGAGAGGGATGCCCCTCAAGAGCGCTATGAGGAGCGACTACTGTATGTGACTCAAACGATAACTTCTCTAATTCAAGGGGGAGGTTTCAAACATAGGCGATTAAGGCTTGCATTCCCCAAAATATTAAATTTGGTTCCACAAGCAAATGTGCTGCAATGTCAGGAAATTGGATTTGTAAGTAGTCGATCAGTCGCTGGCGATCGCCCCCTGTTATGGCAATTTTACCTTCAGGATAATCCCGCCACCAGGCCTCAACAAAATCTTTGATTCCAGCTAATAGGGTGTAAATCACTCCACTTTGTATCGCCTCTTCAGTATTTAAAGCAAACCGAGGAGGAAGAAAGGATGGTGCTTCCACATTTGGTAATTGCTTTGTGTTTTGAGCAAGAGTGGCAAGCTGTAAGCCCAATCCTGGAAGAATTGCTCCTCCCTCGAGACATTGGTTACCATTAGCACCTGTAAAAGTCAGTGCTGTCCCCGCATCAATCACTAGCACTGGGAAACCCCAAGCTTGTCCTGCACCCCATAAAGACAAGGCACGATCAATCCCTAATGTAGAATATAAACCTTGAAGAGGAACTTGGTCTAATGTAACAATACGAACATTAGGATAAGTTTGCCAAAGTGCTGTTTGACTGGGCACTACGGAAGCGAGGAGAAGGGGGAGTGGAGCAGTGGGAAAATGGAAATTTGTCTTTGTATCCCTGCTTCCTCCTCCGGTAACTTTATATAAATTTTCCAGTGTTTGACATTGAGAAATCTGATGTACAAAAGCAAAAGGCAAATACTCGGTATCCCACGCGCAAGTTAGCTTTTCCTCAACAAACAACGCCCAGTGCATTCGGGAATTCCCGATCATCAAAGTTAACCAAATCCCTGCGGACTCTCCTCCGTGCCTTTGCGATTCCATACATTTAAGTTTTTTAACCAACTATAAGGTTTTAAAAAAACTTTACAATTAACTCATGTCACAATAGAGGCAGAGAACAAATACTTATTTGCTAAGGAGGGCAGTTATGGTTGCGCTCACCGAAAAGACTCAAAAAAGGCTAACGATACAAACTGCTGAGATTGCCGAAGACACGACGGCGATTCGATCGCTCGATTGGGATCGCGATCGCTTTGACATTGAGTTCGGTTTGCAAAACGGTACCACCTACAACTCGTTTATCATACGCGGTGAGCAGATTGCACTCGTCGATACCTCTCATGAAAAGTTTCGCTCCCTTTATTTAGATACACTCAAAGGTCTCATCAACCCGGTAGAGATTGATTATTTAATTATCAGCCACACCGAGCCAGACCATAGTGGTTTAGTCAAGGATATTTTACAACTTGTTCCAGAAATCACTGTTGTGGGTTCTAAAGTCGCAATCCAGTTTCTGGAGAATATGGTGCATCAGCCATTTAAAAAGCGGGTTGTGAAGAATGGCGATCGTCTAGATTTGGGCAAAGGACACGAACTGGAATTCGTGATTGCTCCCAATTTACACTGGCCTGACACCATGTTTTCCTTCGACCACCTCACCCAAATTCTTTTTACCTGTGACGCTTTTGGGTTACACTACTGTTCGGAAAGCACATTTGATGAAAATTTGCAAGAGATAGAAGCGGATTTTCAATTTTACTATGAATGTCTGATGGCTCCCAATGCCAGGTCAGTGCTATCTGCCCTCAAACGGATGGGGGAACTAGAAAAAATTGGCACAATCGCCACCGGTCACGGACCTCTACTCCAACATAATGTTGTAGAACTGACAAAAAGGTATCGCACTTGGAGTCAAACACAAGCCAAAGCAGAAACGACCGTTGGAGTCTTTTACGTTTCAAATTATGGTTATAGCAATCCTCTTGCTCAAGCCATTGCAACCGGGATCGCCAAAACGGAAGTGGCGGTAGAGATGGTGGACTTGCGAGAGGGAGTCGATTTACAAGAGTTGCGAGAATTGGTTGGCCGTTGTAACGGAATTGTTGTCGGCATGACTTCGGAAAATGGTGATGCCAATACCCAAGCAGCCTTGAGTACAATTTTAGGATCTGTCAAAGAAAAACAAGCTTTCGGTATATTTGAGGCAGGCGGTGGTAATGATGAACCTACTTATCCCCTACAGAAGAAATTACGAGATTTAGGATTGACATCAGCCTTTCCAGCAATTCAAATCAAAGAAACTCCAGGCGAAGGAACCTACAAGCTGTGTGAAGAAGCAGGAACTGACTTGGGACAATTGGTGATGCGCGATCGCAGCATCAAAAACATGAAATCTCTTGGTGCGGATCTTGACAAAGCACTAGGTAGAATCAGTGGCGGACTTTACATTATCACCGCCAAAAAAGGTGATGTGTCCAGTGCCATGCTTGCTTCATGGGTAAGTCAAGCCAGCTTCAAACCATTAGGAGTCTCCATCGCTGTAGCAAAAGATCGAGCAATAGAATCACTGATGCAAGTTGGTGATCGCTTCGTCTTAAACGTCTTGGAAGAGGGTAACTATCAACGCTTAATGAAGCACTTCCTCAAACGCTTCCCCCCTGGTGCTGATCGCTTTGAAGGAGTAAAAACTCAAACAGCCGTAAACGGTACTCCCATCCTGACTGATGCTTTAGCTTATATGGAGTGCGAAGTGGCAAGTCGGATGGATGGCGGTGATCATTGGCTTGTCTACAGCACAATCGATCAAGGACGGGTAAGTAAGCCAGACGCTATGACTGCAGTGCATCATCGAAAAATTGGCAACCACTACTAAAAAGTTAGGAGTGAGGAGTTCAAAACTAGGAGTTAGACGTTAGGAGTTAGATTTGTTGATTCCTCACTCTTGATTGATTGCTCACTCCTCATTCTTTATTTACATTTACTCCTCACTCTCCCAAAACCTATGACTTCTTCAAAACCTCGTGACGTTCAGGTTCTCCCTATTGGTACTGATACAACAGTACTGCGATCGCGCAGTTGGACGCGCCTCAGATTTGAAATTGAATATGCCCTTGCTAAGGGGACAACTGCCAATTCTTATTTGATTCAAGGTGATAAAATTGCCCTCATTGATCCTCCTGGAGAAACGTTTACAGAAATTTTCCTGGAGGCGATGCAGAAGAGGTTTGATGTCAAAGCAATTGATTACGTCATTCTCGGACACATCAACGCCAACCGTGTAGCCACTTTAAAAGCTTTACTTGAACTTGCACCCCAAATAACCTTCGTTTGTTCTAATCCAGGAGCAATTAATTTGCGGAGTGCGTTGGAAAACACAGATTTGCAAATTCTCGTCATGCGGGGTGAAGAATCGCTCGATTTGGGGAAAGGGCACGATCTGCAATTCATTCCCACTCCCAACCCCCGCTATCCAGACGAGCTTTGCACCTACGATCAGCAAACTGAAATTCTTTACACAGATAAGTTCTTTGGCGCACATATTTGTGGGGATCAGGTATTTGATGAAGGTTGGGAAGCATTTCATGAAGACAGGCGCTATTACTTTGATTGTCTGATGGCTCCCCATGCCCGACAAGTAGAAACAGCGCTCGATAAACTTTCTGACTTACCTGTGCGAATGTATGCTACTGGGCACGGACCTTTGGTACGCTATAGCTTAATTGAACTCACAAAAGCTTACCTTCAGTGGGGTCAGCAGCAAACTTCTCAAGATACGACAGTAGCCTTAATTTATGCTTCAGCTTACGGGAATACGGCGACTTTAGCCTCTGCGATCGCTCGTGGCATCACCAAAGCTGGGATTGCTGTAGAATCAATTAACTGCGAAGTTGCTGATCCCGAAGAAATCCGTGCTGCCGTCGAGAAAGCGGCTGGGTTTATTATTGGTTCCCCCACCCTCGGCGGGCATGCACCAACTCCAATCCAAGTCGCTTTAGGGATCGTTCTCTCTACTGCCTCTAATACTAAACCTGCTGGTGTCTTTGGTTCCTTTGGTTGGAGTGGAGAAGCTGTAGATTTAATTGAAAGCAAACTCAAAGATGCAGGGTATCGGTTCGGTTTTGATACTATCAGAGTTAAGTTCAAACCCACCGATGTCACCTTGCAAATGTGTGAAGAAGCTGGAACCGACTTTGCTCAAGCATTGAAGAAAGTCAAAAAAGTGCGATCGCAAAGTCTGCCAGCGACAACAACCGAACAAGCCGTCGGACGAGTTGTTGGTTCCCTGTGCGTAGTTACAGCCAAGCAGGGTGATGTAAAGAGTGCGATGTTAGCCTCTTGGGTATCGCAAGCAAGCTTTAATCCTCCCGGTTTAACAGTAGCTGTTGCCAAAGATCGTGCATTGGAAACGCTGATGTACTCTGGAAACAGGTTTGTTCTGAATATCCTTAAAGAAGGCAATCATATAGGGTTGATGAAGCATTTCCTCAAACCCTTCACCCCAGGGCAAGACAGATTTACAGATGTCGCTGCCGAACCAGCCGAAAACGGCTCTCCCATCCTTACTGATGCTCTAGCTTACCTTGAATGCTCAGTAAAAAGCCGTATGGAATGCGGGGATCACTGGCTGGTTTATGCAAATGTAGACAATGGTAAAGTCTTAAATGCCGAAGGTGTCACAGCAGTTCACCAAAGGAAATCAGGTACTCATTATTAGTAGTAGGGGTGGGTTTAAGACAAAGAACATTGAAACCAAACACAACATCTTACAAAACCCGGTACAGTTTGGCCTTGGATTTAATCCAAAAAAAACATCTTCGCTCCTCACGAATTCTTCCCAAACTAGCCCGTACAGGAGTGAAAAATAATAGGTTAACAGTTGACACTCAACCGTCAACTGTCAAACCTTACTTTTGTTATATTTGCAAGCGCGGATTGCTATAAGTGTGATCTAAGTTAACAGCGAGAAACAACAATGAACGAAGTAAAGGCAGTTCGCACGGTATGTAGAGGATGTCTGAAAAATTTTAGATAGTATAGAAGGTCCCCATGTTCCATCAGAAGCGCCTACAAATTACAGAATATTATCAACTAAAACAGTACCACCTTCACAGAAGTCTATACTCAGATGATACTCTTCAAGTAACCCAGTTCCAATCAGTGGGCGACGACCCATTCCCAACACCACAACGTCACGATCCACACCATTCCACACAATTGTTACTGCATAAACATTGGTTGTGATACTGGAATTATCAGCAAGGTTGGCTTGAATTTTAGCAATGTAGGGTAATCCAAGTTCTACGATTGCCGCAGGTGGTAAGGTGAGGAAACCTTCAAAACCAGTATCAATAACAAATTCAATTTCTATCTCCGAACTTCCTTGATGACGAAGAACAACCCCCAATCGTGCTTGAAGCCCAACGACAGTTCCGTGCCTCACTGGATCGTCCTAACCAATGAACCACCAACAGCGTACACCGCATCAAAGCCAATTCGCTCTCCCCAAATTGCGGCATCAGGCTGTTTAGCCTGCAAGCGACGACTTGTTATCAGTAAATCATCGCCTATTTCATAATCACCAGTCTCAACGTTGATAGAGATTAGTTTGCCAATATTCTCTGCCGTCTCGACTTGGGCACGGATATGATTGTCATATAGTTCTTTACCACGCCGAACTATCTCTTCATCACTCAGTTTGGGGTAAGGCATATGCAATCTCTCCACTGAAGTTACTAAATAATGACTAAATGATATCAAATGCTACAGCTCATAACCCTCCACTCAAATCCTACACCGACCTATCTTTCTTACTATCGCCAGCCTTTGTTTTGAGCATTGCCTTCAGCGCACCTTTTTTGATTGCCTTGCTCGTCCGCCTCTTTCGTCGTTAAAGATGACTCAAATTTCATCGCCAGAACAATATAATGTCATAAAAAGTAAAAGTAAAAAGGTAAAAGAAAAAGACTTATCTGGTAAGCCTTTCACCCATCTCAGATGGTAGCTTTATTTCGGTGCCCAGCGTACTAGTACAAAGCAGCGGAAATAAGGCAACCATTTCAAATCCATAAAAAGCCCATTCCATAATACTTTTGAATGAGTGACTTTTGAATGAGTGACTTCCGCCTTGCGGTACTAGGCTAAATTCGCTTTTCCAAGTACTGCCCAATCATCAGCTGTTCCCCAGCACGAGAGATGATCGATTGGCGCGTGCGGTATTTACTGCCAACAAGCCTTAATTCTTCTTCAAATACCGAACCGTTGTATTCGGTACGCAAACACAAAGTTTTGGGGTTGGGGAAGTAATACTGGGCGGTGACTGGTTTGGGTGTGGCAAAACCGCGATCGCGATACAATGTATTTCCCTTAACCCCAAATAGTGTTGAACCTTTAGACTCCTTTTTTCCCGTAACTGAATCCGTATTCCAAGTCACTTCAGCACCAAAAGTTAAACTGACTGAATCTGGCAAACCATGCATCTGCGCCATTGAGTGCAATTCATCGCATCCCGCTTCTAAAAATCGGATAGTGATGATACTAACCATTTCCTTCGTTTCGCCTTCCGGTAGAGTATAATATCGCCTTTCCGAGCGCCATACCCCCACAGATTCTTGAAAAAACTTCGCCAATAAAGCTTCGTCAGAGATTTGTGCAATTTTTAACTGTGATGTCACTGATAACCTTCCTTACTATGAAACGACAATTAAGTGTTGAACGTAGATACACTATGTCTGTATCAAATACCAGAGTTGTTTATATTTCTTAATATAAAGTAGAGGTTTTGAGAATTACTGGTAGTTTTGTTACAACACGATCTAGAAAATGGGCAACCAGAAGTAGAGAATAGGGAAATAAGGGAAGGAGAGCGTTGGTAAAAATTCTTTTTCCAATTGCCTAAAACCCTTTATTCATAAGCAGTTTGAACAGCTTACGTTTTTGCAAAGAGTACAAAGGGTTAATTAGTGTTTCTCAGCCTATACCTTTGGATAGATTTAAGTAGTTTATGGTCAGAAATAGTTAAAAAAAGCAATTCTTATTTAAAAAACAAATATAAGCGTGATTTTCAGCGTTGTAACTCTAATTTTTTGAAGATAACATGGAAAATAGTTACTTAGAAGCTTCTTACACTGCGCTGGGCGTCAGTTTTTTATGGACATTCAGTTAATCAACATCGGTTTTGGCAACATCGTGTCTGCTAACCGAGTCGTTGCCATTGTCAGTCCAGAGTCCGCTCCGATTAAGCGAATCATTACCGATGCACGGGATAGAGGTCAACTGATTGACGCAACTTATGGTCGTCGTACTAGGGCTGTAATTATTACTGATTCCAGCCACGTAATTCTTTCAGCAATTCAACCGGAAACGGTAGCGAATCGCTTTGTTGTTTCCCGAGAGCATCAAGGTGTAGATAAAGCAGTAGATAATTGATTGAGCTTTGCTGAAATGAAAGCCCTCTGCTCAAATTTATATGTCCGTTTTTGAGCAAAAAAAAATGAAGCTGCACGTGCGTAACTTGTTCGTGTCTCTTTTCATGCCTGAAAAAAGATTGAGCCAACAGTTGTTAAGACTACAAAATTTATTAGTTAGTAGTCACTGTACCAGCGAAAAGGCTCAGAACTGATAAATAATGTCTATTGATTCATAAGTTGAGCGGATGATGCAAGTTTTATCCATTGAGAGTGGTGCTTTTACCAAGGAATGCACGCCGACAGGCAGGCTTATTGTTTTAACTGGTCCGAGCGGTGTAGGGAAAGGGACTTTAATGCGATCGCTTCTAAAACGTCATCCGGAGCTATATTATTCTGTTTCTGTGACGACTCGTTCTCCCCGCCCAAGAGAAATTGATGGCAAAGATTATTACTTTATTAATCGTAGCCAGTTTGAACAAATGGTGCAAAGAGGAGAGTTATTGGAATGGGCAGAATTTGCAGGCAATTGCTACGGTACGCTTCGAGAATCTGTACTCAACCAAATTCATTCTGGCAAATCAGTTGTGTTAGAAATTGAACTGGAAGGGGCAAGGCAAATCCGCGAAACATTTCCCAGCGCCCTGAGTATTTTTATTTTACCGCCATGTCTCTTGGAATTGGAGAATCGGCTACGCAGTCGCGGACAGGATTCTGAAGAAGCAATTTGCCGTCGTTTACAACGCGCCCAAGAAGAAATAAATGCGGCTGATGAATTTAATATTAAAATCGTCAATGATGATTTTGAAACTGCTCTCAATTCTATTTCAGCAGTTTTGTTTGAATCAGATGAGCATTCAGCTATTAGCTGAATGCTGATTAAAATTAGCAATTAACTAACAGCTAATTGCTAATTGCTAAGCTGAGTAATAAATAGTAAGGAGTTGATTATTAATCACTATTAACTTCTCACTCCTTACTGATCATTAACCTGCTAGATTTAGGATTGTTCCTAGATTACTAGCTATCAAATAAGCAACGACTGCACCACCAAGACCACCAATTAAGAAGGCACTAGCGAAGTTGTTCCAGCCTTCTCCAGATTTAAAAGAATCTGGAGGATTTGGGACAGTAACGGTAGCAACTGGTGGGAGAGGATTGCTACTGGCATATAAGGATAGAGAAGCAGTCAGAATCACAACAAAGCCTAAGGTTGCCAACAACCCAGCTAAATCTGCTCTATCTGTATCCCGCAGGGGACCAAACTTGGCAAATGGTCCAAATAACCAGTAACCGTGCGCCATGCCAACTTCTAGACCCCGTCTGTAGGTCGTTAGACCTGAGCGATAAGCTGGTAAGTTACCGATAAACCACTTGACCAAGGGAGAAGCATTAATTGGCGTTTCCAGATTTCCTCGCTGTGAATCGCGCCATTCTGGAAAGACGACTTCCTGGTTTCTAGGATCGCTTGGACGGTTTTTTGATGCATCTATTGCTTGAACCATAATGTATATTTACCTCTAAACAGCACTTACGCATTTTTAATTATTAATAATAATTGATGCAAAAAAGCCATTTTTGCCAAGTAAGTTTAGAAAAATTAATTTATCAAGAGAGAACAAAGAATATATATTTCATAAAAGAGAGAGTTGATGAGCGTTGTCAAGTAAGTAGAATACAGATGTAAAGATCTTCGGACTGATATATTCCATCCGGAAGACTTTGCGTTGCGGACAGACAACAAGCGTGCGTTCTCAACTGGGTAAAAGTCCACACCTAATGGCGGTACAAATCCCACTAATTGCATTCTGAGTTCTTCTTCAACTTCTACTAAAAATTAAACTCGTAAGCCAGTGATTGCATTACGAGTTTAAACTTACTGGCTCTGGTTAAGAGTGATAAATTGAAAGTATTTATTTCTAATACATCACTCAAGAGCAAATAATTAGTCTATGGCAGTGGATGGTAAAGTAGGTCGGGGAACCAGTTGTTAAACAGTATCAACAGAACAGCAGTCAGTATCAAATTGACAAACAATAAAACTGGTGCCAATGAGAGATATTTAACGAAATAATTTGGTTGCATGAGTTTTTACGCCCAAATAAGTGAGTTGTTGGCAATTAGCAATTAGCTTTTAGCTTTTGGTTACTAGTTGTTCTATTAACCACTATCTACTATCTATTAGCTGTTAGCGTGGTGAAATGGTGATTTCTTCATCTTTAGCTGTTAATTCGCCTGACAGCAATTCTTTTAAAGCAGCTGCTGGCCAAGCAAAGCCTGAAAGCATTAGCGGCAATACTTTCGGCACTTCAAGCAGGATTTCCTTCATTTCCACGTCAACGCCTTCTTTTTTGATTGCTATCAGATAGGCACGACCTACCCAACCAATCCAACCGGCGATGTACAGAAAGAGAATGCCAGGGATCAGAAAGTCACCAGCACTGCTAAGACGACCATCGGGTATCAGATGGGGCAGCCCTTCCGGACCGCATAACGCCTCGGAATAACGCTCAAATCGCTTTTCTCCTGATGCTGGATCGGAAGTGGTATTCCGGGCATCTTGTGCCCTTTCCTGAAAGGCAGGAGAATCAGCGCAACGTACAAGATCAGCGCCTTCTGCTCGGGCAGATGGTGCAAGATTGAACCAAAGACAAATCGCTAAAATCAGAGCAAACAAGCGTCGCATAGGATTGTTTCCTTGTATGACGGAACAAAGTTTTTTTGTACAAAACGAAGCGGCTTGTACAATTTTCGAGAAGCGGGGAGCGCTTTTTATAACCATAGATAGAGGTGAAAGAACACTTCTATCAAATGCAAACTTGATGGATGTTTAATCCACCACGATGAAATCAGGTTAAACTAGGAATTTGTCAGGTGTCAATCTGACATATTTGCCTATATTTTCTGTTATTTTGTCGTGTTTTTAGCATATGGAAATCATACTCTCGCCCGTGTACCGAGTAAAGTTTAAGTCAATAAAAGTTTAAGTTTCTTAAAAATAAAAGTAGGGGAGTGGGGAGGAGGCAGTCGCGTGCAAAGGTTACGCCTGTTGAGCTTTCGGATCTGACTTGAAGCAGGGGGTTAGTTACATCAAGAAAAATGATAAAGGACAAATGACTTATGTCAACCGTTTTAGCTATAGAAACGAGCTGTGATGAAACTGCTGTTGCGGTTGTTAAGAATCGTCAAGTTTATAGTAGCATTGTTGCGTCACAAATTCCACTCCATCGGCAGTACGGCGGAGTCGTACCAGAAGTGGCGTCTCGACAGCACCTGGAAACAATAAATGGAGCGATCGCTCAAGCCCTAGAACAAGCAGAACTAGACTGGCATCAAATAGATGGTATTGCGGCAACTTGTGCGCCTGGACTGGTGGGGGCATTATTAGTGGGGTTGACTGCTGCTAAAACGCTGTGTGTAGTGCATAACAAGCCATTCGTGGGAGTTCATCACCTTGAGGGTCACATTTACGCAACTTATTTGAGCGAGCCAACTTTAGAACCACCCTTTTTGAGCTTGCTCGTCTCTGGCGGACATACAAGCTTGATTTATGTCAAAGATTGTGGTGTGTATGAAACATTAGGCGAAACTCGTGATGATGCAGCAGGTGAAGCGTTTGATAAGGTGGCGCGTTTAATGCATTTAGGATATCCTGGTGGACCAGAAATAGATCGCTTGGCACAAATCGGTAATCCCCAAGCTTTTGCCCTGCCGTCCGGAAAAGTTTCTTTACCGAGTGGAGGCTATCATCCGTATGATGCGAGTTTTAGTGGGTTAAAGACAGCAGTGCTGCGACTTGTACAGAAGTTAGAGAAGAATGGGCAGCCTTTGCCTGTGGCAGATATTGCGGCAAGCTTTCAAGAAACAGTGGCGCTAGCACTCACCAAAAGGGCGATCGCTTGTGCCCTTGACTATGGTCTTTCCACCATTGCCGTAGGTGGAGGTGTAGCAGCTAACAGTGGGTTAAGAAAACACTTACGAGCAGCCACAGCCCATAACCTGCGGGCAATATTCCCCCCCTTGAAATTTTGCACTGACAATGCTGCCATGATTGGCTGTGCTGCCAGTGATCATCTCAACCGAGGTCATATCTCCCCTCTAAATCTCGCCGTTCAGTCTCGATTAGCACTGTCTCAGGTGATGAAATTGTATCAACACCAGGTAGAAGATGCTTCTCCCCACTTTTCCTACTGATGTTGGGCAACGATACACCGGATGTGAGTAGCGACTGCATCTGGCTGCTCTAACATTGCCAAGTTTCCACAATCAGGAATTTCAATAACATTGTCGCCACAATATTGGAACAGAGGGTGAAAACTAGCTAAATGACGGACATACTTGGGTTCCATAATCTTGTCTTCCGCACCTGCGAGGAAATAAACAGGCTGCTTAAGTTGGGAGACAAGCTGGGGTAAGTGGTTAATTTCTTCTTCTGTCGTGGAGTCTAGCAATGTTCCCAAAGCAGCTTCTGGATCGGCGACGACGAAATCAATCACCCTCTGACGCGCCCAGTAGCGCTCTAAGGGACGTGCAACACTATTTCTAGAAAAAAGGAGATCGATTAAAGGCATCTGGCTTAGCCATCGAGGGCGGACTTGCAAAAATCGCTGCCCCGCTACGCGAAACTGCTCGAAAGCTTCTTTGAGATAAATGCCACCACCTGCGTTGATACAGATGACTCCCTTGACACAATTGGGGTATTCAGCAGCTTGCCAAAGAGCGATCGTGCCTCCTAGAGAGTGACCGATTAGCCAAGCACTGGTAATATTCAGATGTTGTAGAAGATCTGCTAAATCTTGAGCATAGGCAAGTGGAGTGTAGAGGGAATCGAAGGAATTAGCACCCGTGTGATTGTATGTGGAAGTCAGGCTAAAAGAAGTTTGTTCGCGACTATAATCAGTTTTTGCCTTAGATTGGGACTCCCCAAAACCCCTCAAATCATAAGAAAGGCACTGAAAATCAACTGATAGGCGGGAAATCACAGGTTGCCAGTATCCACGGCTGCTGAGCCAACCGTGAACAAACACTAAAGTGTGGGGATTCCCAGTGGGAGCAGTGAGTTCGTATGCGTGTGAAACGCCTAAGATTTCAATCGTTGCCATACTTCTATCGTACATTGAACGGGGAGTAGGGAGTAAGAAGTCGTTATTGGTTAAGAGTTAGTCGATAGTGATTCAGTAGAACAACCAACAACTCTTCATGTACCCAGCAACCTCTGGCGTAGCCCTTCAGCAATTTTGTGACCTAAATATTCAGGAATTAGGCTTTCATTCGGTCCAAGTAAATAAAGAATCAGGCGCGTACGTCCGCGCCAAACTAACAAATTGGCATTGACTACCAAAAGGTCTTCTTGCCAAATAGCGTACATGACTTTATAAAATAATCCAGGTTGGTTATCGGCTTCAACCACTAAAGCAGGAAGATGGAAGACCGGATCAACATAGAACTCGGTTTGTACCTGTTCTAAGCCTGCGTCAAGGTTGAATTCCACCGCCAGCATTTCTTCTACTTCAAACCGATCAGCTAAAGCCTCGCGAATGGCACGGGAGACATTTTCTGCGGTTTTGTCAGTGAGGGCTTCACTACCACGAGAGACTAGCAGTTTAATAAAAACTAACATTGGCGGTCGGATCTGACCGTATAGACTTAAACCGTGGATTGTCAATCCATAAGCCGCTAGCACACCAAAAATATCGCTGAGCAGAAAAGACTGGTTGCGATAAGCAAAATGCAGGGCAGTTTTGCTACTTTCCGATTTCATCTCAATAACGGCGCGTCGGGTTTTATAGAGGCGATAGGCGAGCCGCAAATTTTGCAGTTGGATCTCACTGCTTACAAATTGCTCATAAAACTGAGGAAACCCTCGGTTAAAGCGTTTTAACAGTTCCAGTGTAGAAGATTTTAAACCAGAAGCCATCTTTGAGGTTTCATAAAGATTTTTCAAAATAATCCAACCTTGCCAAATGCACTACATAAGGGAGCATCAGTGCTGAGTCCTGAGTTAAGATTTTTCTCTTTCAAGCTTAGTCTGAAGGTTTAAGGAGAAAATCTGAATTCTTGACGACGAGGCACTCAGCAACGCCAGTCGCCTCAACGGGAGCCAGTGCTGTTCAAGGCAGCGTCTGTGCTCCTGAGAAGACGGAGAGCCAGTGCACTCCTATATTGCGTTGGGGAACCCCGCACGGCGCTGGCTCCTCAGGACTACTGAATACATACTCTCAAATCCTGCCTTTTTGGTGAATTTCTCCTAGTTTCCACAACATAATGTTAAAGTTGAAAATGATTGGTATAAGACTAACGCTGACTTTGTGCTGCTAGATCAAAAGTTCCATCACACCCAGAAAGTTTTGAGTGTATTGGTTCATAGATTGGTTGCACTCAAGAGCGTTAATCAACACTCTTGAGCGTGGAAACCAATTCAGTTATACTACCCGAACCACGTTGGCATGGGTTTTTGGAAAACTTGGTTTAGTACTTCTGAAGCAGCCGAGACAAACAGGACGACTCCCTTAGAACAAATGAGCGCAGATGCTGTGGGTGATTCTACCCCTAGTAGCGAGCGCATTGTTTTCAGCACTGAGCGAGATATCGACCTGTATGAACTCGAAGAACTGTGTGATGCGGTCGGTTGGTCGCGTCGTCCCCTAAGAAAAGTCAAAAAAGCTATTGAGCATAGTTTTCTCGTAGTCACTATGTGGCAAGTGCGAGGAAGCAAAAGGCGGCTCATTGGTTTTGCACGTGCTACTTCAGATCATGCTTTTAATGCCACTATTTGGGATGTCGTGGTTCATCCAGACTTTCAAGGTAAGGGGCTAGGTAAAGCATTGATGAAATATATACTTAAAAAGCTGAGGAGCGAAGAGATTAGCAATGTCACCCTTTTTGCCGATCCTCACGTTCTAGACTTCTACCGGGGTTTAGGCTTTATGTCCGATCCAGAAGGTATTAAAGGTATGTTTTGGTATCCTCATTAATCCCGAATACAAATAAGAAGCTCTATTCATTAGGGGTGTAGGGGCTTGAAGCTGTAAGTTAATTTCTATTCATATCTATCCATTGCTACGCATTCAAGGGGTAGGTATTCTCTAATTACGTTATAATTGCATCATGCTTAACTAGTGCAATCCTTGTAATGCTCAGTTAGGTGTGAAACCTAGAAGATACGTGCTACGAACTAGTTTTTCAAATTAAATAAACTTTAAGTCTCGTAGTGAAACAAGTTTCAGTATCTCTAACTGGAAATTAGTGGTCAAGGAACCGGAGTTACAAAGCGATGGAACCAAGAAGGGAAGGTGCAACGAAATTGAGCAAGCTTATACCGTGGAGTTGGGCTTACCCATATTTATCGGCTATTGCCTAGATATGCATAAGTTTTTAGAAGCGGTGCTGAATCAGGGTAATGGTTAAATTTTCTCTATAAATAAATTCATGAGCTACTGAAGTTGCTCCCCTGAAAGCCCTACTGATGTCGTAAAGCTTAACAAATTAAATAAATTTGGCAAAAAGTGGGAAAGCGTGATATGCTACTAAATGTGTAGGATAAAAACCACAAAAATGGTTTAGATTGAAATCAACGGGATGTAGCGCAGCTTGGTAGCGCGCCTGCTTTGGGAGCAGGATGCCGCAGGTTCAAATCCTGTCATCCCGATATCAAATTTGAATGATGAAACCCTAAACTTATGAAAAGTTATAGGGTTTTTATTTTGATTAAAAAAAATCAAAATATAATGACATTTTTTTAACTTTTATGTTAAAAAAGTTAAAAAAATGTCATTAAAATTACTCAATCCCTCGGATAATAACTCTACTCATCTGGCTGTTTTTCATGATTAATAGCTAGATTCAACAGCTGAGTAGCAAGACTGGAAAAATGACTTACTGGTGTAAATATTGAGATTTTTGAGAAGGTGACAAGTGGAACGATTTATTGTATTGTGGCGTCAACTCTGTTAGTGCAGGTTTAATCTAGATAACCTGTAAGAAGACAAGATCTCTTGTTAAACCCGCCTGCACATCAGTCATTTTTAATTACAAATGACATTAGACAGAGAATAAAGGACGATCCTCACGGAATATCTCAAAAATCTTTGTAGAAATGCTATATACCAGGTGAAAACTAGAAAATGACCTCTGTGCTTTGCTTTCTTTGCAAATCACAGAGGGTATCTACAATATAACGTCGGAACCGCAAGGCGAAATTGACAAACAGAAAATAGCACAGTCTATCGGCGGACAAGATACTATAACTAAAACAAGTTGATTCTGTGCAAATCCGACCTAAGTCTCGACTTAATGAAAGTAAAGTATTGATGCTAGGAGAAATCATGAAATCATTCGTTCGCTGGGGTACAACATTGGGTTTAGTGGGAAGTACTCTGTTGGCAACTGTATTTAGCGGAAACGCCCCAGTGCTAGCATTATCAGAACAACAAATCAAAGAAAAACTGGATTCAGTACCAGTATTTTTAATCACAAATCCCCAAGGCTTACCACTCAGTCGTCCTCTGCAAGCTCAAAACGGGCAAAAAGCCAGTGGTTCGGTGACAGGTGTTTATATGAGTCACCAAGAGGCGGAGAGTTTTATCAACCAACTGCGGAATCTCAAAGATAAAGATCCGAAATTGACAGAATTGGTAAAGAGCTTACAAGTGACCGCAGTGCCGCTTGGAGTCATTTATCAACAATTGAAACAAACCAAAAGCCAGCCAAATCACCTGGAATTTGCTTTCAAACCTTTAGACAAAGAAATGCAAGCGGCGTTGCAATTGCTACGTGCTAGTGGTAAACAGGTACAGCAATTTAGGAGTGTGCCTGTTTTCACTGTTAAATTTGGAGCTGATAAAGGTTATGTGTCAATTAAAGCAGGAAACCAAAAGCAGGAAATTATTCCTTTGTTTTTAAGCCAGCAAGATGCACAGGGTTTGTTGACGCAGGTGAAGCAAAAATTTCCTAATGCTGTTATGGATGTTGTTGACATGGACGGAGTCATTAAAGTATTCCAAGAGAAAAACGATCCATGGCTTAACCAAGTTGTTTTGGTACCAACCCAAGAAGATAGAGATTATATTAGGAAACTTCCTAAAAATCCTGCTACCCCCGCTACCCCCGCTCCGAAAAAATAACAGACTAGCACTCACTCATTAAGGTATGGCGGATAATCAACCAGAAATCGTTTCTGGTTTAAAACTTTGGCAGTGGCGCAACCAGGCTTTAAAAGCTGCGATCGCAAATGATGTCCCACCTGCTGAAGTAGATTGGTTACTACAAGAGGTAGCTGGATTAGACAGATTAGCACTGCGTTTGGAGTCTTTTAAAGAGTGGTCTCAAATTCAGCTTCAGTTTCCTTTAGAAAAATTAGAGGCACTGTGGCAGAGGCGTTTAAATGACCGCTTACCAGTGCAATATATTACAGAAGTGACACACTGGCGAAAATTTAAGATCGCCGTTTCTCCAGCTGTTTTGATTCCCAGACCTGAAACAGAGTGCCTGATAGATCTGGCAGTTGCGGCTGCTTCCACAAGTGAGACAACTTTACACGGTAGCAGCCAGCCTTCCTTACAGCAAGGACATTGGGCTGATTTGGGAACTGGTAGTGGCGCGATCGCTTTGGGACTAGCAGATGCGTTTCCCCAAGCAACCATCCACGCTGTTGATTCCAGTCGCCAAGCTCTGGCGATCGCCATGACAAACGCCCATCATTGTGGTTTAGCAGAGCGTATTCAATTTTACCAAGGTTCTTGGTGGGAACCACTAGAATTCTTCACTGGACAGTTCAGTGGTATGGTCTCCAACCCGCCGTATATCCCCACTAGTATCTTACCTACTCTACAATCAGAAGTGATTAACCACGAACCACATCTAGCCTTAGATGGTGGTTCTGACGGCTTAGAGTGCATTCGCCATTTGATAGAAATTTCCCCTATTTATTTACAAACAGGTGGGGTATGGCTCATTGAGATGATGGCCGGACAAGCAAATGCAGTGCGAGAAATGTTGCTTCAAGGAAATTATCGCAACATTCAAATTCACGCCGACTTAGCAGGCATCGAACGTTTTGCTCTTGCTTACAAGAGTTAAGAGGCGTAGGGGCAGGTTTTACCTATCAATATTAAATATGTCTATTGAGCGGATAAAACCTGCCCGTACAGGGCGTAGGGGCAGGTTTTACCTACCAATATTAAATATGTCTATTG
>CALMVQ010000069.1:2909-70962 GCA_937873135.1 uncultured Scytonema sp. | reverse complement strand
GCAGGTTTTACCTACCAATATTAAATATGTCTATTGCTCGGATAAAACCTGCCCGTACAGGAGACGCGGAGTTATAATTTTGATTCCTCACTCTTGACTTTGTAAAAATGGTGCAAGTTTCTCTCGGCTCACTTGTTGCTGGTGCTAAAGCTGGCAAATTAGTCAGCTTTCCTACAGATACTGTTCCCGCGCTTGCAGTTTTGCCAGAACAAGGAGAGTTAATCTTTGCGGCAAAGCAACGTAGTTACGAAAAACCTTTAATATTATTGGCTGCGCGTGCCTCACAACTCTGGTCATTCGTTATAGGTAACGAAGATGAGTATAAAATTTGGCATAAAGTTGCTAATACGTACTGGCCGGGAGCGCTAACTTTAGTATTACCAGCATCAGCACAGGTACCAAAAGCATTATTTGGTATTTTACCTGCAACTGAACCAAGAACAGTTGGGATACGAGTCCCTGACTGTGCGATCGCCCAAAGTATTTTAGAACAAACAGGTCCTCTGGCCACCAGTAGTGCTAATTTGTCAGGTCAACCAGTGTTACAAACTCTGTCAGAGATTGAAGCACAGTTCCCCAACGTTCTGACATTGACAACAGAATCCATTGAAGAAACACAACAGAATAGTTCGCCTTCCACCGTTGCCAAATGGACTGGGAAGAATTGGCAGATTTTGCGGCAAGGTGCAGTTAAATTGGAGTAAAAATATATTGCTATGTAGTTGGGAACTGAGAATATTTTTATTTCCCATCACCCATTACCAGCACCAACTAGCAACTTACGTTACCATTCTCTGGCATATTGGGAAGTAAGACATTTGAGTTTTTTACAGCCGAAATTTTAATGACGCCAATTCGATAAATGTTTGCGACAGATAGTTCTGCGGAATGATGAACTGGCAATAATTTTGTAATCCCAAATCTAAAATCGAATGACTTTAATAAATTTCCCCAATCATAAAAAAGCCAAAGCCCTCAAACCAGGTAGCCGTCGTCCCGCCAAGGAACTGTGTAGCGAGTGTGGACTGTGTGATACATACTACGTTCACTATGTCAAGGAAGCTTGTGCTTTTATCAATCAGCAAATAGACAAACTTGAAGAACAGACGCACACCCGCTCCCGGAATCTTGACAACCCCAACGAACTCTACTTTGGTGTTCAGCAAGACATGATGGCTGCCCGGAAAACGGAACCAATTGCTGGTGCTCAATGGACAGGGATTGTGAGTAGTATTGCGATTGAAATGCTCAATCGCGGTATTGTTGAAGGTGTCGTCTGCGTACAAAATACTCAAGAAGACCGCTTTCAACCTCTACCTATCATTGCCCGAACAGCAGAGGAAATACTGGCAGCGCGTGTAAACAAACCAACACTCTCACCCAACCTTTCAATTTTAGAACAGGTGGAACAATCTGGGATGAAGCGGCTATTGGTGATCGGCGTTGGCTGTCAAATTCAAGCATTACGCGCTGTGGAAAAACAACTGGGCTTGGAAAAGCTCTACGTGTTGGGGACACCGTGTGTAGATAATGTCACACGTGCCGGATTACAAAAATTCTTAGAAACAACTAGCCGTTCACCTAACACGGTGGTGCATTATGAGTTCATGCAAGACTTCCGAGTTCACTTCAAACATGAAGATGGTTCAACAGAAACTGTGCCTTTCTTCGGACTGAAGACGAACAAACTGAAAGATGTTTTTGCTCCTTCGTGCATGAGTTGCTTTGACTACGTGAATTCTCTAGCAGATTTAGTCGTCGGCTACATGGGCGCACCCTTTGGTTGGCAGTGGATTGTGGTTAGAAATGACTTAGGCAAGGAAATGCTAGAATTGGTGAACGACCAACTAGAAACACAGCCTGTGATGTCAAAGGGCGATCGCAAAGCGGCTGTCCAACAAAGCATTCCCGCTTACGACAAAGGCGTCACCCTGCCAATGTGGGCAGCAAAACTGATGGGGGTAGTGATTGAAAAAATCGGTCCCAAAGGCTTAGAATACGCTCGTTTCTCTATCGATTCTCACTTTACTCGCAATTACTTGTACATGAAGCGGAATTACGCGGAGAAATTAGAGGCACACGTTCCAGAGTTTGCTAAGCGGATTGTTGGGCAATATAAGTTACCGGAATAATGCCTCAGTGAAGAAAGTCGCTTCTTCAGCCAGTGTGTAAGGTTTTATACAAAAAAAAGATAGCTCTAGGCGACAAGATACTCAAGACACTTCGCTGCTAATCGGTAAAGTTACGGTAAACGTTGTGCCCACGTTAGCTTCACTACTGACTGCGATCGTTCCGCCATGTCTCTCAACTGCCTGTTTAACAATAGCCAGTCCCAATCCAGTGCCAGGAATTTTACCCACATTACTGGCACGATAAAAAGATTCAAACAGCCGTTTTTGATCTGCTGGAGAAATGCCGATGCCCTGATCTTGCACTTGAAAGATGACTGATGGTGATTGATATTGCAATTTCAGCTCAACAGTGCTGTCGGGTGCGGAGTATTTGATCGCATTAGATAAGAGATTGCTCAAAACGTGTTGCAGTAACACTTCATCCATTTGAAGTGCAGTACATTGATCATCGCAGTCAAAATGAATAATATGACGATCGCCTATGCTTAATTTGATTTCTTCGATTAACTGACGGCAGAAAGGCTCGATCTCCACTGGAACCGTATAAGATGTCAGATTCGCTTCAGATTTTTCTATGATCAAAACATCATCCAGCAAGCTAACCATGCGGTTAACGGCAGCCTGAATACGTCGGAAAAAGTCAGTTCGTTTTTCTTGCGGGAACTCGCGCTGTTCCAGCAAACGAGTGAAACCAGAAATAATATTTAGTGGGTTGCGAAATTCATGGGAAACCATTGAGACAAAGCGCGATTTTAGTTCCCTGAGTTCGCGTTCTTGCGTTAGTGCAACTTGAAGCTCTAGTGATAAGCCCCGTGATCGCAGCAGCATTTCAACTCGTGCGTGCAACTCTAGCTTTTCAATCGGTTTTGCAATCAGTTCATCAACAGTTTGCCACAAATGCCGTGTCAACAGTTTAACGTCTGACTTCTGTGTCATGAGCAAAAAGGGCAAAAAAACGGGTTTTTCATGTTGTTTTCTTGCTTCCACCCATTCCCAAAGCCGATCCAGTGCTTGACCATCAATCATGCACAAGTCAAACTGTTCATCTAAAAGCGGCACGGCTTTTCCTGCCTGCACCACTGAGTCTGCCACCACAACCTCGTAATATATTCTCAGCCACTCTGCCAAGAGGCGGCGATTCTCTGATTGCTCTATAATAATTAAAATTCGATTCATCGTTCCTAATTTGCTCACCTTGCAATGCTGCCTTAAAGGTTTTTCACAGCTAAGGACTGAATCAACAATTCGATAGACTACCTGTCAAAGTTTATCATTTAGGAATTGGGGCACCCCAGTCAACAGCCCTTGAAGGTGTGTGAGGGGTTTGCCGACTTTAATTCCGTAGCGACTGATCTCAAATTCACGCAGAGTTTTTTCAAAATCGCTCATGCGCTTCTTCAAAACGCCGATTGTTCGCCGCAGTTCACCTTGCATTTCTAAGTAGCGTAAAAATATAATTGTGTCTGCCAAGTAGCTAATCCCAATTTCTGTCACTCGGAAATCCCCTGTAATCGTTTCCACCTCGTTGATCAACAGCACTGCAACACCCATGTTTTGCAAATATTTGCACAGGGCATGAATGTGGCTTGTCAAATCTTGCCCACGCAGCGAAAGCCGATAGCCGGACACGCTATCTATCATTACAATCCGCGCCTGTTTTTGCTCTACTTCCTGACGCACGAGGTGAGCAAATTCATCGGGTGTATAGTACAAAGGCTCTATTTGAACGACCGAGAGTGTCCCGCGTTTCTGCATGACATTAACCGGAATGTTAATCCCTTGAGCGCGGCGCAATAGCATTTCCTTTCTTTCCTCAAAAGTGTAAATTACCGAATGTTCGCCCCGTCCGGCAGCTTCTTTCATAAACTGAAGTCCCAAGGTGCTCTTACCAACACCACTGGGACCACTGACAATGGTAATAGTGCTGCGCTCAATCCCACCGTGCAGCAACTCGTCGATTTCCGGAATGCCAGAGGAGATACTTTCAGTTGTAAAAGCTTCTGCGTAGGCTTGTGGCATTAACCGGGGGAAGATATGCATTCCTGTGCTGGTGAGGCGAATTGCATGATAGCCGTCTTGAAAGCCACTCCCCCGAAATTTGGATATACAGAGCCTGCGCTCATTGTGGCTGAAGTGTAGATTAAGTACTCCATCACTCATAAACTGTAAATCATCGTCGGGTGCTTCTCCACTGCTCTCTGAGGTAAATAGAACAGTTGTGTCTTGCTCCACCAAAAATCGCAGAAACGACAGCACTTGCTTGCGAAACTGAAAGGCATCGGTTGCAAGGTAGCGAAACTGCGTCATCGAATCAATAAAAATGCGCTGTGGCTTGAGGGCTTCTACCTGCTCTATAATTCTGCGGGTTGTAGGTTCACGCTCTACCTCGGCAGGCGAGAAAATATCGTAAGTCTGAACCTGGGCGAAAAACTCGGGTGTGGGGCTGAGGTCAAGAAAAGTGATGCTTTGGAGGTCAAATCCCAGCCCTTCGGCAGTTCGCCGCAGTTGTGTGACAGTTTCTCCCAGTGTAATGAACAAAACCCGTTCGCCTCTGTTGGCACCACTTGTTAAAAAATGCATTCCCAGTGTTGTTTTACCAACACCCGCTCCACCTCGGATTAAGTAAGTCCGACCCTGAATATAACCGCCATACAGAATTTCATCCAAGCCGGGAATTCCCGATGACATACGATTTTGGGACATTTGCCAACAGTCTTCCTTTTCCGATTAACTTAACTCACTCCCAGCATGACTTGTTCTTTCTACTACATAGAGTTTCCATACTCCTTATGAGTCAAAAAGTACACGCTGGCATGTACCGACCATTAGGATATCATTTAGCGATTACTCCCCGCAGCGCTCGTGTAAGATAAGTAATGCAATTTCTTCTCGAACTCTCCCTAAACGGCACCGAAAGGAGTAGCTATCATCAACTCTGATTCTACGTGTATTTACGCTGGTCCTAGGGCATTAATTGCGGCTTCGAGGGCGATCGCCACATGAGTCCAATGAGTTCCCCCTTGGCAATAAACGATATACGGTTCCCGCATCGGACCATCAGCAGAAAATTCCAAAGTACTACCCTCAATAAACGTCCCTCCAGCCATAACTACACGGCTCTCATACCCTGGCACTTCGGCAGGTTCGGGATCGAGATAGGAACCAATAGGAGAATACTGTTGAATCGCCCGACAGAAGGCAATCAGCTTTTCAGCAGAACCGAGTTTAATTGCCTGAATCACATCCCGACGGGGGGCAAATGGTTCTGGATTCACTGGATAACCGAGCTTGTCAAATACGTAACCAGTAAGGTGAGTGCCTTTCATCGCCTCCCCTACCATTTGTGGAGCTAGAAACAGTCCTTGGAAGAGCAGGCGATTTTGGTCAAAAGTCGCACCTCCATAACTACCGATTCCCGGAGCTGTGAGGCGACAGGCGGCCGCTTCCACTAAGTCAGCACGACCGGCAACATAACCGCCTGCGTTGACAACAGTCCCACCAGGGTTTTTAATTAAAGACCCTGCCATGAGATCGGCTCCAATATGCGTAGGTTCCTGAGTTTCAATAAATTCGCCGTAGCAGTTATCAACAAAGCAAACGGTGTTGGGGTTTTGCTGTTTAACTAAATGGACGATTTTTTGAATTTCGGCAATAGATAAACTAGTTCGCCAAGAATAGCCACAAGAACGCTGAATCAATACCAAACGAGTGTTTTCCTTAACCGCATGGCTTATAGCTTGCCAATCTAGGGTGCCTTCTGCGTTAAGATCCAATTGTCGGTAGTTGATGCCAAACTCGCTTAGTGAGCCTTGACCTTGACCCCGCAAACCAATCACCTCTTCGAGGGTATCGTAAGGAGTACCTGCCACTGCTAGCATTTCATCACCAGGACGGAGGACGCCAAATAATGCACATGCGATCGCGTGGGTTCCAGAAACAAACTGTACCCTCACTACCGCCGCTTCAGCGCCCATAACCTGAGCGAAAACTTTATCTAAAGTTTCTCGTCCTAGATCATCATGACCGTATCCTGTAACGCCAGCAAAATGGTGTGCGCCCACTTTATGATAGCGAAAGGCTTCTAGCACTCTTTTAAGATTTTGCTTGACCTGAGCGTCAATTCCAGAAAAAATTTGTAACAGTGCCTTTTCTGCTTCTCGCAGCTGTTCCGAGCTGTTCATTGGTTCCTCATTCGTAGAAAATTAGATCGGCGGATTTTTTGATCCCGCTGTTTTAGGCTTAACAATTCCTATTCGGACTACTGCATGACAATTGCGACTTCAACCAAACATCAAATCAACTGGGTGAATACTTTATTTTTCGCCTTTTTGCATATCGGAGCTTTATTTGCCTTACTTCCAAGCAACTTTAGCTGGAAGGCAGTTGGCGTGGCTTTATTACTTTATTGGATCAGTGGCGGCTTAGGAATTACTTTAGGATTTCACCGTCTTGTTACCCATCGCAGTTTTCAAGCTCCCAAATGGCTGGAGTATATCTTGGTGTTTTGCGGGACACTGGCTTGTCAAGGGGGCCCTATCGAGTGGGTAGGGACACACCGCATACATCATTTACACTCGGATCAAACTGAAGATCCACATGATTCCAATCAAGGCTTCTGGTGGAGCCACATGGGTTGGTTGATTTTTCAGAAACCAAATGGATTAGACCTTCCTCGCTTCACTAAAGACATTGCAGACGATCCAGTCTATCAGTTTTTAGATAAAAATATGATTTTCGTCCAAGTGGCATTGGGTTTGTTACTTTTGCTCTTGGGTGGCTGGCCATTTGTCGTTTGGGGCATTTTTGTTCGTATTGTCTTTGTTTACCACTGTACTTGGTTGGTCAACAGCGCCACCCATAAATTTGGCTATCGCAGCTACGACTCTGGGGATAATTCGACTAACTGCTGGTGGGTTGCTTTATTTGTATTTGGCGAAGGCTGGCACAATAACCACCACGCTTATCAATATTCAGCCCGTCACGGACTGGAATGGTGGGAAATAGACTTAACTTGGATGACAATTCAATTGCTCCAAACACTTGGACTAGCTAAAAACGTGAAGCTAGCAGACAAAAAGCAGTAATCAGGAGTCAGAATTCAGAAGTGAGAAGTCAGCTTGGGCCTCCACGCTTAAAGTCGGGGTTTCAAAAAGGAAAAATTTTATAACATTACACTTGTGTTATAAACGCTCTGCTGTCTTACCAAAATTAATTTGTACTTGCTCCATAACATTCTCCTGGATTCTGTCTCCTGACTTCTAAATTGATTAATTCGACATTTGATAGTTTTAGCATCTCCTTAGAAAACTGCTTCTGTGACAAGTAGGGATCAATTACAGGTGCGCTTAAGTGGAATAGGCTGCTATAATCCGAAACGCTAACGTTTCAGAACTTCGCGACAAGTCACAACAAAGTGATTAGGTAGGAGAATTGGTTTTGTCTCAAGTATTCATGACTACATCAACTATAAACACTCAGAAGCCAGTTAATGACTTTGGTCATTCAGACCTAAAGTTAAAAGATATTATCAAAACTCTGCCCAAAGAATGTTTTCAGCAGAATCGATACAAAGCTTGGAGAAAAGTGCTAACCAGTATTTTGATGGTTGGCTTGGGCTATTTAAGTCTGATATTTGCTCCTTGGTTTCTCTTGCCCGCAGCTTGGATTTTTACTGGTACTGCGTTGACTGGTTTTTTTGTCATCGGCCATGATTGCGGACATCGTTCGTTTGCCAAACGTCGTTGGGTAAACGATGTGGTTGGGCATGTAATGATGATGCCTTTAATTTACCCGTTCCACAGTTGGCGTATTCAACACAATTATCATCATACTCACACCAACAAATTGGAAGAAGACAACGCTTGGCATCCAATTAGAACAGAGGTGTTTGAAAGCTGGGGAAAAGTTGAGCGTTTGGGTTTTGAAGGTTTTATGCGAAACCGATTGTGGTGGGTAGGTTCAATTTTGCACTGGGCAGTTAAGCACTTTGATTGGAGAACATTTCGCGAAAAAGATCAATCCAGCGTCAAGCTCTCTGTGACTGTCGTTGTGGTTTTTGCTCTCGTCGCTTTCCCTACTTTAATCGCGACAACTGGTATCTGGGGATTTGTGAAATTTTGGCTAATCCCTTGGCTAGGGTACCATTTTTGGATGAGTACTTTTACAATAGTTCATCATACTGCTCCAGACGTTCCGTTTGTAAACGAATCCAAATGGAATGCGGCGATCGCACAACTTTCTGGCACCGTTCATTGTGATTACCCACGCTGGGTAGAATTCCTTTGCCACGATATTAGTGTTCACGTTCCCCATCACATTTCCACTGCCATTCCTTCTTACAACTTGCGGTTGGCTTATCGCAGCTTGCAAGAAAATTGGGGGACTTATTTACATGACGAGTGTCGGTTTTCTTGGTCTTTAATGAAGCGAATTACAGATCAGTGTCAATTGTACGTTACAGATAGTGGCTATAAGTCGTTTAATGATTATTACCTTGAACGGTAGGTAATAGGTAATAGGTAATGAGGAAGAAATTCTTCCATTCCAATTGCCTATTACCCATTTTCTATTTCCAATCCTCTACAGTGCTGCGCTTTCCTGAGGCTCTGTACCCATGAGTTTCAACCAACGGTAATTAGAAGCTAATGCTGCTCCCAAAGTTTGGTACACATTGTACTTGACACCATATTCCTGACAAACTTCTGCCAATATAGGAGCTATTTTTGGATAGTGGATATGACAAACATGAGGGAATAAATGATGCACAACTTGATAGTTAAGACCACCAACATACCAGTTTAAAAAGACGTTCTTTGGAGCGAAATCAACTGTTGTCTTCACTTGCACAATTGCCCAATCATCTTCTATCTGGTTTGATTCCGGATTTGGTTGAATGAATTCTGCTGTATCCATAACGTGGGCAAGCATGAACACATTACAAATCAAAAATCCGTAGGTCATGTAAGTAATGCAAAGTCCGGCAATTAATTGTAAGGGACTATATCCTGCGGCAATGGGAACTCCGACAAACAGTCCGAACCAAACTACTTTACCAGCTAACAGTGTGAAAGTTTCCTGTTTGGATACAGGAACGACATGCTCGTGGTATTTGCGCTTAAATAATATGAGAGAGACATCAGAAACAGACCAGTAAAACGGAATGACGGTATAAATAAACCAAATGAAAATGTGTTGAAATTTATGATACCATTCGTGTTTCATGAAGGGAGACATCCGTACCAATCCATCTCCATGTATTTCGACATCATGCTCTAATATATTGGTGTAAGTATGATGTAGGAAATTATGGCGGAACCTCCACAGATAACTTGATACGCCAATTACATCATACGTCAAACCAAGGATGTAATTCACCCATTTTTTACTAGAGTAACCGCCATGATTCGCATCATGTCCTACACTAAAGCCTACGCCAGCAAGACCTAATCCTAGAAGGAAGCAGCCAAGTACTTTCATCCATATTATCGGTGGACCAAAGATTGTAAATGTCCAAGCGGTAATCACCCATCCTAAGATTGTTGCAGTTTTAAGATACATTGCAAGATTATCTCGGGGAGAAATTTTCTCAGATTGAAAATAAGCGTCAACTCGTTTATTCAGTTCTTTTCTAAAACCGACTGTTTTGGCAAAAGTGACTCTTGTGAGTGTCTGTGTCATGAAAACTGCTTGTTCAAATAGGATATGAGTTGATTTGGGCAAGTCCCAGCCTATCAACGCAAACCTTATTCTACTTGATTGCTCGATCTATTTTTAACAGAAGAATGAGGGTGATATCCGCCACATCAACAATAGAAAAATAAGTATGCTTGTATACACATACAGGTAAAATACTACTTGCGTGGTTTTACTAGACAAATATGGAGATTTAGAGTATACTTTTTAACATTTCCTATTCCTAAAATCGCCCATTTCCCTGAACAATATGCTTAACGGTAGTGAGGCTTTCTAAACTAATCAAACCGCGTCGAAGACCTTTTTGGTTGGACATGCCTAAAAATACAGAGTCGCCTCGTGATGGATTGCGAGAAAAACGCGGAGAAGCGTTGATGTAGCTTGAGGCGCTGTTTACTCCCAAGGCAAACTGCCGACTTTCTTGGTAAGATTCCGTGACAATGCAGTCGGCATGACCACTACTATGTTGGTTAACCCAGGCGATCGCTGCCTCTAAACTATCCACCAGCTTAAAAGCGACTGTACGGGTAAGGTAGGCGCTTCCCCATTCTCTAGACTGAACGAGTTTTAACTGAGGAAATGCTTCGACAAGTTCTTCATCTCCTCTAATTTCAAAGCCTTTTTCCTTTAAAGTATTCCATAGAACAGACAGAGACGATGGTAATGCCTGCCTGTGAATCAGTACTTTCTCAATAGCATTCACCGCATCTGGTTCACTCTGATGACTATCCATAATCATCCAGCGCACCATCTCTAAGCTAGCATTGGGCGACCAGTAAAGGTAACAGTTGCCAATACTCGATTTCAGAACAGGAGCAGTTGCCTGACGCACAACTTGTTGTATCAAGCTGGAACGTCCGTAGGGTATGACTAAATTTAGGTACTCATCTTGCGTGACTAAATCTCGAATTGAAGTTCCATGTTCTGCTGTTAACAATTCTAAACTACCATTCGGTAAGCCCACATGATCAACAGCTGCTTGAAGTGCGGTGCCGATCGCCACATTAGAATGGCTCGCTTCTGTACTGCCTTTCAGAATTATACTGTTGCCAGTTTTAATACATAAACCTGCTGCCAGAGCCGCCAAATCTGGAAACGCCTCATAAATAAATGCAATGACTCCTAAAGGTGTCAACTGCGAGTAAGTTTGAGAGTCTTCGAGTTGATAGTCAGCGTTTCTAACTCTTCGTAGAGGATCTGATAATTCTGCCAACTTTTGGAGAATATCTACTGTTGCTCCTAAGCGTTGTGGAGTCAGTTTTAACCAATCCAAAACTAATTCTGGAACTGCCATTTCCCGACTGGCTTCTAAATCCAGGGTATTAGCTTCCAGAATATCATCAAAGGAATCTTGAAGTGCTTGTGCCATTGCCAACACAGCACGACTGCGCTCTACACCCTTTGTATTCCCCAACTTCAGGGAAGCCTGATAAGCGCGTTTGGCGCTGGCAATTGGTTGGGGGCAATCATCAAAAACATCCACTATTTGCCTCATCAACGTCTGTAGGTAAGCCAGACCATTAGTGCTGGCAGGATAGCCAACATTACTGCTAATATTGCCCAAACGATTGTATTGGAGCTACTTGCTTTCAGCGCTAATGGTAACCATATAATCACTAGCACGAAAAGAACGCCCAGCGCTACTGGTAAATAACTTTCTCCCAACCGAGGACGGACAACTTGCCAAGTATTTCCCATCCATCGCCAAGCTCGCTTGTAGGGATATGTGGTTGAAAGCTGCTCTAGAACATGTCCGTTATCTTCAACGACAAATATTTGCTGACAGCGATCGCAACCAAATGCTTCTGTCAGTACAATCGGAATTAGCTGTCCTCGCCGACGACAAGGACACGGATATTCCTGATTGAAATCTATTTTTTCGAGTTTTTTAGGTTGCACAAGCGATCTTATAACTTGAGCGAGTTCGTTGACATTTGATTAATAACACTTTCCCTGAATGAATGCCCCTAAGGCTGGCTATCCTCCTTAAATTTTCAGCAATCAACATCTTTCTTTTCCCCAGTAATATTTTGACCTCATTCCGGGGCAAAACAATGTTGTTCATTGAACAATTCACCGAATCCACCAGCTACCCTTATTTTAGGGTAGTGCACCACACATCAAATAACCACCTACACTTAAATTTTTCTAAATATTTGATTTTTCTTGACTAACTAGACATCTCCTGAAATCATCTATGGGCGTTCTGTGTAGGATGCAGCCCTTCGGGTGACGCTACGAACGTCGAAGATCGCTACGTTCGTAGCGTCACCCTTTGGGAGAAGATCGCAGTCCCCGTGAGAGCGGGGAAACCCTCCAACAGGGCTGTCTCACCGTTTGTCCATACCAAGGTTTTAGACGAACGCATAATTAATTTTCGGAGAGATCGACTAAGAGCGTTGCACAAAAGTCCCGCTACTCTTACAGGGCATCCTATTTAATGCCTACTTTTATCAATAGTATCACAATCCTAAGCTTAGCCAAAACGTAGAGAGTCAAAAGTTATTACAAGCAAAGGCATCCGTATTGAGATTATTTATGTAATTAATGTTACTACATATTACGTAGGTCTTAACTCCCCAAACTTAGGACTCCACCATCCTTTCTGCGTGTTAAAATAGGCAACTTCTTTATGCTTCTGGTCATTCCGGGACTGAGGATTGGAACACCGGAGCAAGATCTTACTCTGTCCGTCTTTTATATAACTGTACTCTTCCAGAGGCTTCTTACACACCGGACAGGGATGTGTCGTCAGCAAAGCTTGTTTTTGGGGATTTGCACCTACGACGTTGGCTGCTTGAGCTCGAGGTTGCTCCCAAGTTTTGTTGCGATCGCTCCAAAAGAGGACCACATCAACACATCCAGTAACACATTTGAGAAAGAATTTCTTTTTAAGTTTACTGCTCTTAATTTTGGCAAGAGGGTTTTTGCACTGAGGACAACGAGTTCTAGAAGTCTCAAATTTGCGCTCAACCACACCAGAAGAGGATTGTGTATTGGATGTGAAAGCGACAGTTTTTGCTTTCGCCAACGCAGGCGCGAAGTAATTCTGGTTCCAAGCGGTTAGGTAGTGCTGCCAAGGCTGTTTTCCGTCGGCAATTGCGTCCAGCGCATCCTCCATCTTAGCAGTAAATTCTGTTGCTAGCAGATCGGGTAAAGCCTTGAGCAAAAAAGCATCCACTTCCAACCCCAAGGCTGACGGCTGTAGGTTTTCTTTTGTCAACTGGACATAACCTCGTTTCTTTAAGGTGGAAATAGTAGGAGAATAGGTACTTGGACGACCGATTCCCTTGCGTTCCATCAGTTGTACAAGTTTTGGTTCACTGTAGCGGGGAGGTGGCTGCGTCTGTTTCTGATCATCACCTGCATTCTCCAAAGTCAGCGTTTGCCCTTGTTGCACGTTCGGCAAAACACTGTCTTTACTTAGATTAGACCAATACCGGGCGTAACCGAGGAACTCAACGACTTGTCCTCTTGCCTGCCACAATATCGGCCCTGACTGCGTGACAATCCGAGTTTTTCGGAGTCGGGCAGAACGACATTGAGATGCGATCGCTCGTTTCCAAATCAGGACATATAAGTTGAACTCCATTGCGTCAAGTTCCACTCGCAGTTGAAGAGAAGGGCGAAACACATCTGTCGGACGGATTGCTTCGTGAGCTTCTTGAGCCGTTTTACTACTGCGATGTTTAGCAACCTGAGAAGGCACATTTTCCGGATCGTTCTGTTCCAACCACTTACGGGCACTGGCACAGAACTCTGGACTCAGCATCACTGAGTCTGTTCGCATGTAAGTAATCAACCCCGCCTCATACAGCTTTTGAGCTAAGAGCATCGTCTTCTCAGGAGCAAATCGCAGCCTGGAACCAGCAGCTTGCTGAAGGGTAGAAGTTGTGAAGGCTGCGGGTGGTTGACGGTTGACGACCTTTCCTTCTAGCTGGACAATTTGATGGGGGTGGCGACGTGCCTCCTCAACCAGGTGTGTTGCTTCTGCTTGAGAAAGCACGCGAGTAGACTCGGGCGCTTCGGTGTTAGTACCTGCTGCGTCATCATTGATTTCTGCTTCCTGTGAATCTTCCACTGGAGCATTCACCTTGCCTTTGTAGAAAGCACGAAATCCCTCAACGTAATCTACCCAGACACTCCAGTAATCTTGGGGGACAAAAGACTGTATTTCCCTTTCCCTCTGACAAATCAGGTGTAGAGTAGCACTTTGAACTCGTCCAACACTCTTCGCCCCATTGTTGAGTGCCCATACCAACGGACTGCCTTTGTAACCTACGAGCTTGTCCAGACAATCTCGGCACAATCCTGCTCCTACCAAGTTGGAGTCAAGCTCTCTGGGATTGGCGATCGCACTTTGAACAGCCGCTTTCGTAGTCTCAGTATACACGACTCGTTTCGGTGCTTTCAGTCCCAAAGCTTCCTTGAGATGCCAAGCGATCGTTTCTCCCTCTCGATCTGGATCAGTCGCCAAAACAACTTCATTAACTTGCTTGACTGCCGCCTTGAGTTGCTGAATCGTATCCTTTGCTCGCTCGTCGCGTGGCACATAGCGACACTGCACGCTATTGCCATCCATCACAAAGCCCAAAGAATCCTCACCTTCATTACTGAGTTCCCGAATGTGACCGCAGCTCGCACGAACAATCCACTCTGGCCCCAGGATTTGACTGAGCTTTTGGACTTTACCAGGCGATTCCACGACGAGAAGGCGTTTAGGCATAGAATCTTACCTCTGGATGCGACAGATGGTCAGTAGACTTTCATCCCAATTCTATACCAGTCCCAAATCAAACGCCAGAAACTAGAATCCACAGATCCCCGACGAATTAAAGAAGTCGGGGATCTTGTTTTTCAAGGCGCGGACTACTATATATATGTAAAGTTGCACTTTATTTCCTACTGAACTCCGTAAGCTAATAGTTGAAAGAGCAACTGGACGGTACAAATATTGTCTAATGCCTCAGCATCTTTCTATCTAGACCCATAAACAGATTCTTAACCAACTTAGCTAAAGCCAATCAATCTTTGAGATTTACTAACTACCCATTGACTATTAACTAATAACTGGCGAGTGAGTGTAATTCAAATATCAAGATGCTCTGCTAAATCTAGCGATTAATTCCTCACTTGATAATTGCATCAGCAAAGGGGTAAATTCTTCAGGTGATAAAGCTAATATTGGTGGGATGATTGCTTGAAGTTCGTTAGATAACGAACCAAAACGAACTATGAGTAAGTTTTCAATAGTCTGTCGCCGTTCCTCAAGCCTTCCCTCAAGCCTTCCCTCAAGTTTTGCTTGCTATCGGTTTTGTTGATAAATTGGTTCTAATCGCATAATTAATTCTCTATCCTCCGAATCTAAATCTTGATTTACTTTCAAATTTTCGCGTAGGTTATAAACGAGTTCAAGTGTTACCTTCTGAAAGGGATGATTTAATGATAATCTCTGTAACTCAACAATTGCTTGTTCTTGTGTGCTTCCTCTACCCAGTATTCTCAACCACAAGGTTTCTGGGATCTGTGGTAGATGATGTATAACTACGATTGCCGCCGCAGAGCATCACCGAGAAAGTATACTCCTGACATCCATCCTTCTTTTTGGTTAAAATTAAAGCTAGATAGCAGTGATTCGGATGCTGTGGGAGTAAGAATCCACAACTCCCCAACTAAACCTTACCGCACAGCAGATTTTTGATGCGGCTTCTTGACACTTAATTTTTGGGAATACTAAAGTAGGTACAAAGAATCTACAAAGATGTAGCGACAATGCCTTACTCTTTAGATAACTGGAAACAACGGATTGCATCACGTTCGGATTTAACGGGACATCTCATACACTTGACTAGAACTGCAAATATAGATGCTAAAGAACTTAGCTCTCTTGAAGTCTTGATGAAAATTATTTTAGAGCAGTGCTTACTGGGTAGTTCAACAAAATCAGGGTTTATATGTGGCAATAGAAAAGCAGTTTGCTTTCAAGATACACCGCTTTATCAATTAACACAAAATATCTATTCAGAACAAGAGTATCGAAAGCAAAATTCTAATGCTAAGTTACGTTATGTAGGAATAGGGTTAATGTTTACAAAAACATATGTATATAACAATGGAGGAAGACCTGTAATTTATGATAAGACAGAAGAGGCAAAAGCCTATTTACCCCTTCAAGAGTGGTGGCGAATTGTTAAATTAGAACTTAGCGATGAAAGCAACATCATTGACTGGACTCATGAACGAGAATGGCGTTTACCTGATGATTTTAATTTTAAGTTAGAAGAAACGATTGTCATTTTACCGAATACGAAGGCATACAAAAATTTTATTTCAGAGTGTAGGTCAATAGATAAAGTTGATATTCTTACAAAAATTAAAGGAATAGTGACGCTCAATGCAGTCTTTTTTTAGTTAAGTTTATTGCAACTAGGTGAATTACGCGAATAATAAAGGTTTGAACAGTGATAAGCTAACTATTTCCAAAACTACTGTTACGGCATCTACTGCATTTTGAAAACGTTTCACCCCGTCCAGTACAAGCTCCACAGTGAGGGCAGATAACGCGAATCCTTCCGGACTCTGGTGTTTCATCAGACGCGCACAGTGCTGAAAGTAGATCACGCCCTAGCAGTTGCTCTCGCGCCATAGCTTTTACGGCGTAGGAGCATTCGCTTTCTGTTTTAGTGGGTGGCTTCATTTTCATTGGTTCAAGCTTTGCTACCTTGCCGTCACAATTGTTACAAGTTCGCCAACTCCACTTTGCTTGGCAATCGGGACAGTTGCCCTCATTTTCTCTAAACTGCGATCGCGCAACACTGAGATCGCAGTTGCACACCGGGCAGAAAGAAGGGTGGATGCCATAAACCAAATCTACTCCCAACGTATGAAAGCGGAACAACCGCTCGAAACGCTCAAGAGTATTTAAATCGAGGGGACTAGCTGGCATCATACCAACACGACAAACAGGAGCATTATCATCTGAAATGAAAACAAAGTTTTTATAATCATCCGGACTCATAAAGTTCTCGCCGATGTTCAGCATTCGTTGAATCAACTCTGGGGCAATATACTCACTTATTTGTCTGTCTCGTGGATCTGTTGGATGCACTAAAACGACAAAAGTCTGCACCTGGTTGTTGCGATTTCGACGTTTTGAAGTTTTATGAGTTGAAGAAGCTTGGCTCAAGCCAGCATAGTAGAGAGTATCTAAAGTCTTTTTGATTTCATCTTGGTCGCCAAAAAGCCCCCGCACCAATGGAACTAGCACCAGCCTAATGCGGATTGGGTGAGAAGATTTACAAGTATCACTGTTGACCTGCTCCCAGATGAACTCGATATTGATGTTAAAATTACCGTGTTGGGGAGGCTCTACAAACACAGTCCACCCTTCCCAGTGAAGTGCTTTTTGGAAATCTAATTCAGGAGGAAAATTTTCCGGCTTTGCTTGTGCGCTGTCAAATCCAATCCAGCGCAAAGCCAACAGTACGCAGCCATAAACGTAATTAGCGTAATCTGACAGTAAATCCCGCTCTTTTTCTACAATAGGCAGGTAGGAATTGCTAAAAAATCTGTCCAGCATCTCCCATAACTGGCGCAGACGATGATAGTCTGCATCCATTTGCAAAATATTAGTTGGTTTTAAAGGAGATATCGCGTCTGGCTTGGCAGATAAACTTTTGTAAAGCACTGAGTCTAAACAACTACTTATGTCAGTATATAGGTTGCTAATTTTATCCTTCAGCGCTTGCGATCGTTCGTAGTGCTGCAAATAGTCTACAGTATCTAGATTCTGCCAAAGCGCTCTCAATCGCTTTTCCCGGAACCGATTGTATTGGTATCCTGTGAACAGATTTTCATGTAGCGTTTGTGTTTGGTAGTAGGCGCGGTCTACTTCGCGGAGTCGTTGTTCCAGCCAGCGCAACAACCGCCTTACCAAAGTAACAACCACACGATTTTCATACAAGTCAAGAGTTTCTTCTGGCACTTCGCTTCTAATTTGAGCTGGAGTAATACGCGTTGCAGTGCGAGATTGCCATAATTCCGGTCGAGATGCCAAATGCTCAATTGCGTCAGGCGGAATACGTCTTGCTCTGTCTATGGGCATAACTCGACGCTCTACTATTAAAGTACGCCGTGGTTTGCTACATACCCTGAGTAAAGATGGTAAAACTTCTGCGATCGCCTCATCCAGTTCCAGGACATTTTTGTTGGTAAGGGAATCACGAATAGTACCAGGAGAGAAAAACGGCAATTTGAGTAATTCCTCTGCTGATCTAGTTGGTTCTAGCCCTCTTGCTTGGTCGGCGAAAAGTGCCAAAGCCACTCGCATTGTTTCATCCAATTGTGTTTGCAATAGCACTTCAAATTTATACCGCGTAATGCTTCCAGATGCAGTGCATGCGATACGTACTGAACAGCACCCAAAAGCATCAACTGTTATGGGTAAATTAAAGGATTCTTTGTTTCTGGAGATGTAAATATTATTGTTATTATCATTGAGGGTAATTTCAGTTTCTCCGTCAGCAGGGGTGATATTAATCTCAATACGGTAGTCATCTATACTCTCTAAACGACGGCGTTCTCCCGATTGTAATTGTTCTCGCTTGCCTGTCCAGCGATCGAGTAAAAAAAGATGTGCCATAATCTACCGTTTAAATTTGTTAATCTCACTTTCTAAAAGTTTTAAGGAAATTGGAGCAGTTCCCAATCGCTGGTTATCTGTAAAACTTAGCTTAATAATGTCTTGTACTTGCTGTAAACCAGAACGGACATTTGGGTCAGTTCGGTTTTGTACCTGCCAAAGCAGTTTTCTGGCAATAAAGTGGTCTAAACCTTCCCCAAGTTTTCCACCTGTAGCAGTATACGTGGGAAGGAAAATAGAAAGTTGGTCTAGCAGGCGTTGTCCGTACCCTACTTGAAAGTACTCATGCAATGCCGAGCTAATGAGTTTAAGACAACCCTCTACAGCTTCTTGATCAGCATGGCTGAAATTGGTGATCGCCTGTTTTACAGCTTGGCGAAAATCTTGGATTGTTAGATTTGCTGGTTGTGTTGTATCCAAACTTTCTTGCGGAAAAGGTTCATCTATTTGTAAAACTTGAGCGCGATCATAAACTTTACGGGTAATCTCATATGTAGATTCGTCCGTATTTGCGGTGCCAACAAACCAGACATTATCAGGAATTGGTAGCTGGACTGCGCCATTTTTCAATCTAATTCCTTTGGGAAGTTGACCCCCAGTAGGGTCGTGGTTTAGTAGTTCAATTTCTCTATCCTCTGGGCGACCTTCCATAATTGAAAGTAAATCGGCAAAATAGTATTCCACCCGTGACAGATTCATCTCATCCAAAACGATGAAATAAGGATGATTGCGGTAACGATTGGTGCCTGCCTCATAGATTGCCCTAGAAAACTGAGACTCATTAAAAACGCGGAAGAAAGAATTATAAGAACCGAGCAAATCAAGCTTATCCCGCCAGCTAGATTGAACTTCAATTCGGGCAAATTTGCCACCGATAGCATAAGCAAAATATTCTGGCAGACTGGTTTTACCAGTACCACTCTGACCTTGAATAATAATTAGTCTGGAAGCTGCCATTGAGGCAATAAAAGCTTGAATCGTATGTTTATCATAATAATGAGCAAAATGTGAGGTTTTCGCCTCTCCCATTTCTAACTCTTGACGGCTTGGCAAACTACCCATCCAAGCACGACTTTGAGCCGCTAATACTTTTAGATTATTAACATCAACACTATTAAGTTTTTTAGGAATATTTTCATTTTCTATATCCATAGATGCGAAGTTTGCAAACGCTTGCATTTGACTTGTTTGCAATTGACCAAGCATCTGTTTAAGTTCTTCTATTTGTTCACTCAAATACTGATTTAGTAATTTGAGAGTATCTCTCTCTTTGTGGAGTTGTTCTGTTTCCATCCTATCCGAATGCTGCTGGCGGCGGATACGTTCTAAATCATCAAACCTAGCTTGTAAATCTAGATATTTAGCTTCAAAATCAATTGCTGCTTCAGAACGTCTGCGAAGTTCTGCTAACTCTATTTCTGATGGATATTGCTCAAATAATTGATCGTATTCTCTAAGCTTATTCTCCAGCAGCTTGTTATCTTGTAAAATTTTTGCTGGTGAACCTGATACAGCCTGGAGCATATTTTTATTGCTATCTAATTCTGTCCTCAGCCGTTTATTTTCATCTTGAATGACTTGAAGTTGCTGTTCAGTATTTTCCTTTTCTATTCTTAACCTATTAATCGCCTCTTCCGAACACGCACTTTCACGTCGAACTAGTTCTTGTTCCTTCTCTTGCAATTTTTTCTTTTGTGAAGCAAACCAACTATTTTCTTCTTCTAGGTCTTCCTCACGATGTTTAATTTGATTAATTTGCCTTGAAAGCTTTTTATTTTCTTCTTCAACAGACCTTTCTTTATCTTCAAGTACCTTACGGCAATTTTCTAATTCTTCTTCCCTCCTCTGAATTTCCTTAATTGTTTGCTCTCTTGCTCGTTGTCTATGTTCTTTGGCTAGAGTTTCTGCCTGTTCAACAATGCTATCGGCTTGATTTTGTATATCAGCCTTCAACTTTTGAGCTTCCTTGATAATTTTTTCTGCTTCAGTTTGTGCGGCATTCCGATTTTTTTCAGTTTCCTTTTGTGCTACTTCTATAATTTGTTGACGTTCAGCTATAATTTCCTGTTGTTTTTCTGTTAGCCATTCCTGACGAGCTATAGCTTCCGATTCTTTAAAGCCATTAATAGCTTGCGCTTTCTGTTGGGCTAATTCCTGCTCTCTTTTAGCAATCTCAGTTTCTTTTGCCGTGGCTACTTCTTTTTGTTCCTCTAACTGAAATTCCAGTTCATTGATTTTTTCTTGAAGTTTCTGAATATCCAGACTCTGTACATTAACTGTTGACCCATTTTGAGGAGTCATTGCAACAGCACCAATATTTTGAGTATTAGCTTGAGCGTTAGTTGGTTGCTGACGGTTCTGATTTATATTTGAAACTCTAGTTTTTCTACCCATTTATACCTCCAGTGATAATTGACTATTTGTTAATCGCCATGCTTGAATAACTAAACGTACAATCTGATATGTTTTTGTTACCAAAGGCTCAACTAAAATGCGTGGGTTGTTATAGCTTCCACCAGCATGAGCGCCAAATGTGTTGCGGATATGGGCAATTTGTTCTAAGTCTTTTAAAAAATCTAAATGGTTTTTAATTAAATACTCCAAAATACTGCGATGTAAGCTATTACGCCGACTTGCTGACAGTAAAAATGTCGCAACATAGGGGCGTAAAGAGTCTTTCTCACCGTCTATAACATTACGGATAGCTCCCAGTTTTGTAGATAAAATTCTCTCTGGTATTTCTCTTCCACCGCAAGCAATAACTGTGTCTTTTAAACATTGTTGCAATGTATCCCTACTTTTATATGGTTCCCAGATATTTGTAGGAATTGTATCTCGTTGCAGTAAAGTTAGCATTAATTGCTCTAAAACCCTTTGAGATCGCACAATACTTGTGTCTACCTCATCGAAGCCACGTTCTAGAAGGGTACGCGATTGTTCCAACCGTTCCAGTTCTGTCCAAACTTGCTGCCAAATTTTGTCTGGCATAGAGCCGACTTCAAATACTATCTTGTCGCAGGCTTCCCGTGTTAAACTTACAGGGTCAATTTCTGCGGGTTGTCTACGTTTCCAGGCTTCACGGCTTTTGGACTGCAAATGCTCTACAATGTTCTTGCCTTCTTCACACTGGGATGTGGCAAAATTCAATAGGCGTACCCAACGAAAACCATCTGGAAGCCCAAAAGGACAGCGTAGAGAAAACTGACCATCGTATGTTCCCTCAATAATACAAGAAACTAGCAAATAAAACTGTTGCGGTCGTTTACTTAACAAACGCACACCAAAATTTTCCCCTTGCTCCACTTTTTTGTTAGGGACTTGCGTTAAAGTATCTGCTTCGCTGATTTCCGTAAAACCATAGGTATCAGAAACAGCATGATTTGCTTCTGTATTTGAGCCATCAGCCTGAATTCGTTTTAACAGGCGACGTTGAGTTTTTATTGCTGGTGTAATATCGGCAGCGTTGGGTGTAGGTAGTGTTCGCCGTATCCACGGAAGTTGAAAAGCTTGGGAGACATCTGAACGATTAGGGTCAGCATAGCATAAGCTTTCAGTGTGAAACCAACTTAAAAGTTCACCAGCTGTTGCTTCCTGGAAAATCCAACCATATTCTGTTTTCTCTTCCTCGTCTTTTCCGTCTTTCTGAAGAATTTTCTTTCCTTTCTCAGTCAAGCAAGCTTTTCTGTCAATATAGCCCTGATTTTCTAGCTGTAACATGACATTAAAAAGAAAATCTTTGTGCTGTCCCAGCATTTGTGCTTGATCTTGGTGGCGCGTTACCCCAGCATAGGCTAGCCGTAGTGAAGTTAGCTGCAAAAAGTCTAATTTGCGCTCTGTGACTTGTGGCGCAGCGATTCTCCAACCATAAACAGGCCATAATATGTTTTGCTGTTGGTGAGTGTGAGCCTGCTGTTGGGCAAACAAAAGAATATTGATAGGTTTTGAATCTGATACTCGATTGCTGGGCAACAGTATCGGTTCTTCAGGTAAAAATTCATCATCAAACAGCAATTCATCATCAAAATCAGACATCTGCATAGCCCTGCTCACTTCTACACAAATCAACAAAAGCTTTTAAGCTGTTAGAGTAAGGTGTGCCATCGGGACGCAACCCAGCAACACAAGCAGAGTCTCCCACTCCTATCAGTACGCAACGAGCGCGGCTAAATGCAACACATAGACGGTTGGGCAGTGCTGTAAAAGCGAGGCGCTTCTCAACAGATTCCTCTTGGTTGCTACGAACGGTGGAAAGATAAACTACATCATATTCCCGTCCTTGGAAAGCATCGACCGTTCCCACGCGCACCCGACGCTGTAAATGTTCCGGCAACCCGTGGCTAAGGTCTGCGATCGCCTGTTTGATTGCTTCTTCCTGGGCTGAGTAAAATGCAATCACCCCAACCATTCCCGTTGGTTTACTTGGGTCGAAATTAGGGTATTTTTCAGCTATGGAGGGAAGTACACCACGCAGTTCGGACATAATCCGGTCAACTTCCGCAGCACGCTGCCAGCTACGATTGCCAGCACGAGTTTCACCCCTAAGACTTTTAGGCACATCTAACCAAGCGACGGGTTTTTGATTATACTTGCCTGTGTAATTAGGTCGTGATTCCGGTTTGACAAAACTAGAATTAAGGGGGCTTTCAGGATAAAAGCGATCACTGACAAATTGCCCAATTGTCGGATGCATTCGGAACTGATCTGTTAGCTGGGCAGTCCGCTCAATACCATCTATAGCAGTTTGTTTGGGTAGCGATTCCCAAAGTCTTTCAAATAAGCTTTTACCATATATATCCTTTAGCTTTTCATCTCCTTCTTTAGCTATACTCTGCTCAATTTCCCTTTCTAAAACGTGAGGAAGTTGTTTGTGGTCGCCAACGAGGATAACCCGTCGC
Source organism: uncultured Scytonema sp. (assembly GCA_937873135.1). Classification (GTDB taxonomy): domain Bacteria; phylum Cyanobacteriota; class Cyanobacteriia; order Cyanobacteriales; family Nostocaceae; genus Rhizonema. Next base: position 47,602 of record CALMVQ010000069.1, on the reverse strand, counting down.
CCCTTTACCATTGGTATTAATAAATCAAGGGGATTCGCTCTTGCCGCTTCATCGACAACAACTAAGTTAAAAGTCCGGTCAGCCATATCCAAAGACTTTGAATCTGCTTGCCCGCAACTGGTAGCCTGAATAGGTGAGTATTTGCCAATCACTTCTCTGACATGGGCTGCATCTTCTTCTAAATAGCGGACAAATAGCTCCAGCGCCTCTTGCATCCCTTCTGTGCTTTGGTCGCGGGCTGCTTCAACTTCCTTAATCGCAGCTAGGAGGCATTGCTCAATTTCTCGATCTGAGACATCCTGTTCGGCAATTAGGAAGGCATTGGAAATATCCAGCAATTGTTGGCGAATACCAATGCAGGCGTTCTGTAAAGAGATCCAAGGTTCGCGATAGCTAGTATTTTCGGAAGTCCAAGCCGCAGCGACTTCCACAGCTTCAATAATATCGGGTGAAAGATTATCAAGATAAGGCTGCAAAAAGCGTCTCAGTCTTCTAGCCTGCCCATTGCCATCATCTTTAAAACTTTCTTCTGCAATACATTGCTGATTTAGTCTGCGCTCTAGTTCCTCTCTATCGTCTGGATCTTCAATCACTGGTTTGGGCTGAGTCCACACAGTTGGAAAAGTAGCTGCGAGACGGTCTAGTTCAGCTATTCGCTGGGCAGATAAAAACTGTTCTGCCGCATTGCGAAAAGCCAAAATAATTTGACGGGTTCCTTCCCTTCCTCCTGCGGAAGTGCGCCAATGGGAGAGGTAGCCTTTAAGTTGGTCGATAAGGGCGCGAGTTGCTCTGGGTTCGTTATTCAGATGCGATCTCACAACCTCAATAACTCCATAACCCCATGCTTGAATTACCTCGGCTCCTCGGTCTTCACCTTTTTTGCCTCCAAGCCGATTAACAGGGAGTCCGGAAAGGCTCATGCCTGCGATCGCATTATCCACTGCCTCATGCTGCAAACTCGTGACCAAAACTGTTTCCAACACATCATTTATATTACGCCCTTCATTAAGCATGGTCAGTAACGCCTGAATCACCCTTGTTTTCCCCGTTCCCGGCGGTCCCTGAATAACGGCAATATCTGGTGTAGAAAGCGCGATGCGTAGCGCTTTTTCTTGAGCTGGTGTTGGTCCGGTTTCGCCAAACATCTTGCGTGCTGGTTTTGTAATTATCTTTTTTCGACGAGGAATTGCCCGCTCAAAGGTTTTTCCCTCAAAAATCAAGCCTAGATAAGGCAAGCTAGCACGTGCAGCCTCCAAGGTTTTGAGCGCGTTGTCACGTTTTTTGAGTCGGGAATTCGCCAAAGCCATAGAAGCGGAAATAATACCATTACTAGGTGGCTCGTTATCGCTTTCCCAAACAACAGTCAGGCGTTTATTTCTCTGGTCGCAATCGACTGCTAATCCTTCTGGCTTACCTCCATCGCTTTGTATTATTACTGGCAGTCCATCACCAGAAATATGTTCAACCCAAGGCTTAAGGTTGGCTGATGGTTCTAAGTTAAAAAGTAGTAAAACTTTACTACTTTCATCAGATTTTTGTTTTGGTTTGCCTTCGTAGGGTAAAGGTGGCAAGCATCCAAAACGCTCTTCTAAAATTATTCCTTCTTCTAAGTTGTAAAGCTTCCAACTGGCAATCCAACTATTATTTTCTCTAACAACTTTGTCAAGAGCTGCAATTGCTGCCGAACGCATAGTGTTGGCGGCTGTTTTATCGCAGAACTGTAACGGTTGGCGCATTAAATATATTGGGCGGCTATCAAGATTTTGCTTGCGATATTTAACAATTCGTTTTGCTACCAGTTGTTGCTTATCATCACTCAAAGCCAAATCGAGAGCGCGAGAATCGCCAACTACAGTAAATCCCCGTTGCAAACCTGGCTCATTAGCTCCGGAAGTAACAAACCAATAGCCTAATTCATCAAGCAAAAACTCCCGTTCCAAGTAGCGTTTCGCATCTTCAAATGTCTTGACCTTAGGCCATTGAAGCATCACAACTGTCTCAAGAAATTCGTCGGTCAGCGCCACTTGTAACTGTACGGGAATTTCAGCCTCTAAGAGAGTAAAAGCTTGTCCTTTAATTTCAACTTCCTGGGCTGCTGCTTTCATAATGCAACCGAATATGCAAACCTGGCCTGATTGCAATTCCCACATTAATAACTTGGCATCGGCAGAGTTTGGCGCAACTTCAACTACCAAAGAATCGCTACTGTTGGGAGTTTCAAAGCCAAGAATGCCTTCATCAATTCGTTGTAATTCAACTATTTTATCTTCCCACTCTGGTTGTGCTGTTCTCCTCTGCAGCAAAAAACGCCCGCTTAGGGACTTGCCAAATTTTAAGTCAAATAATTTCATGCGTAACCTCCCATGTGGGGGTAGGGATTACGCACCTTAGCCCTTATCTTGTTCGGGAAAAGTATAACTGTCTGGTCACATAACCAGATAAATTCACTAGGAGAGCAAGTATTTGTGTTCCCAGCAGCATCTCTAGTTGCCCAAGTATCTTGACTCAAGTTTTTAATACAAAAAATTGGCTCTTTGTTACTATTAAGCTTGTAACCAAACTGTGCAGCATCAGCAGTGGCTTCCGGGTAGCCGCTTACTAAACGGGCGGGAATCATTTTCTGTTCTTTGTCTAAAACCAGTCGGTAGTGTTTTTTATGTCTAATCAATTCCTTGCGCTCGTTTTCGTCTAAGCTCTCAATCGCTGGGGGGTCGAAAAAACCAAGTTCAATCGGGCGATCACTTGTTTGTCCGCACCAGTCACAGACGAAGGGAGTACCTCGCATTTCTGGCAAATAGCTCGTAGCGCCACATTTGGGGCAAAGTGCGGTTTGGTCACAGGCTTCTTGTAACGCTCTTTGCCATTCTTCTGGAGATGGTCGCGCCCAAGGGTCTGCTACACCCTCTTCAAAAGCTTGTCGGCTAAGTGCTCGCAGTTTTCTTGTTAACACACGCCCTAAGGGTAAACCCATAGATGACCGATTTTGCTCATTGTCTCTTGAATCAATAAAAGGCAGTTCCCCCCGGTATGCTTTTTCCTCAAGTTCTGGCTTACCGTTGAGAACTTCATCTCCAAAAAAGGGGTGATTCAGCACTAATAGATTAAAAATTGCCACTGCCAAAGACCAGCGATCGCACGCATGGTCAGGAAAGCGAGACTCTTTCAAAATTTCTGGGGCAATAAACCCAGGACTGCCCATAACTTCCGCAAACGATGTGCCCGGAACAATCAAGTTGTCAGCATCGATAAGTTTAATAATAAACGGTTGCTTAGGATCTGATGATACTAAGACGTTTTGCCAAGACAAATCTACGTAACAAAGACCGTTGCGATGGATTTGCTGTATAGTTTTGGCTAATTCCGCAGCAATCCTCAAGCGACGACGCAATCCTCCTGTAGCAACGTGCCAATTATTAATACGTATTTTGGGATACACTAATTCTGACAATGGAATGCTGTCGTTAACCCGCTCCATCACATAGCCTAAGTAAGGCTCATCCAAAACAGCGCGAGGCAGAACCAAGGTATCAACCTCTAGATTTCGGCGGATCAAAAGACGCAGATGCCTATGAAAATCCTTTGAATGATGAGAAGGCTGTTTGCGAACTTTCACGAGGATATTTACATCCTCTGTGGTATATACGGCTCCTTGCATTCCCTGATTGAGTTGTGCAACCAGCTTATAGCGTCGCCCTTCGGTATCTCGGAGAACTGCACCCGGTTTTGGAAAAGAGAATTTAGTCACTTTCATCCCTTCCATTTAAAATACCAAATCGTCATCATTTAACATATGGAGTGGTAAGTCGTTGGTGGAATTCGGATTTTTAGCTGTCGAACGCGCCATCACCGACATACTGACAAACCGGAAAAAATCTATCAGCTTGCTAACCTCTGTCGCACGCACCACTGGAATTTCGGGATGATTTACGAAACGCTTGAGGACATCAAAGTCACAATCATCACCAATGCCTAAAGCTAAACGTACAGCACGTTTTCCTCGTTCGGAGTCCAAAAGCTGTTGCAGTGCTTTTTCCCAATCATCATTAGGTTGGCCATCGCTAACTAAAACAATACTGGGAAGATAAGAGCGTTTTGGCATTTGTTGCTCATCCTGCAACAGTTGTAAGGCAATATTAAAAGCGGCTCCCATCGCAGTCGTGCCACCAGCAGCCAGAGTAGGCAGCTTAACGTTCTCTACAGGGGTTAAGTTGAGAATTTGTTGGGCATTGCTGGCGAATGTAATTATTCCAGTGTGAATCTGAGAGCGAGTATCATGCACAGCTTGGAACTTTTGGTGCATTTCTGCCAGGGCAGCATTCAAAGTAATCATTTTTTCTCCTTCCATACTAGTACTGGCATCAGCCAGCACAATGACTGGTAGTGGTCGCCTCTGTGGTAAAAAGTCACTAGGGTTAATTTGCATAGATTTTTTGCTGCTAGAAATGAGAATCTGTGCTACCTAGGTTTAGTATTCCCATCCCTTTTCGCGCAATTAATACTTGTGTTATTTTTTGCTTAACCTGAAAGAAATAATCGTTACCCAACAAATTAGACTTGACCAATCAGATGTAGAGTAGCACTTTGAACTCGCCCAACACTCTTCGCCCCGTTGTTGAGTGCCCATACCAACGGACTGCCTTTGTAACCTACGAGCTTGTCCAGACAATCTCGGCACAATCCTGCTCCTACCAAGTTGGAGTCAAGCTCTCTGGGATTGGCGATCGCACTTTGAACAGCCGCTTTCGTAGTCTCAGTATACACGACTCGTTTCGGTGCTTTCAGTCCCAAAGCTTCCTTGAGATGCCAAGCGATCGTTTCTCCCTCTCGATCTGGATCAGTCGCCAAAACAACTTCATTAACTTGCTTGACTGCCGCCTTGAGTTGCTGAATCGTATCCTTTGCTCGCTCGTCGCGTGGCACATAGCGACACTGCACGCTATTGCCATCCATCACAAAGCCCAAAGAATCCTCACCTTCATTACTGAGTTCCCGAATGTGACCGCAGCTCGCACGAACAATCCACTCTGGTCCCAGGATTTGACTGAGCTTTTGGACTTTACCAGGCGATTCGACCACGAGAAGGCGTTTGAGCATAGCATCTTACCTCTGGATGCAACAAACAGTCAGTAGGCTTTCATAAACAATTCTATACCAGTCCTAAATCAAACGCCAGAATCTTAAATCCCGTTTTCTCCAAAAAACCGGGATTTAAGATTCCCGACTTCTTTAAGAAGTCAGGAATCTTAGCAGGCGCGATTTTCACGTATCAAATAGAATTGCTATATGTCAGGTTGCACTTTATTTACTTAAGCGAAAAGGCTCAAAGATAGCCGGATACGGGAGCAAATCTCCCAAGCAAACCTAGCAGTTGTAAATTCAATTTATTTTGGATCTCAGGAGTAAATAAAACATCTATTTCTTTAATCTCTCCTGACACTTTTTCAGATGATTTTACCTCTCCATATGATTTTAGTAATTCTTCAAGAAAGTCTTTAGCAAACTTGTCATGTACAAAGCGAGTCATTTAATTTGAGCTAGAAAAATTAGGATATATGAATAATAGGAATTTACCTGCTTGAAAATATCTTTAACAATTAAAATAGGTTTTTAATTTTAATTGCTAACGTCTGCACTAACGTAGAGTTTAGCTGTTATGTTTATGACTGGACTTACAGCAGAAAACTGTGATCGCATAATCGCAATCACTTCGTGGGATCGCGTATCCTTTGCGAATGACCTAATAATAGCTCCTGCCGAAAATCTGGTAAAGTCAAATATATATAGAGGCTTTAACTATGACCCGAACCTTACCCAAACTCGTAACCTATGAAAAATTTATCGAGTGGCTCCCCAACGACGGTAAGCGCTACGAGCTACATGATGGAGTGATTGTTGAAATGTCGCAACCGACGGGGAAACACGAAAAGGTTACAAGTTTTTTAACGCTAGAGCTAGCTGTGCAAGTTAGGAGTTTGGGAGTGCCCTATTTACTTCCCAAAACTGCATTAGTGAAACCTCTTGACAAAAATTCGGGATATTTCCCGGATATTTTGTGAGTAAATTCAGAGAATCTCCCCAATGAACCCTTGTGGGAAAAAGAGTCAACTGTTACCCAAGGAGCGTCAATTCCTTTAGTAATTGAAGTTGTCTCAACAAATTGGCGCGATGACTACTACAAAAAATTTGCTGATTATGAAGAGATGGGCATTCCCGAATATTGGATAACTGATTATGCAGCGTTGGGCGGACGTAATTTTATCGGCAATCCTAAACAACCTGCTCTTTTTGTGTGTGAACTTGTGGATGTACTGTCTATACTGTCTAAACCCTTTTCAATAAATGGGCAGCAGATTCATATTACAGTTAGTATCGGTATCACAATTAATGATGTCAGCGATCGCAAAAATGTAGAACAACTACTGCAACAGGCTCAGATGGCATTGTCTCAAGCAAAACAGCAAGGGCGCAGTCAATACCAGTTTTATTCACCTAAAATTAACGCTCAGTTGCAGGAGCGATTATCATTGGAAAACGAACTACGTGGGGCGGTGGAACGAGGCGAAATGGTAGTTTATTATCAACCTTTAATTGATTTGCACACCAGACAAGTAACAGCCCTAGAAGCATTGGTACGGTGGCAACATCCTACAAGAGGTTTGGTTTCTCCTGCACAATTTATTCCCATCGCAGAAAACAATGGTTTAATTGTCCCCATTGGGGAATGGGTATTGCGAACTGCCTGTGCCCAAAACCGTGCTTGGCATCTGGCTGGAATTAAGCCAATTCGCATGTCAGTTAACCTCTCAGCTAGACAGTTTGAAGAACCAAATTTAGTAGAGGTTGTCACACAAGTCTTAGAAGAGACAGGATTGCCAGCAGCTTACTTAGAATTAGAAGTGACTGAAAGCTTTTTGATGAGTGATATTCAACACTCTCTTAAAATCCTCAAACAATTACGAGAATTAGGGGTATGGATAGCTTTAGATGACTTCGGTACTGGTTATTCTTCTCTCAACTATTTGAAGCGCTTCCCTATAAACATGCTCAAAATTGATCGGTCGTTTGTGCAAGATGTGACATCCAATCCTGATAGTGCTGCCATCACCGATGCCATTATTGCTCTAGCTAAAAGCCTTCAATTGAAGATTACAGCAGAGGGGGTGGAGACTATTGAACAGCTTGAATATTTACAAAAGCGTGGCTGTGAAGAAGGTCAGGGATTTTACTTTGGTATCCCTGCTCCTGCCGAGAGAACCACTGCTATACTGAAGCAAAATTCTCAGCAAATGGAGGAGGTTGCTGCTTGACAGCCGTGAGATTCTTTGGCTCGTCGAGTCCACTGAAAACGCATTGGTTTCACAACGCGTGACATAGGTGTTTCTCTCCTCAAGGAAATTTTAAGCTCATCCCACCCTAAAAGGAGTGGGATTTCGCGTCATTTGTATTGTTTTTGACTTTTGACAGCGGCCTTCAGCGCTATCCTCACATATAGAGAAGGAATGGGCTTAAGAGTCGCCATTCTGTAATTTTACACCGATAAGGGAGTAACTCTGAATTTAAAATTAAAGCGGGTAACGCGATTCGAACGCGCGACATTCACCTTGGCAAGGTGACGCTCTACCACTGAGCTATACCCGCAACTTTTTAGTTATTATTAATATCTCAGATTTATCGTTGTTTGTCAATAGGCAATTGAAAATTGCTTAGTGGTTAGTAGGAAATTCAACTAACCACTAACTATTCTTAGGTTAATTCTTGGGTCTCAGAAGCTAAATTGCCGATGCTGGCACTTTTGAGAGAGGCAGGTGAGAGTGAATTGCCCGAGAATGGCTCTGGTTGGATAGAGCGCAATTGCCGCATCAGGCTACCCATTTCTAAGGCGCTCATGGCATAGTCCCAACCATGATTAGCTTTAATGCCTGCTCGCTCTAACGCTTGCTGCATGGTGTCAACTGTTAAAATGCCAAAAACGACAGGTACTCCAGTTTGAAAGGCGGCGGCGGCAATACCCTTAGCGACTTCAGATGATACATAATCAAAGTGAGGCGTTTGTCCCCGAATAACAGCACCCAAACAAATGACTGCGTCGTAGCGATGCGACAGTGCCAGTTGGCGAGCTACCACTGGCACCTCAAAACTGCCTGGAACCCAAATGTAATCAACCTGAGAGCCGTGAGGATTGGTATCGACGCCGTGGCGTTTCAAGCAATCTTGACAGCCTTCTAACAGCTTGGTAGTCACAAGGTCATTGAATCGCCCAATCACTACTGCAAAGCGTAAAGGTTCTGTCTGAGTAAAAGTTCCCTCGAAAACTGCCATGATCGTCTCTAAATCAACTATACTTCTTGCAAATATACATTTGTTCTCCACAAATGACAGGAACATCGGCATCATTTTTGGTGAACTATTAGCTATAGTCCGTTACGGACAAGTCGCTTAAACTAACTGATAAGGGCAAAGTGCAAGTTAACAAGCAATCACACTTTTCTTTATTATTACAAAGAAAGGCAGAAGCTTGATGGCAGCTATGTAATTCGTATCAATAAAAACTACACAAGTAAGTAGACAGCCTGTTGTCAAAAAATACTGCTACCAGACGCGTAGCGCGAGATCCAAAGCGTCTAAGCTTCAATCTCACGATCAGCATAGCTGAACCGTATTGTTAAAACCCTGCTATAATCCCAAATTGAATGACTACTGAACAAGTCAGATTACAACAAGATCATGATCGTCAAGCTTATTGGCGGCGTTGGGGTCCTTATCTCAGCGAACGGCAATGGGGAACTGTCCGCGAAGACTACAGTGCTGATGGAAGTGCTTGGGAATTTTTCCCCCACGACCACGCCCGCAGCCGTGCCTACCGTTGGGGAGAAGATGGTATTCTAGGTATTTCTGATAACCATCAAAGATTGTGTTTTGCCCTGACGCTTTGGAATGGTGAAGATCCAATTCTCAAAGAAAGGATTTTTGGCTTAACGGGAAATGAAGGTAATCACGGGGAAGATGTTAAAGAATACTACTTCTATTTGGACAACACCCCGACACACTCTTACATGAAGTCTCTCTACAAATATCCTCAAGCTGCTTTTCCCTATTCTGAATTGGTAGAAGAAAATCGCCATAGAGGACGCCTCGCACCAGAATTTGAGTTGCTAGACACTGGTGTATTTACTGAAAATCGCTATTTTGATGTGTTCGTTGAATACGCCAAAAATACCGCAGAAGATATTTTAATTCAAATTAGTGCAGTCAACCGGGGACTGGAAGAAAAAACGCTGCAACTGTTACCAACACTGTGGTTTCGCAATACTTGGTCTTGGGCTGCAAGTGCAGAGAAACCTGATATCAAGGTGTTGAAATCCGACGATGATATCAGTGTTATCGAAGCTTCTGAAGCAAGTTTGGGAAAAAGGTGGCTGTATTGCAACGAAGCAACGGGACTGCTGTTTACAGAAAATGAAACAAATTTTGAAAGATTGTTTGATGTCGAGAATGCTTCTCCTTACGTTAAAGATGGAATTAACAATTACATAGTTCACGGTCAAAAGGATGCGGTCAATCCTGAGAAAATTGGCACGAAGTTTGCAGCCCACTATGTATTAAAAATTGCTCCGGGTGAAACCAAAACCGTGCAGTTGCGATTGTGTGATGCTCCAGATATGGCAGAACCATTTGGAGCTAATTTCGATTCTATATTAGGCGATCGCATTTCTGAAGCCGATGAATTCTATCATCACATCAATCCCTATCCCATGCCTGAGGACGAGCGCAATGTGCAGCGACAGGCATTTGCCGGATTGTTATGGGGTAAACAATTTTACAACTACGTTGTCGAAGATTGGCTCAAAGGCGATCCGGTAGGGCCACCGCCACCAGAATCGCGTTATTACGGGAGAAATTCTGATTGGCTCCACGTATTTAACGATGACGTGATCTCAATGCCGGATACATGGGAATACCCCTGGTTTGCCGCTTGGGATTTGGCATTTCACGTCATCCCCCTTGCCATGATCGATCCAGAATTCGCTAAGCGGCAATTGACTCGCTTCACACGAGAATGGTACATGCATCCCAACGGTCAACTTCCCGCTTACGAATGGGCACTTGGTGATGTTAACCCTCCAGTTCATGCTTGGGCAGCTTGGCGTGTATACAATATAGAGCAAAAAATCCACGGACGTAGCGATCGCGGGTTTTTGGAGCGGGTGTTTCAAAAGTTACTACTTAATTTCACTTGGTGGGTGAACCGCAAAGATATTGAGGGTAAGAATGTCTTTCAAGGTGGCTTCTTGGGTTTAGACAATATTGGAGTGTTTGATCGCAGTGCGGCTTTGCCCACAGGTGGCACCTTGGAACAGGCAGATGGAACCAGTTGGATGGCAATGTACTGCATAAATATGCTAACAATCGCCTTAGAACTGGCAAAATCTGATCGAGCATATGAAGATATTGCCAGTAAATTCTTTGAGCATTTCCTTCGCATCACTGCCGCAATGGATGGTATTGGCAGAGATAATATTGCTTTATGGGATGAAACAGATGGCTTTTACTACGATGCACTACGTTTTCCTAACGGTGATCATTGTCCGATGAAAGTGCGATCAGTGGTGGGGTTAGTGCCACTGTTTGCCGTCGGAACACTCGAACCAGAAACCTTAGAGAAACTGGATTCCTTCAAGCGACGGACGGATTGGTTTATCCACAATCGCCACGATCTCACAGGAGGAATCGCTTGTATGCAAAAAATGGGGGTGGGCGAGCGTCGATTACTGGCAATTGCCCATCAAGACAAATTACGTCGCCTTCTCGAAAAGATGTTAGATGAAGCAGAGTTCTTGAGCCCTTATGGTATCCGTTCTGTTTCTAAATATCATGACGAACATCCCTATATCTTCAAGGCAAACGGTGAGGAGTACCGAGTGGATTACGAACCCGCAGAATCCACCACGGGTTTGTTTGGCGGCAACTCTAACTGGCGCGGGCCGATCTGGTTTCCGATGAATTACTTAATTATTGAGTCACTCCAAAGGTTCCATCACTACATGGGTGACGATTTCAAAGTGGAATGTCCTACTGGTTCTGGTAAGGAGATGACTTTACACGAAGTCGCAGTGGAATTGTCTACAAGGCTGAGTCAGATTTTTCAGAGAAACTCTTCTGGAAATAGACCAGTTTTTGGTAATCTTAAGGAGTTTCAAACAGATCCACATTGGCGTGACTTAATTCTTTTCCACGAATACTTTCATGGAGACAACGGCGCAGGTTTAGGTGCAAACCATCAAACTGGTTGGACAGCTTTAGTCGCAGAAATGATTCAGCGGTGCGGAGAAAATAATACATGATATGTAGCTGACATTGTTACTCTGGACAAATCTCAACAAACAGAGAGCAGAGCGTGGGCGATCGCCCACGCTCTGGTGTAAAACAACATGAATTCGAGCCGCTAACTTTGTTCCAAATTCCCCACTCTTTGGCTTAAATTACAAAACTGTAATTCACAACCAGGGCAGACTGTCATTTTGAGAAGAATAAATAGGAAATATAAACAATCTATCTTTCTTTTGGAGATGTCTAATGAAGATGAATCAAGCGCTGGTGGTGATTACGATTCCCGTTTTGGTTGGCACATTTGGTTTAATTGCACCTCATCAGGCAAATGCCGAAGCGTCATTCCATCAAATCGCACAAGCTTCAGAACCGTCGAGCCAACCACCAAACGGACAGCGACGACCACCCCGGATTGATTTTGCTGCGGCTGCGACGAAGCTAGGAGTCACGGAAGCACAGTTAAAGGATGCGTTGGGAGTGCCAGCCAATCCTCCAAGTCCTCCAAGTTCTCCAAATCCACCTGATAGAAATAAGCGTCCTCCCCGACCTGATTTTAAGGCTGCTGCTGCAAAGTTAGGTGTATCCGAACAACAGTTGACTGACGCACTAGGTGTTCCGCCTCATCCCCCTGGCGATCGCCCAGCACCTCCGGCAAACCAGTAGTTGTTCCTACAAGAAGTGGAACTGTAGGGTGAATACTGCCGTCTATAGAAGAAATAAAGGTTTTCGCCTCCTTTAGGGCAGTGCCCACCAAAAAATATTCGCTTTTTTGATAAAAGTCTCAATCTGAGTTAAGTAGAACGGCACAAATAAGTCGAATTATATTAACGAAAAATCAAGTTAGTCGAAACATGAATGCCTTCAGCATAGCTGCCTGATGTCAACGATTAATTTTCAAGCCGACCTACTTAATACAACGTTACTTGTACACTTTAAGAACTTAGAACTGTCAAGCCTTTTTTAGTTACTCTCAATATAAAATCTTTATGATACCAGATACCCCGACTCCCTCAAGACCTAGATGGACTCTTGCTTTTGAGCGGTTATGGAAACTACATTGGGTGATGGCAGCTTGTTTTCTTGTTATCTACTTAGTTGGTATAGTGATGGCTCGCTTGCCGCGTGAAGTTCTCTTTAGAGGTTCTCTGTACAACGTCCACAAATCTTTTGGTGTCTTAGTGTTATGTCTGCTGGTGTTCAGGATTTTTACCCTGCTGCAAGTATTTGGGGGAAAGTATCTGAAGCGAACTCCCCGACTAACGCCTCAGTGGATAAAGACTTTTTCTATCCATTTACTGCTTTATGTGTTGATGCTAGTTGTTCCAATCAGTGGCATTTTATTATCAAACACAGGTGGACATGATGTTCCATTCTTTTTTGTGACGTTGCCCAATTGGTTTGAGGAGAATCGTTCTATTGCGGCGATCGCTCACAATTTTCACTTCTGGCTGTCCTACACCTTGCTGGCACTGGTTGCGATGCATATGGTTGAGCAACGTCAGTTTCTCCGTAAAACTTGGAAACGGACGTTCAAGGCGTAACAATACAAAACCAATTACCGCAAAGACTCAATTGTTGTTTATAACTAAGGTGCAAACAAGCACATGACACTTGATTCTCCCCAACTTATGACATTCAAGCCTACAGAAAAAGGCTTGGTGAAACGCAAACTGACAAAATGGCTGATGGGGTTATTGATACTTTGTTCAATGACAGGAGGTGGATATCTCGTATACCGTCAGACGATGATTTCCACAAGCCTGGAAGCCAGAAGCAAAATCCTGACGGTGCCAGTCGAGCGAGAAACGTTACCGATTGTAATTTCAGCCAACGGTACCGTCGAAGCTAAACAATCAACCAACGTCAGCCCTAAAAGCTCTGGACAGCTAAAGAGCTTGCTGGTGAAAGAAGGTGACTTTGTTAAAGCAGGGCAAGTCCTGGCATACATGGATGACTCAAACCTGCAAGGGCAACTGATTCAGGCACAGGGATCTTTGGCTGCTGCCCAGGCGAATTTGCAAAAGGCAATAGTCGGTAATCGCCCTCAAGAAATTGCTCAATCACAAGCACAATTAGAACAAGCCCAAGCGAGTTTACAAAAAGCAGAAGCAGGTAACCGCGCTCAAGATATCGCTCAGGCTGAGGCACGTTTAAAAAGCGCTCAAGCAAGTTTTACAAAAGCGGAAGATGATTTCCAGCGCAATCAGCAACTATACAATGCAGGTGCCATCTCCCTTCAGACTGTAAACCAAAAACGAGCTGATCGCGATAGCGCCCAAGCTACCGTCAATGAAACACAGCAAGCGTTGGCATTGCAAAAAGCCGGATCACGCACTGAAGATATTGAGCAACTAAAGGGAGTGGTTCAGGAAAAACAGCAAGCTTTAGCACTACTGAAAGCAGGAACACGCAAGGAAGATATTGACGCCGTACGGGCTCAGGTGACTCAACAACAGGGTAACCTGAAGACGATTCAAACACAAATTCAAGATACAGTAATTCGTGCCCCATTTAGTGGGATTGTGACTTCCAAGTATGCCGATCCGGGTGATTTCGTGACACCCACCACATCAGGAAGTTCGGTTTCGGGTTCAACCTCTTCTTCAATTCTGTCGTTGGCATCAACCTATCAGGTTGCGGCAAATGTTGCTGAAACCGATATTAGCAAAATTAAGATAGGGCAGTCAGTCACTATTACAGCCGATGCCTATCCTGACAAAACGTTTAAGGGGAAGGTTGCCTCTATTGCTGCTCAGGCAAGTGTCACATCTAATGTCACCAGCCTTAAAGTTAAAGTCGATCTCAGTGATCCTGAAACTCTCCTGCTTCCAAGCATGAATGTCGATGCGAAATTCGATGCAGGCAAATTAAACAATGTGCTTGTTGTACCAACTGTGGCGATCGCACGTCAGAAGAACGGCACTGGAGTGCAGGTACTTACGGAAAACGGCAGCACTCGATTTGTACCAATTAAAACCGGACTAACCCTAAGTAACAAAACCGAAGTACGCTCAGGTTTACAAGGAAATGAAAGGGTTTTGGTAAGTGCGCCATCCAATTCTAATAAAGATAGTCGTAGTAACAGGGGTGGTTCTCGTGGCGGTATGGGTGGTCCTCCCGGTGGTTTTTAGACTTGGTGTTACAAGCGAGGTTTAGCAATGACAAAATTAGGTGATCGCAAACCACTTAAACAAGCATCTGCTCTGAAGCGGAGTTCTTCGGTATCAGTCGTTGAAATTCTGACAATGGCGATTGAGGCACTTTGGAGTAATAAACTCCGCACCGTGCTCACAATGTTGGGTATCATCATTGGCATTACGGCAGTCATTGCTGTCACCGCTATTGGTCAAGGTACCCAGAAGTCAACTGAGCAACGACTACAATCACTCGGAACCGACATTTTGCAAGTGCAATCGGGTGCAGCCAGAAGTGGTGGGGTACGGCAAGGCGCTGGGAGTGCCACAACATTAACATTGGAAGATGCTCAAGCGATCGAGCAACAGGTTTTAGGGGTTGAACGAGTGTCTGCTATTCTGCAACAGAGTGCTCAAGTCGTCTATGCCGAAAATAACGACTCAATGACCATTATTGGCACCGATGTTAATTATCCAGATGTGCGAAACACACATCCCCGAATAGGTAGATTTTTTACTCAGGAGGAAGTCGATGCGGCGAAACCTGTGGCCGTTATGGGTCCCACCGCACGAGATGAGTTGCTGGGGACTCAAAGTCATGCAGAAGGCGCACAAATCCGCATTCAAGGACAAACCTACGACGTAATTGGCGTTATGGAAACGAAGGGAGCGCAAGGGCCACAAAACCCGGATGAACAAATTTATATCCCGCTTACCAATATGTCTGCCCGTTTAGTGGGAAACAACTCCGTTAAGGGACTTGCCGTTCGCTCCATTTATGTCAAAGTTAAAAGTCAAGATCAACTAGATGCGGCCCAATATCAAACGACGAATCTCTTGCGGGTACGACATGGTATTTTTCCCGAAAAAGGAGATACGGATGATTTTCGGACTGTGAATTCGGCTGATATCATCAACACGCTCACCAGTACATCTAAGCTTTTTACCGTGATGGTTGTGGCAGTTGCGGCAATTTCTTTAATTGTTGGCGGCATTGGCATTGCTAATATCATGCTTGTATCTGTAGTCGAGCGGACTAGGGAAATCGGGATTCGTAAAGCGATTGGAGCAACCAGTGTTGCCATCTTGAGCCAGTTTTTAGCCGAGGCAGTAGTGATTGCGGCAATGGGAGGGGTGGTTGGTATATGCCTTGGAGTTGCGATCGCCGTCGCTGCCTCAAACCTGTTCCAATTTCCCTTGGTGATTTCGCTCTGGTCGATCCTGCTCGGCTTTGGTTTGACGTTTGTGATTGGGTTGCTAGCTGGAGTGATTCCCGCTCGCAATGCTGCCACACTTGACCCGATTACGGCTTTGAGAAGTGATTAAAACACTAAAGATTAGGACACTCTACAAATTCTTGGCGCTCTTGGCGCGGGTAGGTGCGTGACTGTCGGCAGAGCATGAAAGCCAGTCGCCGTGAGTTCGGGCGTGAGCCCCCTGAGAGCGCACAGCGAGCCAACGCACTGCCCAAGTCTATTGCGGTTCAATAAATTAAGCTTTTAACTTTCTCAAATACAAATTGGTATCATATGACAACCATGATTTGGATGGAAGGAATTCAAAAAACATATCGTCTCGGCGAAGTCGAAGTCCCGGTACTCAAGGGCATCGACTTATCTATCGAAGAAGGTGAATACGTCGCGATTATGGGGATGTCTGGTTCGGGAAAGTCTACATTAATGAATATTATCGGTTGCCTTGATCGCCCAACATCCGGACATTATGTTCTAGAAGGCAGAAACCTAACGACCCTAAATAATGACGAATTGGCATATATTCGCAATCGGCGGATCGGTTTCGTTTTTCAGCAATTCAATTTGCTGGCTCGCTCCACAGCTTTAGAAAACGTGATGCTACCAATGGTTTATGCAGGTGTTCCCAAATCGCAACGCCGACGCCGGGCTGAAGCAGCCTTAACCCGCGTTGGTTTGGCAAACAGAATGTTAAACCGTCCCAACCAGATGTCTGGTGGACAGCAGCAGCGAGTAGCGATCGCCCGTGCCCTCGTCAACCGCCCTGCGCTTGTTCTGGCAGACGAACCCACTGGCGCGTTAGACACTCAAACCTCTCACGAAGTGATGAATTTGCTGACTGAATTAAACACTCAAGGCATCACGATTGTGATCGTAACGCACGAACCGGATGTCGCTGCCCAAACTCACCGCACCATTCACGTCAAAGACGGTTTAGTAACCGATGCAGTAGCCCAGGCGAACAGTCTTGCATAACAGATCCCACAAAGTAGTGTACTCACTTTCCAAGCTTTGCGCCTGCTAAGTGAAACATAAAGGCTGTGGTTTGGCGATACCAAAACCCTGTGCATAATCCACCCCAATCGCTTTAATTTTTTCAAAGATGTCCTGATTTTCTACAAACTTAGCGATCGTTTGAATACCCATCAAATGCCCAATTTGATTGATGGCTTGTACCATTGCCGAATCAATTTGCTCCTCTACAATATGCTTAACAAAACTACCATCGATTTTTAAATAATCCACAGGTAAGTGTTTAAGATAGCCAAAGGAGGACATGCCACTGCCAAAATCGTCCAAAGCAAAACGACAGCCAAGTTCTTTAAGGGCATGGATCAGGGAAGCGACTTTTCCCAGATTGGCAATAGCAACTGTTTCAGTGATTTCAAAACAAATCACCTGTGGTGGAATTTGGTGTAATGCCAACTGTTCGCGCAGAAAATCTATGAATTGGTCTTCATTGATACTAGCACTAGAGAGGTTAATAGCATATATACAGCCATAATTACCGGACTCACTAGTGCAACGGCTCCATTTCCTTTGGCCGAGACGAGCAAACAATTTATTGATAACCCAACGGTCGATCGCTTGCATGAAATTGTAGCGTTCAGCTGCTGGAATAAACGCCATTGGCGACACTACGTTACCCATTTCATCATTGAGGCGCAGGAGGACTTCGTAATGTTCTCGATGAGGTTGAGTTGAGGAGGTGGAGACAATTTTCTGGTGATAAAGGCAAAAACGGTTTTCTTCAAGAGCTTGAGCA
This sequence comes from uncultured Scytonema sp., assembly GCA_937873135.1. GTDB lineage: Bacteria > Cyanobacteriota > Cyanobacteriia > Cyanobacteriales > Nostocaceae > Rhizonema. The sequence continues at coordinate 30,122 of CALMVQ010000069.1, read as the reverse complement.
ATTCGCATAACCCATTGCGTTTCTCCTTTAGCTAGAGCCAACTCACTATCGTTCGTTTGATAAATATGTACGCGATTGCGCCCTTTATTTTTAGCCATGTAGCAAGCTGCGTCAGCAGTACTTAATATACTATTAATATTTAAACTTTCTGCATTAACGATGACTAGACCGATACTGACACCAATTGTGAAAGTTTTATCTTGCCAAACAAAACGAAACTTTTGGATACGTTGTAAAAGCGTGTTAGCAATTCGCAATGCTGATTCTAGTGGACAACCTTCAAGCAGAATCCCAAACTCATCACCGCCCAAACGTGCTAAAATATCAGAGGAGCGCATCGAGCCTTGAAACAGTGTAGCGACTTGGCGCAGTAATTCATCGCCAGCAGTATGACCGCAGGTATCATTAACAATTTTAAATCGATCTAAATCTAGATAACACAGTGCGTGTTGTTGACTTTCTCTCTTAGCGCTGCTTAAGGCAAGTTCCAAACGTTGTTCTAATTCCTTGCGGTTAAAGAGTCCGGTTAAGGCATCGTGAGTAGCTTGCCAAGATAACTGACGTGCCATGCTACGTGTCTGGGAAACGTCTTGAAATACCATGACAGCACCGATAATTTGACCGTCCTTAGCACGAATGGGTGCAGCAGATTCGTCAATAGCAATATCGGTGCCGTCGCGGCTAATTAAGACACTATCTTTGGTAAAATCTACAGTAGATCCAGAACGCAAGGCTTTTTCTACAGCATTTTCTACAGTCAGATGGGTGGTTTCGTTGACGATCCTAAATACTTCTGCCAAAGGCTTTGCTTGTGCATCTTGCAAACTCCAGCCAGTGAGTTGTTCTGCAACTGGGTTGAGATATTTTATCTTGCCAGAGGCATCAGTAGTAATCACGGCATCCCCGATAGATTGTAATGTGACTTGAGCCAGTTCTTTTTCTTCAAAAAGCTGTTGTTCCAGGAGTTTGAGTTCGGTGATGTCAATTGCCACACCTCCAAGTAACTGTCGTCCCTTAGCGTCTGTAAGGGGAAACTTAAACACTAACCAGTAATGAAAACATCTATCTGGTGCAGGAATAATTTCAACGACTTGTTTGGTATTACTTGTAGAAAGAACGTAGATATCATTTTCACGCAGCTGTTTTGCTGTTTCTTCTGGCAACCAATCGAAATCTGTCTTCCCCTGCAGATCGGTCAATTCGACATTAAAATTGCGCTCTAATGTCTTGTTAACGTAAAGGATGTGCCCTTGTGAGTCTTTTAAAAAAGCAACAGCCGGACTGCTGTTCATAATACTCTTGAAGCCTTCTTCACTTTCATATCTTATAGCTTCAGCATTTTTATGCTCAGTGATATCCACACAAAAACCAATGTATCCGAAAAACTCTGTGCCTACGTAGCGTGGCGATCCTGACACTAAAATCCACCGATACGCACCAGTGTAGTGGCGCAGTCGGTGTTCGATCCACAAGGACTCTCGCGTTGCAAAAGCCCTTTGCCAGAGAGTATTATAGCGTTCTAACTCGTTAGTGGGTATGCCTGTAGTCCATCCAAAACCTAACTCCTGCTCTAACGTCCGACCCGTAAAGTCCAACCACCAATGGTTTACATAGGTGCATAGCCCATCGGCGTCGGTCATCCACATGAGGACAGGAGCGCTGTCTGCCATTGAGCGAAATCGCTGCTCACTCTGTTTAAGGGCGTTCTCGGCCTGCTTGCGCTCTGTAATATCCTGAATCTGAGCAATAAAATGCAGTGGATGACCCTGAACGTCATGCACCAGCGATATGCTTAAGAGAACCGATACTAAATGTCCGAGCTTGTGTAAGTACCGCTTCTCAGTTTGATAGTAACGAATTTCACCTAACAACAGTTGGCGCACACAACCTTTATCGATTTCTCGGTCGTCTGAATAAGTGAGATCTTGAAGAGTTTTGCTCAGCAATTCTTGCTCTGAATAGCCAACGACCATCTAATGTCACTAGGGCCATTCCAATCGGAGTGTAGTCAAATGCACTGCGAAAGCGCTCTTTGCTCTCTCTCAATGCTGCCTCAGCTTGAAAGCGTAACATGAATTGACTAATTTGGCTACCGATAACTGCGATCATTGCTAGCAAATCTGACTGAACTTCTTGAGTTTTGCGGCTGAAGAAGGTCATAACGCCTTTAACTTCGCTTCCACATTTAATAGGAAAACCAAAAGCTCCGTGTAGCCCTTCTTTAGCAGCGCTTTCGGTTCGCAGGAAGTCTTCATCATCGATAACGTCATCAATCCAAGCAGATTCACCGTTCGCCCAAATTCGACCGGGCAGTCCGAGGTTTGGTAGATAGCGAATCTGCTCGGAAACCAACTCAAAAGGTGGAGAATTGAAACTCTGTCTGTACCAGATGGAACTGAGTCGCAGCACGTCAGCTTGCGGATCTACGCTCCAGAATTCTCCCAAGTCCCATTCTAATTGAGAACAGATAGCAGATAAGATCTTCGTTGTTGCTTCAGAAAGCGTTGCCGAGGAAGCCAAGATCCGCGTTGTTGTATGCTCGACAAGAAGAAGTTGTTCGCTTCGCTGACGCTGTGTGATATCCCGACCAATATAAACAAAATTTTGTAAGCCTTTGATCTCAGTCTCAATTACAGAAGAAGAAAAAGCGACAGTCAGCTTTTTTCCTGTTTTAGTCTGACAGACAACCGCGTCATCCTTCAAAAATTCACTTTGAGATAAAGGATTCTGCTCTGTCCCTAGCAATCTGCCTAGAGTGACAAAAGAGGAATAAATTCGCACGCTACGAACGGTATTGACCTATAATTAATTGCTATCTTTTACGGAAAAGAATACCAACGATTATAAATGCTATCGGGATGGCGATCGCAATATAAAGCAGATTGCTTGTTAAGTGATATATAATGATTGTCGATATTGTTAAAGTCAAAGAAATTATTAATGTTGAGAAGCCAGTAGTTAGCCTACCAATTGACCCAAAAATAGGAATAAAATCTAAAACTATATTAATTGGTTCGGCTATAACTCTAAAGCCATACCACATTCCTATTAAAGCAAGAAATCTTACTCCCCAAGTCCAATGCTCATCTTTTTTAATTCTTTCTAATGCTTGTGATTGAGTACCTGGAAATATTCGATATAAACGATGATTATTTTTATGAACATATGGAACAATACTATTATTACTTCCTAGCATGCCAATAATTGTGACATTAGTATTCGTATTTAATGTTGCATATCTCATTCGTAAATCACCAATGTTTGGAACGGTTAAAGTTCCAGCTTTTCGCCAGAAAGTAAAAGTCATCGTCAACAACTCGAATTATGGCTCCAAGGTTAAAGCCGAGAAATTAGCCCCTTTGGTTAGAGGATGGAGGAATTACCACAAGTTCTGCAAGATGGATGGGACGCGAAACTCGCTGCACTTCATCCAAAAACGAGCGTTTGAGGTGTTCAATAAGGAAGCAAAGAATACCCGATACTCTAGCAAGCAATTACTAGACAAGGCATTCCCAGCGATTCCCTACTCCGAAAACAAACATGTCAACGTCAGAGGAAATAAATCACCCTTTGATGGAGATACAACCTATTGGAGCGAGCGTAACAGCAAGCTCTACGATGGTGAAACCTCTAAAGCCCTAAAACGGCAAAATCATACCTGTGGACACTGCGGTCTTAGGATGTTCAGTGAAGAACGTGTACATTTACACCACATAGATGGCAACCATAATAACTGGAAGACGAAAAACCTTCTAGCTATACATGAGAGTTGTCATGACTACATCCACATGAGCAAGGGGAAACCCTAGAATATCGGGAGCCGAGTGCACAGAAATGGTGCGCCGTGGTACGCACTGATTGAATTGCCAACACAGTTGGCTGGAGTTCAGGGTAATGACTCCAAGGCGAACAACTAACCTAGACCCGAAAGGGCGAGGGGACAAGAGCATGTTCGTAAAGCGGGAAGTAATAGAAGACGTGTACATTACAGTCCCGCAACGCCTGAACGATATGGCTAAAAGCTAGACTGCTTAAACCCTAATATCCAGAGGTGGAAGCGCACATCCTTCGGTATCACGTCTGTACACCGATGTCCGAGGTAACCATTAAATCAACTTTCGTTAATGGTACACCCTGACCTTGGAGCGATGAGTAATGAACTCATTTAAGGATATGAGTAGGAGCCTAAGTCGTTCTTGATACGTTCATCAGTGACGGAACATGGGATTACCTACGGGACGCGAGTCCTATGGTGACGGAGTGACAATAGTAGTCGTGGGAATAACGCCCCACCAGGGAGAACGGGAGAGCCGTTTACATGGCGAAGTGTCACAGGTAATTGGATGGAACAGAAATCGAAAGAGGTACGCGAGATGCGAACAGCCGAAACGATACTGAACATCATACGGGAACGTGGGCAACGTGGGTTGCCAGTAGAAAATGTGTATCGACTTCTATACAACCCAGACTTGTACTTACGCGCCTATGCTAAGCTAAACAGCAACGCAGGTGCAATGACACCGGGCTCTACGCCGGAAACAGTGGACGGGATGTCCCTGGAGAAAATTAATGCCATCATTAAGGCTCTCAGATACGAGCGTTATAAATGGACACCAGTACGACGTACCTACATACCAAAGAAGAACGGCAAATTGCGACCTCTCGGTATGCCTTCTTGGACGGATAAATTACTTCAAGAAGTTATTCACTCCATACTAGAAGCTTATTACGAGCCACAATTTAGCCAACATTCTCACGGTTTCCGACCACAACGCGGATGCCATACTGCCCTGAAGGAAATTACCCAAAAAGGTCGAGCTACAAAGTGGTTTATCGAGGGAGATATCAGCGCGTGCTTTGACAGAATAGACCATACTATCCTGTTAAACATATTGCTTGATAAAATCCATGATAATCGCTTTATTCGACTAATCAAGGGATTGCTGGATGCAGGATACCTGGAAAACTGGAAATACAATTCCACCTACAGTGGAGTACCGCAGGGTGCAGTTGTAAGTCCAATTCTTTCCAATTTGGTACTAGACAAACTGGATAAATATGTCGAACAAGAATTAATACAAGCCTTCACACGCGGTCAACGACGGAGTGTTTACCCACCGTATAGGGAATTAACTTTAGCTGCATCAAAAGCACGAAAAGCGGGAAAACTGGCAGAAGCAGGGAAACTGAACCAACAGGCACAGTCTATTCCATCCCGCGACCCCAATGACCCAAACTTTCGTCGCCTCTGGTACACAAGGTACGCCGATGATTTCCTGTTAGGGGTAATAGGTTCAAAATCCGAAGCGTTGGATATCAAACAGAAAATCGCCACGTTTTTACGTGACGAATTAAAACTGGAACTCAGTGATGAAAAGACGCTCGTTACCCATGCGCGTGACGAAGCTGCTAAATTCCTGGGTTACGAAATCCATATACTACATGCCGATGATAAACATGACCATCGTGGTCAAAGATGTATCAATGGTAGTGTGGGGCTGAGGGTTCCCAAAAGCGTAATTAAAGACCGTTGCGTCAAATATATGCGCAAGGGAAAGCCCATACATCTAATGCAAAGAGTCAATGACGATGCCTACAGCATAGTTAGCCAGTATCAAGCGGAGTATCGAGGAGTAGTCCAATACTACCGCATGGCTTACAACCTCCATACGCTATCTTCACTCAAACGAGTTATGGAGCTTTCCCTTGTAAAAACCTTGGCTAAGAAGTTCAAAACTACTTGTCAGAAAATTTACAAGCGATATCGCACCACCATTGATACAAAAGATGGGACTTATAAAGTACTACTTGTAACAGTGGAACGTGACTTAAAGAAACCTCTCATAACTTATTTTGGTGGTGTTTCTTTGCGATGGAATAAGTGGGTCAAAATTGATGATCACCAGATATCGAAAATCTGGAACGGACGTAGCGAAGTTGTTCAACGCCTCTTAGCCCAAGAATGTGAAATTTGCGGCGTAACGGACAATATTGAAGTCCATCATATCCGCAAGTTAGCAGACCTTAAGCAAAAGGGATGCTCTGAACGCCCAGAATGGATGGTTAAAATGTCAGCACGCAAACGTAAAACACGCTTTGGTTTGCCGTCAGTGCCACGAGAAAATTCAGTATGGACGCTACGACGGTGATGCTCTCAAACGTAAAGATTACCGGAAAGCTACGTGATACGGAAACGGTCATGCGTAGTTTGGAGGGGGGTGGTTGGAAAAGTGCCAATATTGGTAACTCGCTGGCTACCTACCCTACGGCACGCTCGGATCTAACAGAGAGGGACGGCGGATAATACCGCCTCTCGACTCTACCAAAACACGCTTATGTGGTGACGCCGTTCACAACCACGAGAAATTGTGCGATTCCTTGCTAAGGGACTTCCAAATACAATTAATCAAAATGATAATCATTTTGAGGGGTGTAGGGTGGCTCTCGACGCTCGCCACCCTACACCCCCGAAAGTCAGTAGACCGAAACTACTTTTGACTAAAAATAATCCGGCGACCGCTTCTTACGCTTGAGTGCCAAAGGTGCGCCGATAGTGCCAAGGATGAGTAAGCTAAGGATGGAGGTAGATTCAGGAACAGTGATTATGGTTGCAGAAAAACTAATAGGTAACTCACTATCTTCCAGTCCCAAATTTTCAAAACCAGGTACAATTGGCTGGGCAGAAAAAACCTCTAAATAACCCGGTGTTGGCAAAAAACTAGCGAAAAACGGACTAGAATAGTTTCCCCGCTCGGTGGAATACCCAAAACCATCACCCGTTAACTGCTGAGTATTAAGACTAATTAAATTATCAACATTAAAAGGTTCGTTTCCCAGTATTGAAGTCCCCGCAGGTTGCAGACCAGTAATTTTTTCACCATTTCGTGTACCAGTAATCTCAAAAATCTGGTAAAAATCCAAATCATTAGGGGTGTCATTAGTGGTGAAAGTGCCACTCGCCGTTATGCCAGTACCAGAATAATTCCAGTTCCAATTTAAAGCAGAAGCTACTTGCATTGTCCCGAACATCGCTCCAAATGTGGCAGCAAGGACTGTGACAGATAATAGAGCTAGATTTTTCATCAAGGTCGGAGTGTGTTATCACGGAAGTTGTTGGTGGAGTTAAGCTACAGCCCAACCCAAAACCAATAGACATCTCCAGAAATTAATTATGCGTTACATGTAACGTCTCTACATTGTTTTCCGGAGAGATCTAATGGCAGTTTAACACCAAAGATATCTATACATAATTTGTACTGACGTGAGAAGGCCCTGTCATGCAATGGACTCTGCCCCGTAGGCGAGCGCACCTAACCGGAAACACACAGACTGTTGCCGTTCGCGTCTTCTCCTGCTGGTTGCTCCATCATCACAACTTTGAGCACTCAGTATGCTCATTACCTAATACACATCTCTACCGCTTTGTCAGTGACCTGAGTTTTGTTTTAGGAGCATTTCGCCTCCCCGACCTACCCAGCGAGCGCCGCTATCAAAAAGGTGCGCTCGTACAAATTAACAGTAATAAAAAAGCTGCGAGTTAACTCTCATCCTATCTCGCGGTGACAAATTGACCTGTAAAGGAGAATGACCCTCCATTTTGTCCATTCCCCTGTAGTGGATTATCTCGTAGCCCAAAAAAACTCAGATCAATTGTCCCTTCTACCGTTTGAGTTTTCGGATTAAAGGTAGCGCTATAATCATTTCTTGCAATCCCGGTACTGCCAGAGCTTGAGATACTAAAGTTGAGTGCCCTCGCTGTAATCGCCCTCCTTCCATTACATACCCAAATGCCCTGAGAAGTGGTAAAAGCATCAAACTGACCCGAAATACCACCTTGGTTTGAGTCGTCAACAATCAAGTTGCCTTCTTTCGTAAGAGTAATCAGCGCACGTGAAGCAAAGTTTCCATTGGCATCTTTAATTGTTGCAAGATATGTACCAGTGACAAAGTTGCTGCAACCTGCTTGTTCTTTATTGGTATTAATTTCAGATTCAGCCTTTACCTCATGAATGTTCCAGATATTCAAAATGCTGACTGTGGAAAGTACACCAATTGTCAATCCAAGCAAAGCTTTATAAATTTTCATGATGAACAATAGTAGAGAATTTATGGAACTCTACTTAGAAACATATAGAGAAAAGAGACATATTCTTGATAAATTTTTGTGAATGTTTGGTTAAACTTAGGACCCAGGGAAGAGCAAACGGCTGACACTAAGGTGGATACTACCACCCATCGACTTGTAAATACCAACTTTTAACCGATTGTTGGTAAAACGATAAGAATCAGATTGCCCTGGCGGTAACGCTAACTAAAGTTGCGTCGAGTTTTGTCATATTTCTGCACGCTCATACCCTACCCGATGCCCAATCACCGAAAGTTGGTAAAACGGTATTCTACACTATTCCGGTCTAAAAAAATCCAATCCAAGTGATCTCCCTCAAAACCCAATCACAGAAACAGCCTTCAAGCGTTGCTCTGGTGTCACTTCCAAGTAGCGCTGCAATGTCCCCAAGTCATTGTGTCCACTGATTTCCTGAATGTGCCGCAAGGGAACGCCAGCACTAGACATCATTGTTAGTGCTGTTCTCCTAAAAGAGTGTGTACTGACACCAACTAAGCCAACACGCTGGCAAGCATTCCTAAGAACTTTGTCAGCAGTAAACCGTGTCATCCGCTCAGTCACACCGCGCAAACCAGGAAACAATGCTCCAGGCTTTTGTTGATATTCTGCCAAGATATCTGCTAGTCCTGATTGAATATCTACAACGCGGGTTTTTAGCTTTCCTTTGGTGGTAGACTTCCTGAAGGTGATGGTTCCGGACTTCAGGTCAGTGGTCTGGAGTGCCAACGCTTCACTAACACGGCAACCAGTGTAGAGGCAGATGCCAAACAGAGCTCGATCGCGTGACGTGATTAATCCATCGGTAAATAGTAACCGCAGTTCCTCTGTGGTTAAAATCTTGCCTTGCCCGTTGCCTTGTACCTTCATGTGGGTTAATCTATCTCATATTAGTAGCTTACACGAAATTAAATTAAGGTGGATTAGGCGGCGAAAAGTATTGTCATTCCGTTCTGGAGGAATGAGAGTAGGGCAGCGATTAATCAAAACTTATACGTAAGTCCAGCTACAACCCGCATTCTAACGTTGAGCTTTAGGAAATCATCAAATCTGCTTATGAGCACTTTTTTTTACCAAGGTAGGTAGAATGCGTTTTGCTCACTCGTCATCATGAATAGTCCAAATGTCATCAACAGTAATTACGTGCTGCGATCACTGCTGCTATCAAAATAATTGCGGCCAACAACCGTACAGTGGCAATGTCGGCACTCTAACTACAACTTCAATTCTGCGTAAATCAACGCAACTCTACATTAGCGAGGTGTTCTGGGCATGTAGAGGCGGGTTTAATCGAACAACTTGTCAATAAAAACGGACAATCTTGTTAAACCCGCTCTTACAGTTGTTAATCAGATATGATGGCTATTAACATTTGTTTGCATATTTATGTTTTTTGCGTCAATCTACTTATAGAGGGATTAGATATTTGTGTTCTACTAACGAATCCTCTTTAAGTTGATAAAAATGAAAGTATCAGAATCCTGATTTCCTTGAAAGCTGTTATCGAATTATGATTTTTGACCGTTTGATTCAGGATGGCTATATGACGAATATTGTAATTTAAGATTTTGAAGTTATTTTATGATCTCTCCCAAACAGAAGAAATCTAACATTCCCAATAATTCTCCAGCAAATCCAAGACATCCGATACATAAATCGAAATTTATTGATGATAAATTGAGTTCGTTAGTAGAGCAAATTGAAAATCCAAGTCCGAGTTTAGTAGTTTTAGCTGCACATCAGTTTCGCTATAAGGTGTTGCAAACTCCAGTTGAGGTTACTGTTAGCGAACCACGGAAGTTTAACGTACTTGAGGAATTTATTTTGCGTGCAAGTATTGAGTTTGTACCTCCCCCGACGGTAAAGGAGTTGGCAGAAATACTTGGGTTAGATATTGTCTTTGTTCAAAGTACGACAGTAAATCTTAAAGGCTTACAGAGTTTGGAAGTTTCTGAAACAGGAGCGCTTGTCATCACACCTCAAGGACGTGAATTTTACAAGCAAGGGACTGTTTCGCTACCACCACAAATGAAACAAATCTATGCGATCGCCGATCCCTTTCAGCAAAATATTAAATTTCAGTTTGAGTCTCTATCAGAAAAAGTGGTAGATTTACCAGATTTATCAGAAGTTGTATCTATAGAAAATCTAATTTCCGATATTAGTAGTTTGACAATTACGGAAGCTCAGTCACTTATTCAAGCTTCAGGATTAGGAATTCATGTACCTGATAATGGCAAAATTGTAACTAATTGTTATATAGCGCGTGAATCTCAAACTTACTGGCAAGCTATCTCAATTTTTATTTTATTTGATGTTATCGAAAATAAATATACTATCCAAGTTAGACAGGGTAAGCAAATTCTCGAAAAAGCATCAAACTGGTTAGCAGATCTAGAAGCCCAACAACAAGTCTCCTTAAATGAGTTGTGCCAATTAACAGCAGACGCCTTTCTTTGCTGGGATTTACTGGAGATGGAAGACTATGGATTAAAACAGTTGCATAAGAATAACTGGCAAGAATATCCCCTGTGGTTGAAGGTAGTATCTCAGGGGTTAAAGTTAAACAAGGTACCCGTGTATTCAGAAAGTTTAGGAATTGCAATTTCATTCTTAGGTGAGATTTCTGTAGAAGATTCAAATATTGAGTTATTGCGTTCGGGATGGCAATCTCTGATGGAAATCATCGCATCCGTTGATTCTAATGCGGCGATCAACTTACTCAACGATGAAGCTTGGGCTAATTTTACACGACTTGGAATAACTCAGCTACCTCTCGATTCTCCAGAGAAATTTGTTTCACAGTTTCAACCGATTTCTCCAAAGAAATCAACAAATCCTAAATCTAAGCGATCTAGCAAAAGCATACGTGACAATTTTAAATAAAGCTGCACTAATTCTAAGTATTAACATTTAAGTATAAGGAGTAATATTGGACGCGCAGCTGCTTTACAATAGTGTCAATGTTTCTGTAAGGGCACCCGTATCTATCCTAGTTTCGGTCGTTCACCTCCAAGCTTTGAGCCGTCTCACCGAAGAATTGGGAGTCAAAGAGGCATGAACTTGCTACCACTAGCATTCCGCCCGGAAAATAGTATATTTACTGACTAACAGGAAAACAATGTAAAATATTGTAAACAAAAATGCGTAATTCTCTTTGAGACACACAAATTACCTAAATATAATAACAATGATTACTAATTTTTCTCATTGATTTTTAATGAATCCTAGCAGAAAACCAGAAGTGCATTTAAGTGTGGAGCCAGAAAATCTGGGGCATCGCATTAGAAATTATATTCGTCAAAAACCAGAGTTACCAGAAATTTTAACCACAACAGTAACTGAGTTACATTCGTTTCTCAACACTGATAGAGTTAAGATTTACAAATTTTATCCGGATGGCAGTGGTCAGGTTGTTGCTGAATCGATAAAAGATAATCGGTTGCCATCACTATTAAGACTAAATTTTCCCGCAGATGACATTCCACCTCATGCCCGTGAACTGTTTATCAAGTCACGAGTACGTTCTGTTGTCAATGTTGATACTCAACAAATTGGTCAGAGTTCCTTATATGAGTTGGAAAATGGTGACGTGAGATCTGATGAGGTTCGTTACCGGGCAGTAGATCCCTGTCACATTGAATATCTGATGGCAATGGGTGTAAAATCTTCCATAGTAGTACCTATTTTCCATCACGAAAGTCTCTGGGGGTTGCTGGTATCTCATAACAGTACACCACGTTCGATTCTGGACAAGGAATTGGAAGTGATGCAGATGGTAGCCAATGAGCTTTCGATGGCGATCGCTCGCTATGCTTTCATCACCCAAGGGCGTGAAAAAGCCATAAGGGAAGACATCATCAATAAAATTAACACTTTACTACATTCACTGCCGACCATCGAGTTACAATCAGCTTTAGAAGAAACTGTCGCAGTATTGAATGGTTGTGGTGGCAGACTCTACATAAGAGATAAAGTCTCTAATATCCACAACAGTAATAGTATTACAAACTCAGTAAATAGCCGAGAAAACTCTGGCAATTATTTCAATGTTTATACTTGTGGAACTCAACCTGTGATGCCAGAGACTGCAAGATATCCTCTGATGGAGCAATATTGCGTCTGGCAGGAACACTATAAGTCTGATAAGTATGAGGTATGGGCAATTTCAGACATATATAAAATTACAGAGTTAAGAAATCTGCAAGTCGCTTTCCGACCAACCAGTATTCGCAGTATATTGATCGTGCCACTCCAACATCGTCAACAATTAGTGGGGTACCTAAGTGTTTTTGGGAACGAAATTGAGACAGATACTTTATGGGCAGGGCAGTTCGATCCAGATCAACGTCAATTGTACCCTCGTCAATCATTTGAGATTTGGCAAGAATCTAAAAAGGCACAAACTCGCGAGTGGACTACTGACGAGATTGAATTAGTTCAACAACTAGGTAAACAATTCGCCTCAGCAATTCACGAGTATAAGCTCAACCAACAGGTGCATACGCTCAATACCAACTTGGTTCTTCAACCCCAAGAGTCTATTGATTTATCGCAACAGGAAACAAACAGACAGCTAATTTTATTTGAAGTAATTGCTAGTATCCAGCAATCCCTTGACTTCAATTCGATTTTCAAGACAACAATTGGAAAACTCCGTCGTGCCCTTGATGCTGATCGGGTTGTGATTTACCGCTTTAACCCTAATTTAGAATTTGCTGAAGGTGAGATTGTTTCAGAGGATGTGTCACCAGACTTTATTTCGGCTTTTTCCGTGAAAATTCAAGATATCTGCTTTAAGGAAATATATGCTACTCAATATCGTCAGGGACGCATTCGAGCGATCACTGATATCCACAATGCAGGGTTAAAAGATTGCTATGTTCAAATGCTCTCTCAACTTCAGGTGAAAGCAAACTTGGTTGTACCGCTAGTCAAAGATAAAGATATGTGGGGCTTGCTATGCATTCACCAGTGTGCCCAAACTCGCAACTGGAAAATCGCTGAAATTCAATTTGCAACACTATTAGGAACTCTGCTGAGCTTGGCAGTCCAAAAAACTGACTTATTGGCTCAAGTACAAGCGCAGGAAGTTGATTTGCAAGTAGTGGCAGCAGAAAAGCAAATCTTATTGGAAATTCTTACCAAGGTGGGGCCATTCGTGACGGGTTAAGGCATATAAGAGTAAGCAACAGTACCATTAGTGCTATTACAAGCTTCTATGGTGGCGATATCTATAATAGCAAGTCCAGAGGCAATGTCTTGCCTAGCACGTCTGGCTGCTGCTATTAATTGTTGTTGCGTTTTCTTAAATGACTCGTCCCATTGAAGTTCGTCAAACAAATCATCAAGATATTCTTTTATATGCTCTACAACTTTATCTTGTAAGTCTTCAGGTAAAGAATCTATCATCTTCACGACATAGCTAATTGCCTCAGATGACATAATAGTATTTCCCTTCACAACCTGACCAGTCTTTTACTTGTTTTCTTTCTGAGAACTCTTTGTGTTGTTGCGATTCGTTAAATATGATCGCAACTTGACCCTTTTTGAGTGGAGTTGCCGACGATCCAACTCTTGATTTCCACTTTGTTGAGTTCCACCCCGAGCTTGAGCGATCGCAGATTGTAAATTTCCCTGTCCGATGCGATCAATTGCTAGCAAATCTTTCGACTCACCAGCAAAGCGATCTTCGAGATCGTTCATAGTCAGTGCCGCCTCATACCCTGCCTGTCGAACCCAATTTGTCACCCGCTCATCATATTTACCTGAGGGATAGGTAAAGTAGCGCATGGGAATACGTAGCTGTGCTTCTAGTTCGCGTTTGGATTCCGTTACCTCTACCTGAATCTGACCTTCTGATAATATTCTCATATCTAAAGGATGGGTGACGCTATGAGATGCAATTGTGACTAATGGATCAGCTGCCATTTGTCGCAGTTGCTCCCACGTTACATGAGTTCTTCCAGTGTTTTTACCAACATTAGATGTATAAACTGAAAAAACACCTGGATAACCGTATTTTTTCAATAAAGGATAAACATACTCGTAATGACCGCCATAGCCATCATCAAAGGTTAGCAAAATTGGCTTTTCGGGTAGTGGTAATCCAGTTCTTAGATGCATCACTAACTGATCGAGACTGATGGGAGTGACACCTTCGTCGTGAAGCATTTGTAGATGCTGTTCAAGCTCCTTGGGAGTCACATCAAAGAACACTTGTTTTTCAGGCAGAATATCGTGATACATTATGACTGGGACTTTAGCCAATCTTGCCTGTTCGTTAATATCTGGCCAAGCGCTAGGATTCAAGTAGGCAGAAAGCTCTTGTGCAGAGGTTAACTGCTGTTGAGTGTTTGGAAGATGAGTCGTCTCCGATTGATTCCAAGTATTGATCTGAGTCAGTTCATGAGTCAGTCTTTGCTTATTTGCCGTGTAAAGTGCCGCTTGGTTGGGTTCTAATTGCGACAAAGTTTGAGCGATCACTTCTGCCATACTGATGCCATTCTGTATAGTTTGAGAAGCCTGCGGTTCGCCTATCTTGCTATCTGCTACTAACTGTGGCGGATTGGCAACAGCTTCATCTACGGCAACTTTTAATGCAGGATAAGAGCTAGTTTGAATCAGCTTGCTCAAGCTTGGTTGATAATTATAATTACTGTAAAGAATTAACTTAGCCTGCTCAATCGCTCTAACATCCTCTGGTGTTGATTGGTAGATGTGGGAAGCTACGCTTGAAGCATTCAGGCACTTAAGATCAATAGTATTAGCTGCAATTTTTTGAGTTAAGCCACAAACAATATTGTTGGTAGTCACAACCACCGGACGCTCCTCGGCTGCCTCAGGTTCAGGAACACTGCTTGTGTTGGTATTATTGTGGGCAATAGGTGTATTAGTAGGAGTCAAGGTGGAAAGCGGCTTTGTGCGATCGCCTCCATGACACCCACTGATACCAATCACTGATAGCGCAGTCAAGACCCAGATTAAACGGACTTTATTTGGCATATGACTGTACAGATTTGTTATCTGAACTTTGGAACATAGTGAGAATGGCTCAAACTATGATAGAGTCATATGTCAAGACTGACAAAAATCGCCTTACAGTTCCTAAAGTCTTATTTAAAATCAATAAAAACCGCAGCCACCCGATACATATCTGTCAGGAACGACGATTTTCTGGCCGACAAATTCCTTACCGTAATAACCGTCCTTAAAGCCACGAGCAAATTCACCACCAGCAGTTCTCCGTTCGTACTTGTCACCATCTGCAGAACTTCTCTGTCCTTGGGTGTAACCGTCGGCGTAAGCTTGAGGGTGATAGGCAGAGTTTTCGCGTACATCCGGATAGCAAGAGGCTAATGGGTATGGACCGAATCCACCGTCGTAGAAAGGCGAATAGCCGCCATAGAAAGAGCCACCAAAACCACCATAGCCACCATGGTAGTAGCCGCGAGCATAGCCACCATGGTAATAGCCGCGAGCATAGCCTCCATGATGATAGCCGCGAGCATAGCCTCCATGGTTAGAGCCACGAGCAGAGCCGCCATGGTTAGAGCCACGAGCAGAGCCGCCATGGTTGGAGCCATCAGCTTGAGCAGGCTTATTGTTAAATAAAAATCCAGTGGCAACAGCCAAGGCTAGAATACTAGCCGGAATAATCTTTTTCATAAATCTAGTCTCCAGAGTTCACTAAACTTCTGGTACCTTTAACATATCGTTATGAATTTATGAGTGACATCATCTAATAGGATGATATAGTAGAATGTTTATGTAAATTTGTTCAGACTGCGGTTGTTACCATCACACAGAGCTTTAGTATTGCTTCCAATTGAATTCTGCACAAATAATTTACATTGAAAAGTTCTGAACAGATGCGTTCATTGGCGCTGACGCTGCGTGTCTTAATTTCCATCTGTTACGGCAGGGAGCATCTATGTAGTCTACAGAAAATAAGTAAATCTTATCTAAGATAGAAAGCGATAACTTATTTCCGAACTAGTGATCATTTAAATGTAAGACTAGTATATTCACTTAAGTATTTTCTTGTAAAGAAGCAAAGTTTACTATAACTTTAATTTGATCCCCGACTAATTTTGTGTATTTTTTCGGAAGATTTTTGTGAGAAAAATTACGATGATTAAACAGGTTTTGTGATTTCTTCTTTGACACAAGCTAGACAACTTTTTGTAATCGCCCCATTAGGATTTCGACGAAAAATGAATAATTGTTCAAGCTGTTCTAGCCGACTTCTACGACATATACGTGGAGCTGAAGTTTATTGGTTTTGCCGACACTGCTGGCAAGAAATGCCCGTATTTAATGGGCATTTCTTGCCAGCAGTATACAGCCAAGAGGGTGTATACGGAAAATTACTTGATGCTTAAATATCGAAATCTACAAAGAGCATAAGCATGTCGAAGTGATTTTTTATCCTGACTTACTAGAAGCAGACTACTGAATTAAGTTAAGCAATACTTAGGAGTGTATTCACAAATGGCAAAAATTGATGATGAGCAATTCTTATCAGTCTCTGTACCAAGCCTCTTTTCAGAGCTATCGGATACTCAACCGGAGAACCTTATAAATCATAACGGTTCGAGATTTCCCGAACCTAACTTAGACATCAGACAGCGTTTAGAAAAACAACCCGGTATACAGACGGCAAGCGAAAAACCAAAACCAATATCAAAAGATTTTCCCTTGCCTCAACTCAAACAAACTAGAGTGGTATCTCAGCAGAGGACAACTGTGTTGAGACGATGCGGTGGGTTAAGTGAGTACTAATGAGACATTATCATCAATGATGTAAGGGCGTTCTGTGTAGGGTACGGCTTTCCTCGCCCAAACCCACGGATTTCAACAACCGCATAATTAATTTTCACGAACTGAGTCTATTAGGAATTAGGAATGATTCTTTCTAACTATGACCTATTCCCCATTTCCTTTTTCTCAGCAAGGTTTCGCGGAGGTACATTTCGGCCAAAGTCAAATCGCTCCTTTAACTTACCGAGTCCAAACCACGTAGCACCAAGAAATAGGAATGCCATCGTCATAAATGCTGCCAACACTATGTTGTCACGGTGGGTAAGGGTGAGGACAAAAGGCGTGGATGCCCAAGCGATCGCACTAGTCACTGCCACTCCCATCCTGAGCCTATGAATATTCGCTCTTGCTGTAGAACAACTAGCGCAGTGTTTGGTATGCGAGTGATACCTATCCAGCAACTGTTCTCTCGGCAAAGCTGGAGGTAAGGTTGCTCCAGAAAAAGGATCAGCAGTGTACTGCTTCACCCATTGACGCAATTCTAATACAAAGCTATCGGCCTTAGTTGGTAGGTAGAACGCCTTGGCAAAGTTATCAATACCACCAACTTTCTCAAAGTAACGCTCTTGATGGTGCAAGAAAATTTGGTCATCTTCAAGGACACCGTTCTGTCCAATATGAGAGTACCAACGAGGTGTCAGCTTGATGAACAAGCCTGGTGTTTTCGAGGAAAACTTGAAGGGGAAACGGGCAAAGAGTCGGCAGAAACCTTTACGGATTGGGGTAGCGTAGACAACTGTTAACGTTCTGCCAAACTGCTTAGAGGTTAGGTCGTGCCACATCAATCCTGGTGCGATAAAAGTCGTATCCTGTCGTCCTAGTGTCCCTCGACGCGGCCCCTCCTTCCATGTTCCTCTAAAACCCTGTTTTCCCGACTCCAGCACCTCAAGCTCTACAGGTGTAGCATTTGCTCGGTTTCCTACAGTGCGGTGGTGCGTGTACGGAACGTGGCTGGCATCTAGCACGTTCTCTAAAAGCGTCAGCGCATCGTAAGGAAGATCTCTAAAAGTATTGACGCAAACCCATTCATCTGGGGATTCTTCTATAGCATCGATGAGCGGAACCCTTGTTTTTTCTGCATTCTCCGGTTTACCGGGATAAGCGAACAACAGTCCTTGTCGGGTTGTCGTGGGTAGTGACTTTACACAGGCTCTTTGGGAAAGTTCTGCCATTCCACCCTCATTCTGTTGGGGAATGCGATCGCACTTACCTACTCCGGAAAAAGCCCAACCGTGGTAGGGACACTCCAACAAACCATCTTCAGCAATTCTGCCTTCCGATAGAGGTGCAAGGCGGTGAGGGCATTTGTCTTCAAATACACGCCAAGAGGATGCACTCCTATCCCACCAGATAACGAGGTTTGTTTCCAGTAACGTAAAAGGTGTTAGCTTCGACTTGTCAAGATCTTCAATATAATAGATAGGATACCACGCCTCTTTCGAGTCAAAGTGATTTGGGTCGCTACCACCTGCGGGAATTTCGCCGAGTTCAATATGATTTTTACTAACTGCTTTCTCCAGTTTCTGCTCTGCTAAACTCTCCTGCATTTGGTTTGACGGAGCATTCTGAATAGTCGTCGCATTTGTCTTCATAGCTTGCGTAATACTGCCCCGATAAAATATCCTTATACTCTACTTCTTAATCCTAGCTACAGTCCAACTTGTTAACCTCAATCCACTTACGGAGAGATCTCCAAGTATTTTCTGCATTTGGGTAGAAGTTGATCTATGTTTTAGGAGTAAGGTGGACGATGTCCTAGTAAATTCGCACGGATATCAAAGTTGCTCTGAGGCACTGTTACATAAAGTTGACGAGACCAAGACGTAATATATCTCCTGAGAAGTCACAGGAATATCCGATCCAAGCGTCTGCAAGAAACTTGCCTGCTTGAGACTCTTTCGTAACTCCATAGCCACCAAGAATCTCGACTGCTGTTTGCGCGTTCTTAATTGCCACATCTACCGCAAACGTTTTAGCTGCGGGTGCTTTAATCGCCGCAAGTTGTGGAGTGGTGTCTGCAGCGTGGGCAGCATCCCATACCATCAGCCGTGCAGCTTGCGTGTTCACCATCATGTCAGCCAGTTTCAAAGCAGTAACTTATTCTTAAATTACAGCAATTTTCAGATGTATAGACCACAGTTGAGGCAGTTCGTTTCGGAGTGGGTAAGGGTTTTATATAGATAATATCTGGGTACATCCGATATAATATCAAAGAAAGCCCCTACACAAGCTATGTAGTCTATCAATGTGAAAACTGCTGTAAGACAATATGAGGGGAACGTTGTTATTTTCTCATAAAAAAATTTTCATAAAAAAAGAGGGCCGTTCCCTCTTAATAAAGATATTTTTTGATACTTTATACTAAAGTTGACAACGACAGATTGATTATTCTTTAACAGCCACGGGTATTTCTTCTTCAACAGCCGCACGTACATCTTGTTCAACAACTTCTGGTATATCGTCGTCTTCAACAGCTTGTGGTATTTCTTCTTCCATAGCTGCGGGTATATCGTCATCTTCAACAGCTGCAGGTATTTCTTCTTCCATAGCTGCAGGTATATCATCATCTTCAACAGCTGCAGGTATTTCTTCTTCCATAGCTGCAGGTATATCATCATCTTCAACAGCCGCAGGTATTTCTTCATCAATAACTTCAGCAGGAGCAGCAGCAACACCTTGCTGTTTGGCAAGCAACTGCTCTCTATACTTAACAGCCATTTCCTCTGCCTGATCATATACCAGTTGACGGTTCTTGATCATGTCGCCCGGTTCTGGTTCGAGCTGTTTAGTAGACAAGGAGATTCTTCCGCGTTCTGCATCCAAATCAATGATCATGACTTTCACTTCGTCATTAACATTAAACACACTGTGAGGTGTATCAATATGCTCGTGCGAAATCTCTGAAATGTGAAGTAAACCACTGACACCACCGATGTCTATGAATGCACCATATGGTTTGATACCACGTACCGTACCAATGACCACCTCACCGACTTCTAAGCGGTTCATCTTACGCTCAACCAGCGCTCGACGATGGGATAGCACTAAGCGATTGCGTTCTTCATCTACTTCTAAAAACTTTAATGGCAGATCTTCACCTACCAATTCTTCTTTAGGTTTGCGGGTACTAATGTGAGAACCGGGAATAAAGCCCCGCAATCCCTCAATTCGTACCAACGCTCCACCGCGATTAGTCGCAAAAACACCAGAACGAACTGTAGCATCTTCTGCTTGCAATTGCCGTACTCGTTCCCAAGCACGCATATACTCAATACGGCGAATGGAAAGCGTTAACTGACCATCTTCGTTTTCATCTGTTAGTATAAAAAATTCTCGCGTTTCATTTGATTGGAGAACTTCTTCCGGGGTATCTACCCGGTTTATAGACATTTCTTGTATAGGTATATATGCTGCTGTTTTTGCACCAATGTCAATCAGAGCTCCGCGAGGCTCTATACTGAAGACAGTACCTGGGACCACATCACCAGGGCTAAAGTGATAGTCGTACTTGTCGAGTAGAGCAGCGAAATCTTCGTGAGTAAATCCAATTTCAGTAGCGGTTAATTTCTGATTGACCATGCTGATTGTTTCCTGGGTTTGTTCTCCGTAAAGGTTTTGCTCAAGCGCATTAACTTTGTGCAGACTGCTTTGTTGGCAATCTACACGACACTTTTTACCATGCTAGCGCACAAAAGCAGATCTGGACAGGCATCCACTTCCAGATCGTAGATTATATCAGATATTAAGAATCATTTGTAGCAGACAGATGATTAATCATAAATGACAGAGTAAGAACTGATGATTCAGGACTCAGAACTGGAATATTTTTGGATAATTTAGTAGCGAGTCAGGTAACTCTTGAGCCGATTCTCTTAGCTCTGCCTCAAAGAAAAAAACTCGAATTTAGCTGAATCTTCCCTTATTTATCTTTAGTATCCCAAGCCTATTCCTGCGTTCTATGTTCTTCTCAAAGAAAATATATTGGGCAATAACCGCTATTACTACATGTAGTAATAGCGGTCTTAGAGTTTAAACTCTATTCAAATTTTAGCAGTCTTGACTTACTTTTCATCTTTACCCTGAATCCGGGGAGGTTCGCGAAATGCGATCGCAAAGAAAAGAGTTCCTATTGCTAGAGCCAAAATCAAAATGTACGCAAGGCTTTCCATATTAAAAGTTCCTGCTTAACCTGCCTGTCAGTATTATTGAGCCATACCGCAATGTAACACACGGTAGTAAAAACGGATCATATCATCTTTCGAGAGCCACCGCGCTGTTGGAGAGAAGTCTGAGCTGCGGAAGAGGCAGATCAGAACTTTGGAGGGTTTACCCCTTAGTAGTAAGTAGCATCCTCCGCTCTAAATAAAGCATGAAGTTCAAGAAATTAAATCAATTGAACTTCATGCTTCTCCCAATTCTAGACGGTTTCTTTCTGACGACGGGTTGAGAAGTCACCCACTTTCTGGAAGAGACCAAATTCGACTTGTTCCTCCAAATCAGGGTCAATACCAGCAAACACATCGCGGAAGATTGTCCGAGCACCGTGCCAAATGTGACCAAAGAAGAATAGTAGGGCAAACACAGCATGGGCGAAGGTAAACCAACCTCTAGGACTGGTACGGAAAACCCCATCAGGTTTTGCAATTGCTAAATCACCAAACCTGGTGCTTTGATCGCCATCAAACAAAAATGGTTCACCCAGTTGTGCTTGACGAGCATACTTCTTAACCTCGGCTGGATTTGTGAATGTTTGACCATTCAAATCGCCACCAGCAAAACTCACTGTGACGCCAGCTTGCTCAAAGCTATACCTAGACTCAGCCCGACGGAAGGGAATATCAGCACGGATTACTCCATCCTTGTCGGTCAAGACCACCGGGAAGGTTTCAAAGAAGTTAGGGAGACGACGCACGCTCAGTTCCCGACCTTCGCTGTCTTTAAAGGATGGATGACCCAACCATGATAAGGCAATACCATTGGTCTTGTTCATCGGTCCTACGCGGAACAAACCACCCTTAGCAGGGCTATTCCCCACGTAGTCGTAGAACGCCAATTTTTCCGGAATTTCTGACCAAGCTTGGGATAGACTTGCACCATCAGCAACGTCGTTTTGCACCCGGCGCTCCATTTCCTGCTTGAAGTAGTTTTGATCCCACTGATAGCGAGTCGGTCCGTACAATTCAATTGGAGTCGTAGCGCTCCCGTACCACATAGTACCTGCAACCACGAAAGCGGCGAAGAATACAGCAGCAATACTGCTAGAAAGTACGGTTTCAATGTTCCCCATCCGCAGAGCTTTGTATAGCCTTTCTGGAGGTCTAACTGTTAGGTGAAACAATCCAGCAATAATACCAACAATACCAGCTGCTATGTGGTGAGCTACGACACCACCAGGGTTAAACGGGTTAAAACCATCTGGTCCCCACTCTGGCGCAACTGGTGCAACGTGACCAGTTAAACCGTAAGGGTCAGAAATCCACATTCCCGGTCCAAAAAGTCCGGTAAGGTGGAAAGCACCAAAGCCAAAGCAAAGTAGACCAGATAAGAACAGGTGGATGCCAAACATTTTTGGCAAGTCAAGAGCGGGTTCACCGGTGCGGGGGTCTTGGAATAGTTCCAAATCCCAATAAACCCAATGCCAAACTGCTGCAAGAAACAACAGCCCGGAGAGAACAATGTGAGCGGCAGCTACGCCTTCAAATGACCAAAAACCTGGATCGGTTGTCGGACCGCCAGTTACATTCCAACCACCCCATGATTGGGTGACACCCAAGCGTGACATGAAGGGTATTACGTACATTCCTTGACGCCACATCGGGTTAAGGACTGGGTCGCTGGGGTCAAAGATTGCCAGTTCGTACAAAGCCATTGAACCAGCCCAGCCTGCCACTAGGGCTGTGTGCATCAAATGCACAGAAATCAGTCGGCCTGGATCATTCAGAACAACTGTATGTACTCGGTACCAGGGTAGTCCCATCGACTACGCTCCTCCTAGATAACTTAATGTTTACAAAGCAATTTTTCAGTTTTTGTTATTGCCACTTGAGGTTTTCCACAGCTTTGTCTTATGAGTCAGACATTATTGCGGTTAAGCTCTTTCCCCCTATTTAGGGGGTAAGTGCATTGACGGTTGACTATTTTTTTGTCAGCGATTAACGGCATTAGGGACCGTTCGTCCCACCACAAATGAGTTGGAGGGTTGAGAGCGATACTACTGACCGTTTAGTTATCACTACGTATTTCCGGAGGTTTACTCTTTAGTGTAGCGATCGCCAGACAAAAATGAGAATATTTTAAAAAGTGTAACTATTGATTGAGCTGTTTGCAAGCGTGTCAACAAACGTACTTGCGTAGCCGGAGCGTGCGGAGGTTTTGTAAAACTATGCTGAATTCAGAGTTTTAGCAGTTCTCGTTGGTATAAGCTACATATAATTGTGAGTTCCTGTGGGGAGGTACTGCATACGCCTCCACAGGGACTCAACACTCTCTAATGCACGACTGAGTGAATGTTTTGCAGCTGACACCTCGCTTCAGCACTCCCCAAACGCTCGATAACTTGTTCGGCACTCATTAAACGCTTGAGGACGACTTGACCAATGACTTGAGTGGTCGTATCTATGAGTGTTTTGGGCTTTACTTCTACAGTTAAAATGGCATCTTCAACTCGATAAAGCCAAAGCAATTCGTTTTTTTCTACAAGGCAAAGATTAATTTGCTCTATGTCTGGTTGGCGTCGCCATGCGGCAACCTGCCATAGTCCATCGGATGCCCACACTCTACCAACTGTCCAATCTTCAGATAGAAAGAAATATTTCACGCTCTTAGTCTCACTACTTAAACTGTCAATCTGCTATCAACAATCTTAGTGAGGAGTCAGGAGAGGGAAAATAATTTTCTCGATTTCCCCCATCCCTGTTACGAATTTAAAACAAATTCAGTTAATATTTATTTTTTTAATTAAGTGAAACCTTTTGAGATATCTGTAAGTCATGTACGACGCATGCGACAATTACTCACTTACTTACGACCAGCATTCAGCTATCAGTAGTCAACCTACATAACTTGTAAAAACTTCAGTTATGTTACCTTTTTCGATAAGATTTCTGAATGATTGCTGACTACTGAAAGCGGATCGTGAGTTCATTCCTAAAGAAAAGAACCCTTTCTCTCGGAAAGGGGCTATCTACAAGCGGTATCTCCCTTGATACAATCGCCACAAGGTGGGCTGAATGGTTAGGACTCATGAATATCGTTCCTACTCCAAAACTCTTAGTGACAAATGGTTAAAAATAAGTAACTTTGCTACATTTTATAGTAAAATTTCTGACCTCTAAAATAAAAAATTTTAATAGTATGACCGGGTTTTCCTTACTTGTGAAACAGAGGAATCAGATAACACAATTCCTTTCTTTGTTTTTTCTATGTTTATTGTTGATTGTTAGTTGTGGTACGACTCAACAGACAACGACAACAGATAATCGAATTATTGTGGGTACGACGCTAAAGCCGCGAACCCTTGACCCAGCTGATGCCTATGAACTACAGTCGCTTTGGTTAGTGTATAACATGAGCGATCGCCTCTACACTTACGAACCGGGCAGCACGGAAATTAAACCTCAGTTGGCGACAGCATTACCGCTCATTAGTCGTGATGGTTTAACGTATACCATTCCCCTGCGTCAGAAAGTTATGTTTCACGATGGGACTCCTTTCAACGCTAAGGCAATGGAGTTTAGCATTCGGCGTTTTATTGAAAATAAAGGCAAGCCATCTTTCTTACTTGGCGATGCCGTGGCATCAGTCACAGCTTCGTCTGAGTATGAGTTAACCATCAAGCTGAAAAAGCCCTTTGCTGCGTTTCCTTCGTTGCTGGCTTTTTCGGGTGTCTGTGCTGTTTCACCTCAAGCCTACGAACTTGGAGCGGGGAAATTTAATCCGAATACTTTTATCGGCACTGGTCCTTACAAATTAGCAAGATTTGGCACAGATTCGGTGCAATTTGATGTGTTTGACAAATATTGGGGAGAAAAGCCAGCAAATAATGGTATTAATGTCCAAATCTTTAGCAACGGCGTAAATTTATATAACAACTTCCGTAAAAAAGCTGTAGATGTAGCTTACTTAACTATGGACCCAGATCAAATTCGCAGCTTGACGGATCTGGCAAAAGATGGTTCTTGGCAAGCAATTCCAAATAAAAGCAGCGTGGTGAGTTATGTAGCTATAAATCGGAATCAAAAGCCTTTGGATAACCTAGCAGTGAGACAAGCGATCGCCGCAATGATAAACCGTCCGCTCATCAACGAGCGAGTTTTGTACGGTCAAGCAGAAGCCGTATATAGTATGGTGCCGACAACATTTAATGTTTACGAACCAGTGTTTAAAGCTCAGTACGGTGATGGCAACGCTCAAAAGGCTCAAGAACTGCTAAAAACTGCAGGTTTCACAAAAACCAATCCGGCACGTGTTGAAATTTGGTATCCCTCAGGTTCTCCCACTCGCAGTTTAACAGCATCAATACTCAAAGCTCTGGCTCAAAAAACAATGGATGGGTTGCTGCAATTTGAACTGAACACTGTGGAATCTACCACTGCTTTTAAAAACATTGCCAAAGGCTTATATCCCATATTTTTACTAGATTGGTATCCCGACTTTTTAGATCCAGACAATTATGTTCAGCCCTTTCTGTCTTGTGATAAAGGATCAGCAGCAACTGGATGTGAGGATGGGGGAAGTCAGTCTCAAGGTTCGTTTTACTACAGCGATCGCATGAACAAGCTGATTGATCAAGAGCGCCAGGAGCAAAATCCCGAAGCTCGTAAGAACATTTTTGCGGAAATTCAAACACAATTGGCAGCCGACGTGCCATATGTTCCTTTATGGCAAAACAAGGACTATGTATTTGCCCAAAAAGGAATTAGCGGTATTCAATTAGATCCCACAGAGATTCTGATATACAAGACAATAAAAAAATAGTCAATAGGTAATTATTACTTGTTAGTAGTTAACAATTAACAACTAACAACCAACAACTAACAGATATTATGTCTCGCTCTAAAGCTATAACGTACTACATTACCGCCCGTCTACTTCTAGCTCCACTACAGTTGTTAACAATCGTCACTATTGTGTTTCTGCTGCTACGGGCAACACCTGGAGATCCAGTTGATGCAATTTTGGGTGGGCGTGCGCCAGCAAGTGCCAAAGAGGAATTGCGAAAACAATTGGGTTTAAACTTACCTCCGTTGCTACAGTATATAAATTACATCGGCTCCCTGCTACGCTTTGATTTTGGAAATTCTATAACCAGCCGAGGACAAAAAGTTTGGGACATAATTTGGCAACACTTTCCAGCAACGGCAGAATTAGCCATATTTAGCATTGCGATCGCACTTATTGTGGGGATTACAATTGGCACTATTTCTGCAACACGTCCTAACACAGCTCTTGATGTCGGGGGACGGTTGTTTGGCATTATCACTTACTCACTCCCCATATTTTGGGCGGGAATGCTTCTGCAATTGATTTTCGCCGTTCAGCTTGATTGGTTGCCATTAGGAACGCGCTTTCCTGCAACTATTCCTGCCCCAAATACTATCACTGGTCTCTATACAATAGATAGTTTGTTGAGGGGCAACTTCACCCAGTTCTTTAGTGCTGTGCGATATCTCATTCTTCCTAGTTGCACTTTAGGAATTTTGCTCAGCGGTATTTTTGAGCGGATTGCGCGAGTCAATTTAAAGCAAACCCTGCAAGCCGATTATGTAGACGCAGCGAGAGCCAGAGGCATTCCTGAAAGAAAGATTTTAATTTCCCACGCCTTAAAAAATGCTTTAATTCCAGTCATTACAGTCTTGGGATTAACCTTTGCTTCTCTGCTTGGTGGGGCGATTTTAACCGAAGTCACATTTTCTTGGCCTGGATTGGCGTTTCGACTGTATCAAGGAATTAGTGAGCGGGATTATCCAACAGTACAAGGAATTATGGTATTTTTTGGGGTAATTGTTGTCAGTGCCAGCATTGTGATTGATGTCTTGAATGCATACATAGATCCACGTATTCGCTATTAAGACAACAGTAGGGGCGGGTTTTCATCGACAAAACATCAGCGACAACACAACAGCATGTGAAACCCGCCCATTAAACAGTAGGGGCGGGTTTTCATCGACAAAATATCGCCTAAAACACAACAGCATGTGAAACCCGCCCATTAAACAGTAGGGGCGGGTTTTCATCGACAAAATATCGGCGACAACACAACAGCATGT
>CALMVQ010000069.1:0-2809 GCA_937873135.1 uncultured Scytonema sp. | reverse complement strand
GTTCAACAGTAGGGGCGGGTTTTCATCGACAAAATATCGGCGACAACACAACAGCGTGTAAAACCCGCCCGTACAGGAGTTAGAAATTATTAAAATTTTGTTTTCTGACTCCTGATTTTATAAATGACAAATAGCTTTAAAAACTTGTAGTAACTGAACTGCACGCTCAGATTCCAATAAGTGTAGTATCGGCATTAATTGATAAGTTGGCGGACTTCCCTGTAAGTTATACACAAACTGATAATCCTGACCGTTAGTTACTAGTCCCCACACTGATTGTTGATGTCTCAGACTATCATAAGCATAAGTAAGCAACTGAGGTAAACCTTCTGATACGGCAAAACTACTATTTTTAGATTCAATCACCAACACCCAGAAATACGAATTATTTGTTGTCAGTTGAGACTTATTAACAGCTAAAAGATCCATTCGCCCTGTATTTTTTGTATCTTCATCTTGAATATCAATATCAGCAATGTCTTCTTCTAAGCTAATTTTTATAGGAGAACGATAGAATCCAGCTAATCGCATTAAGGGAAAGATGGTTAAAGCTTTAACGAGTCCTTTTGATACTTTTCCTTCTGCTAGATAATTATCAAAATCATTGCGAATTTGTCCCAGTTCATGTTGTTGCGTTTCGGATAAAGATTCCAAAGACAATAAGGGACTGAAAGAGCTATTATATTGCCTTTGAAAGCCAAAAAGACGATGTACGTCGCCTAAAGATAAGGTTTTGGCTTGGATCTTGACCATAGTTTTAAATATTCTACTTATTTACTAATTTTAGTGTAAGGCTAAGGCTAAGATTCCCGACTTCTTAAAGAAGTCGGGAATCTTATTGAATGGGTGAAGTCTAAAAGTTTACATAATCCAATTCAATAGCTAATTGCAGAATGCTGACCTCGCTTTTATAGTAGTGTAAATATAAATACTTAACTAAACCAGGGAGAAGGATGGCGCTCGCAATATCAATCTTATCGGTGGATTGTAGCTATACTACTTGCTATTTAAACTAAATCGAGCTATTTATATCTAACGAGCAAGTTAGCGTACCGAATTTTTCTTTGCTGATACGTTCAATGACTCCCCAGCATTAATGCCATCTCGAACACCACTATCTCAGGTAGTAATTTTAGGAAGCTCCTTTTGGCGAGTTGCAATTGGTGTAGTAACTGTAACCGTAATTTTGATAGAACCTGGAGTCTGGCTATACGAATGGTTGACTAACAGTACTCCATTGATGTGTCAGATGCAAAATGTTCCTAGGGGGAGTTTTAGATATGGAAGCAGTGCAACGTGGCTACAAATCTTTCAACAGGTAGATCTGAATATTAAATCCGAGTGTCCTGAATTTCAGTTGCATTTTGTTCATCCTCCTGTTGGAGAGAGCGGTTCAGACATGGGCATCAAAATGTTGCTTAACAATCAAATTGATTTTGCCGTTTCCTCTCGCCGGATTAAAAAAGAAGAATATCAAGAGGCTAGGCTTAAAGGGTTTGAGATTGAAAATATTCCCGTAGCACTTGATGGGATTGTGATCGCAGTTCACCCCAATCTACCTATTTCCGGCTTATCAATAACTCAACTCAAGCAGATATTAGTAGGTAAAATTACTAATTGGAAGCAAGTAGGCGGCACCGATTTAAAAATCACACTTTATGCCCGGAAACATTCCAATACCTTCAACTTCATTGAAGAAGACGTTTTAGAAGGGCAGCCTTTTCGTCAAGACATTGAGGTTGTTTCCACCGCTACTGAAGGAGTAAAAAAGGTAGCAAGCGATGCAGGCGGTATTTACCTTGCCTCGGCTTCGTATCTGGGTTCTCAATGTACAATTAAGACCCTACCAGTTACCAATCAACTCAACAAGTTGCTCCTACCATACCAGGATCTATCTACATTTGCCGCCCAGTGTAGCGATCGCGATCGCGGTAAATCCAACGTACCAACGTTTTCAGCTGGGAACTATCGACTTACTCGCCCCTTATTCATAATTGTTAAGCAGAATGGTGGAAGTCAACAACAAGCAGGAGAAGCATACGCTGATATACTGCTTACCGCTCCTCGTCAAGAACTTATTGAAAAAGCTGGCTTTCTCAGAATTCGCTAAGGGGCTAAGATTCCCGATAACTCCTACGAAGTCGGGAATCTTATAACTATTCTATTGTTAGTGTGGCGTTTGGCGTGGCGATCCTACGTCCAGAAAATTGGCTGATGGGATTATTTTTAAACCTTAGATTTCTCCAGAAGGGTAACGGGCTAATACCCCGCGTAACCTTGCTTCCTCAACCTTCTCTTGCTCCACGCTTACAAAATTGGTTGCAACAGGATTGGGAAACAAGTATGCCTGTGGTTAATCAACTATTAGCATATACTCTACAATTTATTCCCATTGTTCAATCAATCAATAGAGTACTTGCCTTCACCTCATTGGAGGAAATTATTTGGCGTGTCTCTCGATTGGCAGAAGCCCCTTTTGATTGGCAGCTAGTGCGTTTTGCTTCAGCTTCTCTAAACAATACTTTGATCTCAGAAGGTTTAGAACAGTTATGGTTCTTACCCTGGCGACGACGGTGGCGATCGCATTTAGTCACAGACACTCAATTAAATACTCCTGCTCGTGCTACAGCAGCTGGTTTTTGGTATCTCCATGAAAAAAACCAGCCAAAGCAGAGGAGGCTTTTGAAGTCGTGCGTTCTCTTCTCTATGGTGAGGAAATGTTTACCCTCGCCCGAACTCTAGCAGCTTTTCACAATGCTAAGTACAGCGTTGCATTAATTCGTAGCGAATTGACAGAGGAAAACTTTTG
>CALMVQ010000068.1 GCA_937873135.1 uncultured Scytonema sp. | reverse complement strand
AGTCGCACAGATGATGGATAAATTCGCTACGAATTAATGCAACGCTGTACTAAGCTTAGCAATGGCTTCCTGCTTGCAAGTCATTGAAGACTTTAGTAACACTGCGATCCGAGCTTCAATTTGTTGCCGTTCTTCTTCAGTGGCATTGCGGTATGCCTCTGCACTTTCAACGGCACTTTGATGGTAATTTCTTCAGTAGTAATCATGGTCTGTTCGTTTCGGTCAATTTCTCATCTTTAATCATTTTACTTCCAGCGGCGAGAGATTTCTCCCCCGATGGCGTTCGTCCTTAGCCTTTGGCAGTATACTTTACATAGGTTTTGTTGAAACAAACAAATCTAAATTAGCAAGCGCCTCTCTAGCTATCTCGGTCACATAATAACTTTCATCATTCATTGCCTTTTCCCAAATCTCGCGCAATCTAGGACGATTTAGTTCTTTGAGCGAATCTACCGCTGGAATTCTCACGTAAACGTCCTCATCTTGAAGTAATAGTATTAATGCATTCACAGATGACTCAGTATTGTAGTACAACAGTAGCCTTGCAACTTCTTGTCTAGGTCGTCTCGAACGTTTTTCTCGGTAAACTTCATCGACTAAACAATCAAGTATTTCAGAACTTCGATACTCAGCCAGCGCTAATAAAGCATCTGCACGAACTTTGGTGTGAGAATCAACTCTTGCTACATTAATGAGGTATGGTACAGCACGGCTATCACGAATTTCTCCTAAGTTACAAGCTGCGGTGCCACGTACTTCAGGGTCTGCATCTGATAAAAAAGGAAGAATAATATCTAGGGCATTACTTGGCTTAAGTGTACCTATTTTGTCCAGCGCATTCTCACGTATCTCTGGATCTGAGTTTTTTAATTCCTGCACAATAGCTGACAACTCTTCTGACATAAGTTTTTCAAGAGAGCTAACATTTATTCCTAGCTTTTCTTTGATTATTAATGCTCCTAATGCCATCCGAAAAGATTTGGCGGGTGCTCCCATCTCTGGAGAACAAGCAAGCGTGACTATTGTTTTGTCACATGCTTGCATGGAACTGCTGTATTTTTGCTTTTTCTGTAAGTCTCTTAGTGTTATGCCAGCTAGCTCCTTTATCCTGGTTGTTTTTGAACCAAGCCCCTTCAATATTAGCGCTATCGAAAATTGCCTCATTCAAGTCGCTTTCAGAAATGCTTACTGCATAAAGATTAGCTGCTCGAAAACTGGCACTACATAAATTCGACTTGATAAACTCCGATCTCGTTAGGTTAGCTTTGTCAAAGCAAGCTGCGCGTAAATCAGCCATGTAGAACTGTGCCTTCACTAAGTTCGCACCCCGGAAGTCAGCCCCAAGCGCACAAGTCCGATCAAAATTAGCTCCTGATAAATCAGTGTTGATGAATTTACAACGAAGAAAAACCGTACTCTGTGCGGGTACGTCGGAAAGATCCAAATTGCTGAAATCGAAGTCCTCTATACTGTAAAGACTTAGGTCTGCAGCTTGTCCTTGTGTTCCCCCGGAATTAATATATTGAATATGTTCCTCAAGAATGTGTCGGAGAGCATCGTGACTTAGTGGTTCGGGAATCTGCGGATTCATAGCTTTATTTTAAAAACGAACATTAATTGTAATAATATGTTTCAGTTCATCTACTGTGGCATTTTGCTCTAGATACTGCCACAGATCATTGTAATCATTTTCATTTAGATAAGTAGCATCTAATATCACTTTGACAGGTTCTAGTTTGCCAGTCTTTTTATTGGGGAATTGTTTGCGAAGCTGATTCACAATAGAGTCACCCGATTGCTGGGGGTTGAAACTGAATCGCGCCTCAGTTGAGGGGGAAGGTGGGGCTTTGACATCATATGGTATACCATTAGCATCATAAAACTCAATTTCAGTTGGTCCCCGCTCAATGGGTTTTTTAACCTTCCCTTGAGCTTCTGTCTCTAGACCCACCATCGCCTCTCTTAAACCTTTATTTTTAATCTTACCACCCTCTGCTGGGTCTGCACAAAGACTATCGAAGCGTGGATCGCTACTGTAATGTGCCGGAACATCTGCTTTGCTGTTAATAGTATGGAACTTGTCAACTTTATTTCCTGCTTTGCCCATTAGTGTTTTTAGATCATTAGTCCTGTAAATGTTTACAAGTTTTTTGACTAGCGTTGATCCCACGCTCAACAAGAGGATGCTTTAGCACTCTCCTACCTGCAAGAAAGTTTAGAAATTGCCCGTAGCCAGAAGGATGTGCAAAGTGAAATGCGATCGCTTCTGGTGATGATTCCTCTCTATTACCGTAATAATGCGACTGGCAAAGCGGCAAATAGATTACAACAAGCAACAGCCCTACTAGAAAGTTTACCAGACAGTCGAGCGCGAGTGTCTGCCACCATTGACTTAGTACGGTTACTGCAACCTGTCCCAAAGGTCACATTCATAACGGAGTGTCTCACACCTTCCGTGTAAAGAAAAGAATGAGTAATTCTGGTTCCTGTGATCGTCTTTAGCTTTCAAAACCTTAAATCTTTATACAATAAAAGTATTAGACGTTTATACTTTAATTAAATAAGAGTATTC
Organism: uncultured Scytonema sp.; assembly: GCA_937873135.1. Taxonomy (GTDB): domain Bacteria; phylum Cyanobacteriota; class Cyanobacteriia; order Cyanobacteriales; family Nostocaceae; genus Rhizonema. Next base: position 1,221 of record CALMVQ010000068.1, on the reverse strand, counting down.
GATCTTACAGAGAACGTAAATGCTTTGGCACAAACTGTTACTGTGCAACAGTTTGGGATAGTAAACCTGACATATCCAGGACAATCAACCGGGTGCAAACTAATCACAGGAGCGTTAAAAATGTCCCCGTAGCGTTGTGCCGCAGCTTCCATATAAGCGATCGCGTTGGCTGGCGTCGGTGGGAGAAGTGGTTGTACTACACTGACTTGAGTTTTGACCTTACAGCACCTGAAGCCCACCTCCCAATAAATTATGAAATTTTGTCGGTTGTTAGCAATCCCAGTATGGAATTTAAATTCCGAGTGGTCTCTTTTTTCTCGCGTCGAGAATTGTTGTAGAATGTAACATATAAGGCTTACAGATTTTTGTGAAGATTTATAAATGTTCCATTTTCCACGAAGTCTTGCGGGTTCGGTTTTCTGTGCTTCCATATTCATATGGTGTTTGTAGTACTAGCTTGGCAAAATGTGAGTGATAACAGTTTGCCAAGATGAACGAGTAAGCAACTGTTTCGATTTCTTCATTTTTCCCAAACCATTCATCCCAAGGAAGCTTCATTTGCCTGGGAGAAGATTTTTTGCCTTTTGCTTTCGGTTTAATTTCAGCTAACAGAATGTAAAGTCATTAAAAACTCTTTTAATTGGTTCGTTCCACTTCGTTTCGCTCGCACTAACATAGTTTGGTTCTTTTGCGCCTACCTACTTAACGAAGCTAAAAATTATTACAATAGAAAAACATCTCATGAGTCCCGTCGCTAGAGTATGACGACTGTAATTGCTAGACCTTCATCCTTACTTGGCAGCATCAAAGTTGAGAAAGTAGATAATTCTCATCTTTTCAAATTTAATGACCGACTACAAGTACGGATGGAAGAACTTTTGGAACGCAAAAAGGCTGATTTACTTACACCAGAAGAAGTTATAGAACTTGAGGAAATTGGAGAACTAGACAGGATTTTCACCCATATAAATGCAATGTTGGTAGCTCAAAGATGACCATTGATGATGCTACTGTGAGAATTTGTCCGAGGACGAGAAAATTATCTGTGTGAGTATTGCCACTCTCCAGAACGCATTTGCTCTGGTCCGGTTCACTGTAGACTATATTCAGATCCCCGACAACTTTTACGAAGTCGGGGATCTTGTTGCTCACGATACCATAAAAACACATATAGGACTAATATTTGATTTCTGAAAAAGCTCCGTACATTTGAAGAGTAGT
>CALMVQ010000067.1 GCA_937873135.1 uncultured Scytonema sp. | reverse complement strand
TCACTACGTATTATCTCGTAGTTTTTTTCAGAAATCAAATATGATTCCTATAGATGACTTAGAAGTTTTGAAGACAGTGCTAAAATCTGATGCATCCTACCTTGGTCTTTTAGGTCCAAAATATCGCACAGAAAAATTGCTTCAAGATTTACATACGCAAGGAATAGTCTACACTAGTGACCAATTAGAAAAATTGCACAGTCCTATTGGTATTGACATTGGAGCAGAGACACCAGAAGAAATAGCGCTCGCGATCATTGCTGAAATTCAAGCAGTGCTGAAAAACCGTAATAGTGGTTTTTTAAGAAATCGCAATCAACCAATTCACCAATAGACATCTCCGAAAAACGCCAATACCTCTCTGTTACTGGCTTACAATCGGTAAACGCTGGAGTGCAAACGTCAGCCAATCTTAAGGTCCACTTTGGTTGCGATCGCTCTACGGTGACGAAGATAGTCGGATCGAATTACCCCAAGTTTGGACTTACACAGACTGGAGAGATGCATTTTTTTCCCATACCCATCCCAAAACAGACGAAATACCCCTATTACACGACAAAAATTGTGCATGTGCGAAAACTACTGCTACTACGCACGGAGAGCTATTTATTTAAGTGCTTTCGGGCAAACCCCTAATAATCAAGGAGAATGGTACAACTATCGTCTCGACCGCATCCAACATCTAAAAGCTTTAAATTGGTCAGATTCCAGAATACCTGAAGTTCTCTTAAACCACTATCCAAATAAATTACCCACTCCTGAATATATCAAAGAAGAGATCTCAGCCGCTTGGGGATATGATTTTTACCAACAAAGTCGATATTTATTTATGATTAAAACAATTTTGACAGACAAATTTGAAACCGCTCTAGTTTACGCAACTCGTCTCCACGCAACTCAAACCACAAAAGCAACGGCTGAAGCGGCTCTTGCGGCTGCCTTCCAAGGTCAGTTTTGGCAGATGCGACATGCTGTTCACCCATCAACCAGCGTGAGGAAGGGCAATCAACCCACTTTCAGACGAGCTTACTTGTTCGCAGTTTAAAAACTCATCAAAAATTTGTGTCGATATGCCTTATCTCTATCTTAAACAAGGCGTCCAAGCCTCGATACGACATTTTCAAGCGTGGGAGCATAGCTGAAGATATCGTTTTTGAAGGAATGGTTAAGCTGCACCGAATTCCAATTGTAACGCATCGTCGTTATTATCGGCGATGGTTGCCACAATAGTAATCAAGCGGGAAACTTCGCCAGGAGACAGCTCTGCTAGGGTGCGTGTCGATATAACAACCACTTGATTTTCAATAATGCCAAAACGGGCTTCAAAGGTGCTCGAACAGTTCATCTCCAATAATTGCCGCATTAGCCTGGATTCATCTTTGGCAGGTAACTTTAATACGGTAGACCAAACCGTTAGGCTATCTTCATCTGTTTTTCCAGTCAGTTGAACAAACACTTCCACGCTACCGTACTTAAACTTCCACAGATAGCCCTCTTTTGAGGATTGACTCACCATACCACTATCGTCTTGTTCCAGACTGTGAATGACGTTTTCAATGACTTCCACATGGTTGATACTGCTTGTTTCCTCGATAACATCGTTCACGAGTTCCTCGGTGGAGATGGATTCATTGGTTGCCTTTTCTTGATCAGGTTGGTAGTTTGTCATACAGATTTTTGCCTCAACATCACAACTATTTTATATAGACATATTTATAGCTCGTAAACAAGGTTATACTAACACTCAACCAGAATCACTCAGATGATCGCCCAAATGCCGTTCTTCTTCACCTATTTCAGCAAGGAGGCTCCCACTGAATTTGGTACTCCAAATCAGTGGT
>CALMVQ010000066.1 GCA_937873135.1 uncultured Scytonema sp. | reverse complement strand
GTCAAAAGTTTTCCTCTGTCAATTCGCTACGAATTAATGCAACGCTGTACTTAGTTCGTGCTTTATTGTATACGAGAAGCCACAATCCCTGGTTTTTGGTGTCTGTACAAGTTTTAGACGGCATTGCATCTGGTATTTTTACAGTCATAGTCGTGATAGTTATTGCGGATTTGACCCAAGGAACGGGTCGGTTTAATTTGGCACAAGGAGTCATTAATACTATGATTGGTATTGGTTCGGCGATCAGTAATTTGGCGTGCGGATTCTTGGTGAAAGTCGCTGGTTATAACGTTGGTTTTATGACACTAGCGGGGATTGCTGCCGTTGGGTTAGGATGGTCGTTAATCAAAATGCCAGAAACGAAGGGAGTTGCGAGGCGCGGAGTAGCTGCTCTTGAGAGCGATTAATTTTCAGGCATTGCACAAGGCAGAATTTAGCACGATTGCTAAAAAATATTTGTTTGGTATTGCCTGTACAAGAGTGAAAAATGAAAGTTTGTAGTTTGCGCTTGAGCGCTAAAAATCCACACTCTGTTGAAATTTCTTCCTTGTGAGTGAGGAATTTCTATATACGTGCAGCTTAATCTATAAGTCGTTTTCTACTATCCGAGATTATATGCAGCAAATTGAAGCAGTTGTCGCCAAAGTTAATGATTTTCCGGATGGTGAAAAGCGTCAGGTTTCTGTAGGTGAAACAGACGTACTACTGATTCATGTCAATGGACGCTTTCACGCCCTTGCTGCATATTGTACGCATTACCAAGCGCCGTTAGCAGAAGGAGTACTTAGTGGAGATTGTATTGTTTGTCCCTGGCACAATGCGTATTTCCAGATTACAACAGGAGACCAACAAGAGCCACCAGGTTTAGATTCTCTACCTTGTTATCAGGTAAGAGTTGAAGGTGAAGATGTGATTGTTAGTGTACCTGAGAAAGCATCTGATTCGAGAACACCTGCAATGGCAGAATATAATTCTGATACGGATGGACGCACGTTTGTGATTTTGGGGGCAGGTGCGGCCGGTGCTCACGCAGCAGAAGCATTGAGAACTGTAGGCTATCAAGGGCGTATCGTAATGGTAACTCGTGAAGACGAACTCCCTTATGATCGCACTTGGTTAAGTAAAGACTATTTTAACGGTGAAGTTCCTCGGGAGAAAATGCCTTTGAGGTCGCCAGAGTTTTACAAAGACAACAATATAGAGGTTCTGTTAAACAAACAGGCAGTGCATGTTGATGCGAAAGCAAAAAGTATCACCTTTGAGGATGATGATACCCTGAGTTATGATACGTTGCTGTTAGCTACAGGTGGGCAAGCAAAGCAACTCAGCGTAGAAGGTGCAGATTTGCCCAATGTTTTCACATTCCGGAGCTTTGCTGATAGCGATCGCATCTTAGCAGCAGCTTCCCAAGCAAAGCAAGCTGTTGTTATCGGATCGAGTTTTATTGGTATGGAAGTTGCTTCCGGTCTTACCCAAAAAGGTGTTAAAGTAACAGTGGTTTCACCTGAATCTTTACCTTTTGAGAAAATTTTGGGTGAAGAACTTGGGAGAGTCTTTCAACAAGTTCATCAAGAAAATGGAGTTATCTTCCAACCAGGCATGAAGGTTACTCAGATAGAAGGCGACGACAAAGTAGAAGCGGTTATTTTGGATAATGGGGAACGTCTCCTCGCCGATATGGTTGTCGTTGGTATTGGTGTACAACCAGCAACTGACTTTCTTGCTGGTGTAGACTTACACCCTAAAGACAAGAGTGTACCTGTAGATGAATATCTCTGTGCTGCTGATGGTTTGTATGCAGCAGGTGACATTGCCCGTTTTCCAGACTCGCAGACGCATGAAACAATGCGCATCGAACACTGGCGCGTTGCCGCGCAACAAGGACGCATTGCCGCTTATAATATGGCAGGAATTCCCACTCAATTCAGGACTGTACCTGTTTTCTGGACAATGCAGTTTGAGTTTCCCTTACGCTACGTCGGTCATGCTGAGCAGTGGGATGAGATTATTGTAGATGGCGATTTGCAAAAGCGTGAGTTTATCGTCTACTATGTCAAAGACAATCAGGTATTGGCAGCAGCAAGTAGCAAAAGGGACACAGAAACGGCAGCGATTACCGAACTTATGCGGTTGAACAAAATGCCAACTCCATTCGATTTGCGTCAGGGCAACTTTGATTTGGTTGGGCTGTTGTCATAACACCGATTAGGTTTAAGGACTGAGCATCGCCTGCATCCAAGCCTTTAACTAAACCGACGGGAATCCGCACACCACAATCTATTAATTGTGGTGTGGAATGGAAGGCGGGACAATGACGAATTTTCAATTCTTCGCAGCAAGAAGTTTGCGGACGCTTGGAGAACGAAACCCGAGAATAATATCTTTGTAGTCAACCCCAAGCTTAATTAGTTCTCGATCAATAAAAATCTCAGTGCTGTTGTGCTGAATCCAAATTTGACCCTCTATAATATCTAGTACCGCAAGGCGAAAGTCAAAAGTCAAAAGTCACTCATTCAAAAGTATGATGGAATCTGCTTTTTAGGGATTTTAAATGGTTGCCTTATTTACGCCATGACGTACTCGTGCAAAACAGAATCTCAACTATATAGGAGTGTAACTTAGATAGTCAGCATGAAATTCCAACTGTTACTAGCCTCCTTCTTTTCCCCGATTAAAGGACGCTCATTGTTACTAAGTATCCTCGTCTGGATTGCTTTAGTTGCTCCTGCTCAAGCATCTGTGATTTTACGAGTTGCAATTGAACGCGGGGTAAACCAGGTAAAAATTGGTAGTTCCACAACTGCGACGATTAAGGATGGTAGTGGTAGAACTTTAGGACAGTTGCCGGGGATGAGTTCCTTTTATGCTCAAGCGATTCCTGGCGGAGTTGCTTTGGATAAATGGCGATCTGGATTGTTTTGGATTGAGCCAACAGGTAAGGGATTCGTTTATATTAATGATCGTTGGTATCGAGGCAGAACTCTAGTTGTTCCCACAGACAAAGGGATCAGCGCTATAAACTGGGTTGATATGGAAGAATACCTCTACAGCGTCATCGGTGGAGAAATGGATCCCGCATGGCCTTTAGAAGCTTTGAAAGCTCAAGCGATTACTGCCCGTACTTTTGCTCTCTACGAACGAGAAAGACAGCGCAATAACCCTATTTACGATCTAGGTGCGACTCCGGATCGCTGGCAAATGTACAAAGGTGTTAGTAGTGAAACTCCCAGCACTTATGCTGCAGCTGATACTACAGCCGGACAAGTACTCACTTACCAAAATAGGATTATTCTCTCTGTTTTTCATAATTGTTCCGGCGGACACACCGAAAACGTAGAGGATGTTTGGGGAAGTCGCGAACCCTACCTCCGTGGAGTACAAGACTTCGATCAAAATGTTAAGGAGTGCAGTTGGGTAAAAACCTTTTCTCCTACAGAAATTAGTACTGACGTTCCTGGAGTAGGCAATGTCCAACAAGTGATTCCAGCAGCTTTTTCCCCCTTTGGCAGTGTGACAGATTTGAGAATAGTCGGCGATCGCGGGATAAAGGATCTAAAACTTGAGGAAGTGCGTACTGCGCTCAGGATCAAGAGCACTCGTTTCAAAGTTTCCAAGGCAGCAGATGGCAGTTTTGTGCTTCAAGGGCAAGGTTGGGGTCATAGTATCGGTATGAGTCAGTGGGGAGCATACAGTCTGGCTAAACGAGGATACAACCATTTGCAAATTTTGAATTATTATTATCAAGGCGTAGCCTTAGCTCCAATTCAGGTGAAGTAGGAGACAGGAAACTTGAGGAGCGGAGTTATGATTCTCCCTCTCTCCCCTACTTCTCCACCTTTGGCCTATTCCTTAGTCTTTCTCTCCACTTCCTGCTCTAATAAATCGGTTTCTGTGGTGTAAGCTAAATCGTCGTTGCTGATGATTTGTTCAGCTGCAAACTGATGAGCATAGGTCATTTTTTGCTGTAACTCGGCATCGGCACTAGCTAATATTCTGGCACGGGAAATGCGATCGCGATTGCGTTCTGCCATTTTTTGATTGCGCCACTTAATCCAGAAATAACGCACTAAGGGTACGCCTAAGAAACCAGCACCATAAGCTAGGAGCAGCCAATAAATTCCTTGTACAAAAGCCACTAATCCACCTACGTAAAGTGCTGCTGTGCCATTTCTTAATAAATTTCCCAGCACTAATGCACCAACAAAGTTGGCTATACCTAATCCAGCACTTAGCAGAATTTGTTCCGAACTTGCCGCACTAAAGCGCCAAGGCAATTCCTCTAGGTAGACTGGAACTGAGCGAAGAGATTTTTTGGTTGCACTCACCTGCAATTCGGGAAAGTAGTAGACAATTTGCCCCTCAGGACTTACGGCAGGTTGTCCATTGAAGCGAGTCAGAACGGGTAGCATATAGTCTTCGTATTCTTGTTGATACTTCTGGCCGATGTCATCAAGATACGGGGAAATTTGTTCGGCGACAACTGCTCCGCGATGATTCCGAATCACGCCTGCAATTTCTCGCCATCTGCGCTCTTCTAAGTTGGTATTAGGATTGCCATCTCCGAATAAAAACGAAAACACTGCCTCAAAGAAATTTAGCTCGCTTTTTTCTCGTCGCCTTTCTTGGTAATGTGTACTGTAATCCGGGCTAAAATACCAAAATAAATTTGGGAAATAGAAGAAGCCACCGCCACTGCTAGAATGACTGCTCCTATTACTGCTGTTCCGATCTGAGTTAGCAGAAGTAATGATGATGATAATGGCGATCGTTATCAGAGCAATCGAAGCAACTAACAAAACTCCAAAGGAAATCCGAATTAGGTAAAACAAGACGCCCCAAACCTTTTTCCACCATTCCTGTAACCGCAGGCGCAAATACTTATTGCGTAAAGTGGTGCGAAAACTTTTGGGGAATAGGTAAATAATATTACCAGTATCTGAAACCTGTAAATGTCCGTTAGCTTCAGAAGCAAGGGCTAATAACCCTTGATTTGCCTCAGCGACATTCAATCCTGCTTGAGTAGCCACATCACCAACTGTGACGCGGTAGCCCAAGCTTTCTACTGCTGACATAATAATGGGATTGGGAGCCACCACTCTGGCCTCCTCTTAAAAATAACTTTACCTTTTTCAAGTATAAAGTCTTATTTTGGATAACTTAGCTTTGTCTCTACATACCCGCAGGACAAAGAACTCCGATCTTAGAACTTAGCTGATACAACTCGGTAGTAACTTGGGGGTACAAGCCGCTCGATCAAATTTTGGAGAGAAGTAGTCTTCAATATAGTGAGCCTGAATCTCCTTTAATGATCTCCCGACTGCATAATGTATTATGTGTTCTGTGTTTTTTTGATTTTTGTAGTATATTTGTACTGATATAGTATGATCAATAAAATATCCAACAATTAAGTTATGAGTTATTCAAAACATCGTCATTCATAATAGAATTACCTCTACTGGTTAATCAATTACAGAGGAAATAAGCTCTTTCATATAAAAGTTGCATATTGTTGAGATTAGACTGTTGAGTCTCAACAGCTATAGCAGTCTTATTTAAAAGCGTGAAATAAGGGCTCCCGGTGGAGAATGCATAACTTATTTGCTCTAAACCTGCTACTGTTAAGCATTATCTACCTTACAAGATGTAAGATTGTCCCTTGCTCTCTTCCATAGATTGCTAGATAACAAGTCCGAAGTGCAATAAATATGTGTTGTGTGCTTATTTTATTCTGCTATCTGGAAGTAGCTCGCTATAAAATAGCAAATCTGCCTATATAATTTTCAGCCCAAATATGGTTCAGTACACTCTTGCTCAAAGCCCAGAAATTATCCTCACCGTTCCTGGCAATAAAGACTCAGCCAAAAACCGTGAGAAGGCAATGGATCAGTTAATTAAGCTGATGGATGAAGGTAAACTCCCCACAGAACTAGAAGAGGGATTTGGATCTGAACAACTTATTGAAGTTAAAGAAACACCAATTGATAATACAGGCGGTGAAGACGCCATTACTCAGGCAGTTCAAGTTCTCAGCAACCTTGCTACACTCAAGCTGAAAGTTCAGGAGTCCCGCACCGAAGCCTTTGAGGTTCGTAAGGCTGTTGACATTCTTTTTTCGGAAAATTCTGTGACGGAGGAGGAAATTACTCGGATTAAGGAAGGTTTTAAAGTTCTCAAAAATTTTGCTCAAGCTAATCTGCGCTATCAGGAAGCTCGATCAAAAGCAGAAGATGCAAGGCAAGTACTAGATCAAGCTTTGAAATCTCCTGAAAAATAGATGATGCGATCGCCTAAACGAAGTTAGTTTTACAGAATGTGAAAACAAATCGTAGACGAAGAACTCAGAATGTTTAACATCATTAAATCCTGAGTTCTGCGTTCTTTCTCATTAAATTACAATAATACGGGAAGCATAGCCACATGGCAATCTCACTCGTAATTATTACGAATTTTATTCACCTATGTGTTCTGCGTTCTCATGCTTGTGGATACTCATGGTTTAGGGCGAATTGCGATCGCAATTTGCCCTTTTGTCGTTGAATCAGTTTAGCGTCTGTTAATTCTGGTAGAAGACGTTGACACGGAATTCCTTTGTTCGTCCTCACCAACCGAGTCGCTGCTGACGCTTTGTTTGTAATACTTCTGATAGTGGCTGTAAGCGGCAGGTGTGGCTTCTTTTGACTTATTGGCTACCACCCCTAAGATAGGAGTACCAGATACCTGGATTTCCTCTAATGCCTGCTGGAACACGGTACGTTTGAGTTTACCCAATCCAGCAACCAGTATAGCTCCATTGGTATTAGCAGCTAGCAAGTTTGCATCAGCAAAACCGACCATCGGTGGCGTATCATAAATCACTAAGTCGAACGAGGCTTGTAGCTCGTTCATCAAATCCTGCATTTTCTGAGACGCAAGTAACCTCACAGAATCAGGTGGTATTGGCCCTGCAGCTAAAACAAACAGGTTGTCTTCTAAGGGCGATCGCTCGATCACATTGCTCCAGTCTAGATCTTGTGAAATCACATCAGTCAACCCTTGAATGTTCATTAGTCCGACACGTTTGTGTAGTGTGGGATAACGTAGATTTGCATCCACTAGCAATACTCGTTGTCCCATCGCTGCGGCTGCAAGCGCTAAGTGTATTGCGACAGTGGACTTACCGTCTTCTTGCCCTGGTGAACTAATGACAAGCGATCGTATTGGTGCATCCGAACCAAGAAGCAGAATATTGGTGTAAAGAGAGCGAAAGACTTCAAAAAACGAGACACGAGCTGCTTGTTGAAGCGCACCATCCAGTTCTTGCAAACCTGACGCTCCCAGTTCTTTTTTGAAGGGCACAACTCCTAGTAGTGGCAGTAAAGAAGCTTCTTTGATTTCTTTAGAAGAGTAGAAGACATTGCTGAGCTTATCCACAACTAAAGCTGCTCCTACACCCAACAGCAAACCTAACGCTCCTCCCAGTGCTAAGTTTTTCTTAGCACCGTTGGAAACAGCCTCGGGTTTAGTCACTTTAGTGAGTTTAGGATCTAGTAACTTCCAAGGTTGCTGCTTTTGCGCTTCCTCGATTCGCAATGATTGTTCCTTGGTTAAAAATTGATTCAGACCATCAGTGGCAATTTTTAATTCTCGCTGAATGTTATCGTATTCACGGCTAACAGTTGCCAAACCTCTCAAGTATCCATTCAGACTATTTATTTTTTCTCCTAAATATTTATCCCGCGCTTGCAGATCATTTATACGGCTTTGAAAATCTCTATTAACCCGTGCCCTTTCTTGCTCAAGCATTGAGAGCATGAATGCTTTTTGTTCGTTAAGACGCTTCATGCCTTCTTCTTCATCCGTATATACAGATGAGCGTTTGCCAATCTGAGCATTCACATCCAGAATCTGATCCAGTAGCTTTTGGTAGCGAGGATTGTCACTCAACACTGAGTTACTAGCTGCTGCGCTTGATTGTTGGGCAAACTCACTTTGCAAGCCCTGATACTTGACTGTCATCTGTTCTAACTGCACCCGATTCTCTAATCGTTCTTGCGTCAAGGTAGCAATATGAGTAGAGATTTCTTGCGCCTTCAGTGTTGGATCAACCAAATTGTTGACTTGTCTAACCGTTCGCAGCCGTTCTTGCCAAAGTTGAACTCGTTGCTCTAGTGGCTTTTTCTGTACTTCAACAAAGTCAATTGCCTGCTTAACATCGCTTTGACGTTCCGCCAAACTATACTGTAAATATGACTCAGCAAGTAGCTTGAGGAAATCGCGAGCCACATCTTCTTTCGGACTTACAAATTCCACCTCTAAAATATTTTGCTGTTTAGATGCAATTATTAAGTCCGCAACAATTGAGTCATACCTTAAATCTAACTTTGGATATTTTTTCTCATACTTAGCCTGTAGCTTTTTGAGCACGGGATCTAGCACAATAGGACTTTTTAAAACCTTTATCGTCGTTTCTATTGGTTGTAATCTCTCAGGAGTAGCAACTGCTTCTTGGGAACTTAAAGTTTGAGGTACATTGGATATTGCCTGACTCTCGCCAGTCACGGGGTTTGTTAAAATTTCAAACTGTCCGTCATATACTGGAGGATCTGATTCTGCCTTCAACACTGCTGCCGTTGCCATCACACCTGTTACACCAATAATTAACAGTGCTCGACGGCGAAGAGATGCTCCAACTTGACCCAGGTTTAATCCTCCTTCTTCCTCTGGATTCTTGAACTGGGCAGCATTAACTTGTGACAATGGGCGAGGATATTTCTCTGTTTTCAGCATAGTAATAGTATATTTTCTTACTTGGATTCCTTACGCAATTGCACGCTTCAGTTGCAACTCGGCACATATTGTTGTGTCTGACTGCCAAGCTTTCCCAAGCACCCAGGTCAATTACTGAATTCACTGACTACTCAAGCAGTCCGAACAATTTCAAGGTTTCCTTGAGTGTTGTTAAAAACTTATTGGATAGATCCCTCACCCTGTCTCAAGTATTCGCTCATCGGTGAATTTGGAGCGATGCACTATATATACAGTAGCATTACGCAGGCAAAATTGGTTAGTTCATTTAGCACCTACTCAAGCAAAATGTATAAAGATTTTCATCTATCTTAAAGATTCTGTAAGCCGAACTTGTAACATAGGAAGCAGGGAGCGGGAAATCGAGAGAACACTTCTATCCGCGCAAAAGACTTCCTTCAAACCTCATTGAGCCAAACAAAAAGCTTGCCCTCTGGACCTTTACTTGTGAAGCTTATTGATTAAAAACCTATAGGTTAAGCGTGATCTCTTAACCTAATAAACTGGGGCGCTAGGATTCGAACCTAGGGATGGCGGGACCAAAACCCGCTGCCTTACCACTTGGCTACGCCCCAACAATTGCAACGCTTATTAATATAGCAGCGATCACCGGGGTCTTGTCAAGTGCTTTTAAAGGCGATTTAGGGGAAATATTCAGAGATTTAACCTCAAATATCGTCAACAACAAGCTAATTTTGCTGTCAAACTGTTTTTTCAACAGCTTTTCCTGTCATATCTAAACCATTAGCAGCAAATGAATTACAGCAATTTTCAGGTACATCGACCACAGTCTTAGGGGCTTTCACTTTCAAGCGTTCCCGCTTTCTTACGGCTGTTCGCCCTTACAAACAGTGTGGTTCATTTATGTGAAAGTGGCTGTAAGGTTGACAAGAGTTAAGGAGCTTTTCCAAGATGCCATTTATAAACCAATACGGTTCAGCTAGCCTTTGAAGATCGGAACTCCCCAGGCTACTTCGTTCACTTTGATAACCAAAGCACAGGGATGGCTCCCTTTAAAAAGTTACAGGCGACAACCCTTTGATTTATCCGCGCCAACACACCAAAATCCATTCTGGATTCTAACTCCTGTCGTCTTGATAAAGTCGCTCGTGTCAACTACCTGTAGCCGCTTATAATTGGTGCGAGCTTATGCTCCATCGGACTAGAGCGATTGATAACGCCCGAAGTGCGATTGTAAACATTATCTTTATCCTACTGTTTTATGTTTTCTACCGGGTCAGGCATCAACCTCAGTGTGATTCTTTCATCGCTTGTTAAGTTAATATCAACTAAATCAAAACAGCAGAAGAACAAAACTCACGACTATACCCGATTGGTTTGTGGCCGTGATTATGTATTTGAACCTACAGAAAACCAGACAAGAGGTTATATGACAGGACAGGGTAGAGGTATAAAAAGTGGGGATTACATCATTTTACAAAACGGATTTGGTGCTTGTATATACCAAGTAGAGGAAATTGACTATTACTCCGATCCGCCTGATATGTGGATGGCTTTACTCAAAAAAGATGAAGTGTGAACCGCTGATGGCCAAAGTCAAGCCTGAAGTGCGATCGCATTCACTGCCAACAGTTTCTTTGTCTCCCAACAGCTGAGTTTGAATTCCAGTAAAAAATTTACTTGTTTTTTTAAATGTCTACCTAAAGAAAGATGTTCATAATGTTAGATAATTATTTATTTTTTGGTTTTACTTATTTATAGAGTTATAAAAAATACACTTTTGTATCTTTATACCTAATTGAAATCCCTTAATGAAGCTTTCATGACATATTTACATATTCTTTAAGAGATCATATTTTTTCTATAAAGCTTAAGCATCTAAAAGGGAATAGTGTAGAGTTTGCAATAATATAGACATACGTAAGTACAGTAGAAGTTTTAAATACTGGGTTTACGATCATAGTGCAATCTACTGCTGTGTTCTGTAAGAGCGCACCTTGAAGGAAATTGGAAAAATTGCATACAGGGCCGACCGTTTACATTACATCTACCAGCGTCTGAATCATTCAATCAGTTATCCTCAAAACCTGACCACTAGTGTTTCCAGGCAAACTAGTGAAGGGCGAAGCTGTTTGTGGAGGTAGTATAATTTGCACAAGCCGGACTAAAAATACGGGTGGAAACACCTGAGGTCAGGCAAACAGTTTGAGATCCCACAGAGATAATCAAAACAAACTTTTTGGGAAGTTGTGAAAAGACAACTATATGACCTCAAAGGAAGCTTACATGCATAACCAAAAGGAATTTTTTTGAATATGACTTTGAAACAACTAGAGTCCAAGATTTCTGAATCATCGATAGTGGTAGCAGCGTCAGATCAAATCTCTTCCGATCTTGGAGGGGAGGCAGTCGTTCTCAGTCTCCAGTCAGGAGTGTACCACGGTTTAAATGAGGTGGGAGCGCGGATTTGGAATTTGATTCAGCAACCAAAATCAGTTCTGGATGTGAAACAGATGCTGATTTCAGAATACGAAGTGGAACCATCCGTTTGCACTCAGGATTTGTTAGCACTGCTTCACAATCTCGAAGCCGCAGGGCTGATTGAGGTTCGCGATGAGACAACTGCATAACTTGTTTAGGCTAACAGGGGGCGATCTATATCTCTTGGCCATCACCTTTATTTTGCTGGGAGTCATCAGGCTAGGGCTAAGGCTTTTACCTTTTGGGAACTTACTGAAACTGTTGCAAAAGATTAGTAACCTGAACTTTTACCTCCCCACTTTGCCTGAAAACCAAATTTTTATCAGCAAAATTGTCTGGGCTGTTAACGTAGCGACACGCTATATGCCTGGTAGTGCGAAGTGCCTTGCGCGTGCTTTAACGACTCAAGTGCTAATGAACAGTTACGGTTACCATCCTGAACTCCGCATTGGCGTCGCCAAAGGACAGGGAGGAACACTAGAAGCTCATGCTTGGATTGAGTATCAGGGACAGGTGGCGATCGGTCATCTTACAGACCTTTATCGGTTTATTCCACTGCCATCTTTTGAAGGAGCTAAGTTATGAGTGCCATCATGGGTATCTACTATCTCGACGATTGCTCAGTAGACCGTGAAGATTTGGGACTGATGCTTGAAGTGTTAGCACACCGAGGACCTGATGGTGCAGATATCTGGGTTGATAAGTCAATTGGTTTTGGGCATCGAATGCTGTGGACAACGCCTGAATCATTGCTAGAAAATCTGCCTCTAAGATATCAGGCTGGCAATTTAGTGATGACATCTGATGCTCGCATAGACAATCGCGATGAACTTATCTCTGATTTAGATTTTGATAACTGTCCACCTGAAAAAATTACGGATAGCCAGTTCATCTTGGCTGCTTACGAGAAATGGGGTGAGGAATGTCCAGAACATCTAATCGGTGATTTTGCCTTTGCCATATGGGACAAACGCAAACAGTCTCTGTTCTGTGCTAGAGATCATATGGGTATAAAGCCCTTCTACTATTATCATCAACCAGGTGAGATTTTTACTTTTAGTTCTGAGATCAAGGCACTTTTATGCTTAAAGGAAGTACCGCGCACGCTTAATGAGGTGAAAATAGGCGAATATCTGGCAGTAATGCTAGAAGATAAGTCCAGCACATTTTATCAAAGAATATTGCGACTTCCAGCTGCCTGTAGTCTTACAGTTAATCTCCAAGGAATACAAATAAAATCTTACTGGACTCTTGACCCAGATCGCGAACTGCGGCTAAATTCTGATGAAGAGTACGCTGAGGCTTTGCGCGAAATATTTACCGAGGCGGTGCAATGCCGTCTGCGTAGTGCCTTCCCAATAGGTTCTCATTTAAGTGGTGGGTTAGATTCATCCTCTGTCACTTGTATGGCGCGAAAACTTCTACAGGAAGAAAATCGCCACTTACACACTTTTTCCAACATTTTTGACAGTGTTAGCCAATGTGACGAGCGTTCTTTTATCAACACAGTACTCGCCCAAGGTGGGATGATTCCTCACTATGTGTATGCAGACCAAATGGGTCCTCTATCTGAGCTAGACCAGATTTTTTCTTACCACGAAGAGGTCTTTTTTGGACCTACCCATTTTCTTGTTTGGGGACCCAACCGTGCTGCTCAGAATGAGGGGATACGTATTGTCCTCACCGGCTTTGACGGTGATTCAACTTTGTCTCATGGCGAGGGGTATCTAATGCAATTGGCCCGAATTGGTGAGTGGAGAACCTTTGCAAAAGAAGCTGATGAGATTTCTAAACTCATCAGTAGTTCATCTCTAGATATTCTTCAGCAGTATGGTCTGACTTATTTGCAAGAGTTGGCGCGTAAATCCAACTGGCTGGCTTTTACCAAAGCAGCTAAAGAAGTAGCTGAACATTTCGAGATTTCACAACGGCAGATTTTTCTGCATCACGGTCTAAAGCCCTTGCTGCCAAAACTTCTACGGCAAGCTTGGCAGAGAATACGCCGACGTAGTGAACCTTGGAGTAACAGTGACTGGCTGCTTAAACCTAGCTTTGCCAAAAAAATTGGCTGGAAAAAGCGTATTCAAGAGCTAAATGAATCATCGGAGAATCTTCCTGTGACAGAAAAAAAGCATCACTGGGGTGTTATCACTTCAGGTTCGGTGACGTATGCAATGGAAATGTTAGAAAAATCATCTACAGCGTTTTCGATTGAAGCACGTCACCCTTTTATGGATAAAAGATTGCTGGAATTTTGTCTGTCCTTGCCTCCAGAACAGAAACTTAATCAGGGATGGTCTCGCCTGGTTATGCGTCGCGCTATGAATAATATCATTCCCGAACAAGTACAGTGGCGACGAGGAAAAGCCAATATGTCTCCTAGTTTTTTGTACGGGCTGCTCACACTTAACCGAGATCTTGTGGATGATGTGATGCAAAATCACTTAGACAGCATCACCGCTTATGTCGATACAAAGGGCTTGAGAAAAGCATATAAACAACTGATATCCGCTCATGACTTGAAGTCGGCTGAAAGATCTATAGCGTTAGATATCTGGAAAGCAGTCATGTTGACTGTTTGGCTAAATCGTGTCCAATTCAAGCAGTAGAACTAATTGGATCGGCAAATTATATCGAATTTTTATCTATTTTAATCATATTGAAATTGGGTGTGTCTACCATGAAACACAACCAACTACACAAGGAATCAGCACAATGAAGAAAATTTACGCAGCGCCAAAACTGATCAACCATGCCACAGTAGCTGAAATGACCAAATACTTTGGAAATGGACCTGGAGATACGTTCAAAGGACCAGATGGAAATACTGTTGCCACTGGTACTGGTTCAATTAACGCCTGTGCTACCCAGACTTTCCAAACTTGTACACCTGCAGGTAAGTAATTCTGGAAAGTCTGAAATCAACAGTCATTAGGTATTAGCCCCTAGCGACTGGTAGTTCTAAAGATCTCAGGCACTATAGACCTACATACGGTGTGTTGAACTAAAGCACTCACTCTTACCAAGACTAGGGCTAATTCTATAATGATGTAGTCAAAAGCCAATAAAAATGCTTGCATACTCTGCCTATAATCTGTGCATTCACTCTGAGATACCTTTGCCTGAGTTAATATTATCAGACGATAATATTGTGGGTCGGTCACCAGATGTAATTATTCATCTACGTAAGTTAAGTCCAAGAGAGCATTCGGCAATAGATGGGGGAAACTCCTTTCTAGGCGATTCTTTTCTTGGAGAGCTAAAGGTGGGTAAGTTTTTTGTACAGAATGGACGGCAGATTGTCATTGAACCAGTCCCAGGAATTGAGGAAGCAGTCATTCGCTCCGTGATCCTAGGACCTTCTCTGTCTGTATTACTTCGGCAGCGGCGATTTCTGGTACTGCACGCAAGTTGTGTGAGACTAGAAAATACTGCCGTTGCCTTTTTGGGTCATTCTAGATGGGGAAAGTCAACGCTGGCTGAAGCCTTCCACACCAAAGGCTACAATATCCTCACAGATGATTTGATGGCAGTAAAGATGGATGTTGAGCAACCCATCGTATTTCCAGGATTTCCCCAGATTAAGTTATGGTCTGATGCTGCGACTTCTGTGGGGCACACTCCAAAAAATTTACCGCTTCAACATTCAATGACAGAAAAGCTAGTTCACCGCTTTACCGAAGGCTTTTGCCAAAAACCTTTACCACTTAAGCGTCTTTACGTGCTAGACAAAGGAACTCAACATAGCATCGAACCATTGCATCCGGTAAATGCTTTCTTAGATTTAGTGCGATATTCTCACGCTGTTAACCTACTGCAAACTCCAGACTTTACCAAAGCACACTTTGAACAGTGTCAAAGGTTAGTTAAGCAGGTCTCTGTATGTCGGTTGCAAAGAAGATTTTCCTTAGATGCACTTCCAGATTTAGTGAAGTTAATTGAGGAAGATATTAAAGAGGCTGTTTGTACTATCTAAAGTGTAAAAAGTAACATCTTTTGAACAAAAAATTTAACCTATGCAAGCAGGCAAAATATTTAAAGAAAAACTCCAGAACACATTGCGCTTTTTGCCTGCATTGCGCTTAGTCTGGCAAAGCAGTCGTAGTTGGACGATCATTCGCGTAGTCCTCTTGGTCATCCAAGGTGTCCTGCCTTTACTCACCATATATCTCGCTAAACTTATTGTAGACACAGTAGCGGCTGGTCTTAATGCGGTTGACAAAGAAGCAGCCTTTCATCAAGTATTATTCTTAATTGTTTTAACAGGTGCAGTTGCCCTCGTGACTACGCTTTGCAATTCCTTAACAGAACTGGTTAATACTGCCCACTCGCAGCAGGTCACTGACTATATGCAGGGCATTCTTCAAGCTAAATCAATAGAAGCAGACCTAGAATACTACGAGAACCCTCTCTACTACGATACCCTGCAACGCGCCCAGCAAGAAGCTCCTTACCGACCTCCCCAAATCCTCAATCGTTTGGCAGAGGTGGGACAAAATAGTATTTCTTTGCTGGCGATGGTTGGCTTGCTACTGTCACTTCATTGGGCAATTGCGTTAATCTTGTTTGTTGGCGGTCTTCCCTCAATGCTGGTGCGGATAAAATACACTCGTGTTTTATACCGTTGGCAGCGTAAAGTCACACCTCAAGAACGACAAGGAATGTATCTGGCTTGGATGCTGACATCAGACCAATTTGCTAAAGAAATTCGCTTATTTGATTTAGGTTCCTACTTCAGTCAGTGGTATTTGAAGATACGACGACAAATATATAAAGAAAGCTTAGCCATATTCACCGCACGTTCTCTAGCTAACTTTGCGGCCCAGGCGATCGCTGCAATTTTAATGTTTGGTGTGCTTACTTACATCGTCCATCAAGCTATCCAAGGTGTCCTCAAACTAGGGGATCTCGTCTTGTATTACCAGGCATTGCAACGCGGACAGAACAATCTTAAAAGTCTATTAACTAGTGTGTCTGGTCTGTATGAAGACAACCTATTTCTCGCTAACCTTTATGAATTCCTAGATCTGAAACCCAAACTGGTCGATCCCGGAGATCCAGTACCCATCCCCCGACCGATGCAATCTGGCATCGTCTTTGATCGCGTCAGTTTCCAATATTCTACGACGACTCGTCAGGCACTTAAAGATATCAACCTGATGATTCGACCAGGGGAAGTCGTGGCGTTGGTGGGAGAAAATGGTTGCGGTAAAACCACTTTGATTAAACTCTTATGCAGATTATACGCTCCCACATCTGGCAGTATCAGTATTGATGATATTGACCTCAGCCAATTTAAAATTGCCGAGTTACGCCGGGAAATCAGCGTGATTTTCCAAGACTATGCCAAGTACAACTTTACAGCGCAAGAAAACATTTGGTTGGGCAACATTGACCTAGCACCAGAGCGTAAACGCATAATTGCTGCCGCCCGTCTTTCTGGTGCTGATGATGTGATTGCTAAGTTACCCCAAGGTTATGATACTATCCTCGGCAAGTTGTTTGACCGAGGAGAAGAACTCAGCATTGGCCAGTGGCAAAAAGTAGCATTGGCACGGGCATTTCTACGGAACTCCCAAGTGATTGTCTTGGACGAACCTACGAGTGCAATGGACCCCAAAGCTGAATACGAAGTGTTTGAAAAATTCCGGCAACTGATCAAAAATCAAGCTGCCATCCTCATCAGCCATCGCTTATCCACTGTCAAAATGGCAGATCGCATTTATGTAATGGCAAACGGTTCAATTGTCGAAAGTGGTACTCATGACGAACTGATGCAGTTGGGTGCTACCTATGCTCACTTGTTTGAAACCCAAGCTCAACAGTATCGATGAATATTCGTGCCGAATTACCAACAGTTTATAGCATTCCCGTCGATCCCCAAGCTTTAGCTCACTATAGTCGCGAACTCCAAATATCAACACCAACTGAGGCGCTTTGTCGCCTGACTCATGCCATTGCCAACAGTCCCAGTTGGGCAGAAATGCCGAAGAGTATCTTGATTGCTCGACCGAAACCCGAACCAGTTCTAGCTGTACTGGGATGTTTTGATCGCGTTGCTGAATTCCGAATTAACTCACAGTTGCAAAACTTAAATCGGGATTTAGCTCGGATGCGTTATGTTAGCTATCATCAAGCTGAACTCGACTGTCAGCGCTTAGCTGACCAGTTCATTGATCGCTTCGGTCCTCAGGAACTCAAACGCTTTCACTTTACAGCCATTCCTCGTGGGGGGTTGATTGTACTGAGTATGCTGGCTTATAGTTTAGGACTGACAAACGAGCAATTACAGCCGCCACAATCTCCAGATGTGCCTTGGGTAGTCGTGGATGACTGCGCCTATACTGGTTCGCGGCTATACGCCTTTTTGCGATCTCACTCTCACCAAAAGGTCATTTCTGCTAATTTATACTCACATCCTGAATTGCGTCAGGTGATCGCAACTCGTGAGTCTAGCGTCCTCGCTTGCTTGAGTGTTCATGACATATATGACTATGCTAAGAGCGACCTTGGCGATGACTATCAAGCTTGGCAGGAACACTCGCTCTTCAACCTCAGGGGCAACCGTTACTGGGTAGGAAAAACTGACCATGTCTGCTTCAGTTGGAATGAGCCTGACCGTTTTATCTGGAACCCGATGACAGAAACAATGGAAGGTTGCTGGCTCCTTTTGCCAAAAGAACTCTGCCTGAAAAATCAATTTAAGGCGGTTGCACAGCCTCCACAAGTGCAAGTTCAGCCTGAGGCAACGGGGATTCTTCAGCCTACAACCCACGTTATATTTGGTCAGTATGAGGAACAACTGGTGATCGGCAATCAAAAGACTCAGGAAAGTTTTGGGCTGACCGATATAGCAGCTGATATCTGGTTAGCTCTTGTTGAATACGGCAGTGTTGAAAAAGTTGTCACAGCACTATTGACAAGCTACGAGGTTGATGAAGCTACTCTCCGGTGTGATGTCGATACTTTTGTACGTGAGTTGCTCGCTCAAGGTTTGCTCATCAAAGGCTCTCCCTAGTTTAAGCCTCATTATACGTTTTCTCAGTAGTATAAGATTGTACATATTCTTTTCAATAAAATATTTAGTACCGATTTACACATCCTTTACTTAGCTGTATTTTTTTCATAAAGATCAGTCATTTAGCTATGAAAGCTGTTTACTTTGTCATACTATAGACATAGTAAGTACAAAAAAAATTTATACACGGGTCAGGCTATTTAGGTATAAGATACCACTTTGTTACGGAAAGCGGACCTTGAAGAAGAATTACGTACAGGGGTGACAACTTACATTAAATCTACCACCGCCTGATTCACTCCATCAGTTCCTCAAAACTTTGCCACGAGTTTTTACAGCAGACTAGCGATTCACCAAATCAAGTTTGCCGGGTGTGAGGACTTTTTGCAAAAAGTCAAAATCTTCCCCTACTCTACAGGAAACCGCCTTCACGCGTCATTTTTGGATTGACAGACCACTAGTTGGAGGTGGAACTCATTGCTGTGGCAGTCCTAAGCTGAGATTGAGGTCAGGTGGCTCGTGTGCAATCTTGCAGGGATGAGAAAAAACTTACATGAATTAGAAGATGATTTTAAAACAACTAGAATCCAGCATTTCTGAGTCCTCGTTTGTAGTAGCAGTGACAGAGCAAATCTCCTCCGATCTGGGGGGAGAAATAGTTATTCTTAATCTCCAGTCCGGAGTCTACCACGGTCTGAATGAAGTGGGAGCACGGATTTGGAATCTGATTCAGGAACCCAAGATAGTCAAAAATATCAAGAAGATGCTTCTTACAGAGTACGAAATTGAACCAGAAGTTTGCAATAGCGACATTTTGGAACTGCTGCATGTTCTCAGAGCCTCAGGACTAATTGAGGTGAGGAATGAAAAGGCTAAACTTTTTTTGGTTTTAGGAGTGGCGCTCACCGCCTCTTTGTCGTAGTAATATTACGTAAAAATTAAGTATAAAAAAACAACAAAAATAGGGAATGATTGAATATACTGAATAACTGTAATTAAGCAATTTCTCAATCCCAGACTAAAAAACTAGTTTCCGTGTGCAAGATTGTTTGGGTTGTGAATGGAGCTAGTGACTATCTACCTGTGGTGTCAAGTGTCTTTGACTACCCAGGTACTGATGACTGGCTTTATGCCTCTGCTAACCCTTAAAGGAGTGAGATTATGAGCGGCATTATGGGAATTTACTACCTTGACAGTCGTCTTGTACTCCACGAAGACTTAGTCAGAATGGTAGAGATATTAGCGCACCGGGGACCTGATGGTGCAAACATCTGGATTGAAGGCTCTGTTGGTTTTGGGCATCGGATGCTGTGGACGACTCCAGAATCTCTTTTAGAAAAGCTGCCCCTAATTAACCAAAGGGGCGATCAAGTGATTACTGCTGATGCCCGGATTGATAACCGAGATGAACTGATGTCGGTATTGGATCTACCTGAACATTCACCCGCAAAAATTACAGATAGTGAATTTATCCTAGCTGCTTATGATAAATGGGGAGAGTCCTGCCCAGAACATCTCCTGGGTGACTTTGCTTTCGCCATCTGGGATACGCGAAAGCAGATACTGTTTTGTGCTAGAGACCATTTTGGAGTCAAGCCCTTTTACTACTATTATCGGGCTGGTCAAGACTTTTTCTTCGCTTCCGAAATCAAGGCGCTCCTATGTTTGAAAGAAGTGCCCTGTTGCTTAAATGAGCTAGCGATCGCCAACTACTTGTCTCCAACAATAGAGGATAAATCCATCACCTCTTATCAAGGTATCTTACGGCTTCCTCCCGGACAAACTATGACGGTGAGTTACAGAGGCTTGAGAGTAAGCTCCTACTGGTCTCTTGAAGTAGGAAGCGAGCTACAGCTAGGTTCCGATGAGGAATATGCCCATGCTTTTCGAGAGGTGTTTACTGAGGCAGTGCGGTGTCGCCTGCGTAGCGCCTTCCCAATCAGTTCCCACCTGAGTGGTGGACTAGACTCCTCCTGTGTTACCTGTGTAGCGAAGGAACTCCTTAATCAAGAGAAAGGCTCTCAACTGCACACGTTCTCGAATATATTTGATGATGTTCCTGAATGTGATGAGCGTCCCTTTATTAATACTGTCTTAGAACAGGGTGGTTTTATCGCCCATTATGTACATGCAGATCGATTTGCTCCCTTATCTGAGTGGCAGCACTTTTTTCAGTATGAAGACGAAGCCTTCATTGGTCCCAGTCATTTTCTCACTTGGGGTCTGAACCGTGCAACTCAGCAGGCGGGTCTGCGGATTTCTCTGGACGGTTTTGATGGAGATACTGTTGTCTCTCATGGGGCTAATTACTTTGCTGAATTGGCGCGTCAAGGAAAATGGACCACTTTTATCACAGAAGCTAATGCTATTTCCAAACACTTTGATACCTCACTTACAGCAATTTTTAATCACTATGGTCTTACCTATTTAGAAGAACTTGCACAACAGTGGAAATGGGTAGCTTTTGCTAAGGTACTTGATGAGATAGGTAAAAATTTCCATGTCTCACTACTGAAGTTGTTTGTGAACCACGGTCTGAAACCTCTAGCCCCTCAATCTGTGCTACAGGTTTGGCGACAGCAAAGTGGGTACAACAAATCTGTGAGTAATGTTACTCCTCTGATTAATCCCAGGTTTGAGCAACAGATTGGTCTGAAGCATCGTCGCCAGTCTCAGAATCAAACAGTAACAGTGAGAGAGCATCAATGGCGTACCCTCACTTCAGCCCTGTTTACCTTCACATTAGAGCTGGTAGACTACTCCTCTGCGGCATTTTCTATTGAGTCTCGCCATCCTTTCATGGATAAGCGAATGGTCGAATTTTGCTTGGCTCTACCGCCTGAGCAGAAGCTTCATCAGGGATGGTCTCGCATAGTGATGCGCAGAGCGATGAATGGTATTCTCCCTAAGCAGGTGCAATGGCGTGGGGGGAAAACGGAAATGACTCCGAATTTCGTTCGCGGACTGTTACACTTTGACCGAGAACTTTTGGATGAAGTGGTTCTCAACAATCCAAGTAGCGTCAAAGAACTTGTGGATCTAAATTCTCTACGCAGATCCTATCACAACTTTATATCTGAAGGAGACGTGACAAACGATGACGTAGTCATACCAGTTTGGAAAGCTGTAACACTCGCTCTCTGGCTACGCCACACAGGCATAAAACCATAAGTCGGACTAGGGGCAGTGCTTGTATAGCCTGCTCCTACCTGGACTTGATGCGTTAACGCCTTCAAAAGTGTTGCGTACATAAGTCAAACAATCCCTAAAACATCCACAAAGGAAAAACATGAAAAAACCTTACAACACTCCCCAGCTGACCATCCACGGCAATGTGAAAGAAATCACCAAGGCTTTTGGAACTCCAGGTGGTGCGGACACATTCCAGAATGCTGCAGGTCAGACTTTCCCTGGTTCCTCGATCGGTCAGACTGGTTCCCGAAGTGGCGTTGTTGTGCCTAAAAATCCATAAGATTTCTGGGAACTGAGTGAGGGTATAGGCGTAATAGTATTGCTTTTACTATTTACGCTTACATAGATCTAGAATCAGTTGCTGAAAGTCTTTGTCCTGTGTAAGTTAAGGAACTGGCGCTTTGTTAGGAAGCGTCTGTTATTCCCAACTTTTCAAGACTACTGAGATAATTGAGCGTCAGGGAAGCGCTTCCCTGATGTCTCGATTGTTCTGATCAAAGAGAGTCTTTGTCAATTTCTAAGTATACAAAATTTGTAAGCATTGAACCGAGAGCCATTGGCTATTGTACCGTGCATTAGTTCTAAGGGTTAGGCGGTAGGTTCACTCAATTCCGTTTATAGCTGACGGCACTTCGGGCGCTCATGCTTACCAAAACAAATAGGTCATAGCATATTTAAAGATGTACGTTTATACAGCTTACAATTTAGGCATTCACTCTGAGTTGCCCCTACCTGAACTGATTCCCAGTAAAAGAACCGCAGACGTAGTTATTCGCTTTGGTAACTTAAGCGATCCACAGCAAAAGCGCAGCAATGGGGACGACTATTTGTTAGGTGAGATTGAAGGATTTGGGATGCTATTGGTGCAGGATGGACAAAAAATTATCCTTGATCCTAACCCAGGAGTCGATGAATCAGTTCTCCGTACATTCATTCTTGGTGCAATTATGTCTGTGCTGCTAATGCAAAGAGGTTTGCTCGTACTCCATGCTAGTAGTATTGTCGTTAACGGTGCCGCTATTGCCTTTATGGGTGAGTCAGGATGGGGCAAATCTACTCTGGCTGAATCATTTCACGCACAGGGCTATGGTATTTTGACCGATGATGTTATGGCGATCCAATTAGACTCACAGATACCAATGGTCATTCCTAGCTTTCCCCAGATTAAGCTTTGGCCTGATAGTGCTGCTTGTGTTGGGTACGCTCCTGATAGTCTACCTTTACTTAACTCCCAGACACAGAAGCTCGCCCATAAACTCACCGATGGTTTTCTCCAAATACCCGTGCCCCTCAAGCGCCTGTATGTGCTGGATATAGGGACTGACGCTGAAATTATCCCTTTAGAACCGCAAGAAAGCTTTGTGGAGTTGGTACGACATTCTCGTGAGATTAACGCACTCAATGCTCCGGAATTCCTGAATGCCCATCTTCACCAATGTGCCAGTCTGGTTAAACAGGTTCCTATCTGTCGTTTGCAGCGGCCGCAAACTCTTGCAAAACTCCCCGAATTGATGAATTTAATAGAAAATGATCATACCCTAATTCCCTGCCATGCCTAAAAAGCTCATCTAGAAGCATTGTATAGCGGTTCTCAATTAGCCGTCATACACTCCAAACGGGAGTTTCCCCCAAGAAGGGAAGCGTTTGTGGCTGTCTGTGGACGCTCTTGTAAAACCATTATCGGATTCAGTTCCGAACTTAGAAAGATTTCCTAACGTGGCATTACCAGTTGAGACGGGAAACCTGATAGACGAATAAAACCGTTAAGAGTGCTAGTTGAATTTGGGAAGCCCCATCTTCAGCCGAAGGCAAGATGAGGTACTTCAGCGAAGGTGTATTTCATACATCTAATACCAGTTTAAAAACAGAATGCGCTATTATACCCATGTACTCGGGGCGAACGGCTGTTCGCCTCTACGGAATAAAAAGCCTAATGAGTGCGGAAGGAGATCGCTAATATTACGAAGCCAAGCCGATAGAATACATAGTATTAGTGAAAATTTCAGTGGTTTTGTCATCCTTGATTTCCGGAAGTTAACCGCATAATTGAGTATGAAAAATTACAGACACAGCAATTAGTTTAACGAAAGAGCCATTGACAAATTAGTTATTTGAAAATAATTCCAACCTAATTATGCAAACTTTATCTAAACCTAACATAAAACATCAGGCAATCAAAACTCGCCCCGAAATCGAGCTACTTCTTTGTTGCGCTCGCACTCACCCCAATCATTCAAAGATTGAGCGCATCAAAGCCTTGGTTCGGGAAGATTTAAACTGGGAATACCTAATCGAAACGGCACGTATACATGCTGTCCTACCGCTCTTTTATTGGAGTCTTAATAAGATCTGCTCTTCTTCAATTCCTGCAAATTTGCAACAGCAACTACAAAGTTATCAGTATGCAGTTACTCAGCGCAACCTGATTCTTACAAGTAAGCTAATCAAGCTATTAGAGCTTTTTGAAGCGTACAGGATACCCGTGATTCCATTTAAAGGTCCTGTTCTCGCTATTTTAGCTTATGGTGACATCTCGCGTCGAGATTTCGGTGATTTAGATATTTTGGTTAGCAAACAAGATTTTTTGAAGACGAAAAAATTGCTGAGCGATCAAGGATATCAACCTTATTCAAATAGTAGTGAGAAAGAGGCAACGTACCTGAACTCTATTAAAGATTGGCAACAGGAAGCTTATCTTCACTCTCACTGGGAATTGCATATGGTGGATGAGCGCGATGGTGTGACTATCGATATTCATCACGGGATGTTACCAAAGCAATTCTCATTTTTATTTGATACTGAATGGCTTTGGAAGAACGCTCAGCTAAAGCCTTTTGCCAATAAAATGATTCTCACTCTTCCCCCTGAGGATCTTATTTTGATCCTCTGTTCTCAGGGGGCTAAGGACTGTTGGATACAACTCAATCGGATTTGCGATATTGCTGAATTAATTCGCACCTCTGGTGATATTGACTGGCAACTAGTGTATGATCGCGCCTCTCAACTACGAATGACGCGAATCCTCTTGCTTGGTTTATTACTAGTGCACGATCTGTTGGAAGTAGAGCTTCCAAAGACTATCTTGCAGAAAATACAAGCCAACCCACTCCTACATTCCCTAGCTTCCCAGATTTACACGCAGTTGTTCTCCCAAACTGAAAGTTATATTCAAAACTGGAAAGTTGAAAGCTCTTTTTTTCACTTAAAGATGATACAACACCCTTGGGATAAGGTCAGGTACTGTTTTGAGCATCTGCTTGTCCCAACAATCGCAGATCGGGTGTTTGTGCCCCTACCTCAGTTTCTATCTTTCTTGTACTATCTGCTCCGACCCATCCGTTTGCTGAGAAGTTATAGCTTTGGGTTGCATAGACAACAGTCGGGGCAGGGAGTAGGGAATAGGGAGTAGGCAATACGGTTCGGAATCGCGAATTTATTTGTTCAGGCAGTTCCCTTTTTCGTATTTCACCCCGATCCGGCCTTGCTGGACGTAGCGTTCCAATGCCCGAAAGCTCACTCCAAGAAACTCAATTGAGCAATAATCGCATTAGCATTCGTTGATCATTAACCCTCTATACAGAGGTTAGCTAAATCGTCTCATATGGCACAATTTCTATCTATACAAGCTATGGCAGACTTCTAAAGAGCATAAACTCTAGACTTGTTGATAAATTTTCATCAACATTTGGTAATTAGCTTCAGGGGTATACTTGGCTTTATACTCAGAATGAGCGTGTTTTCTCATCGGAATCATTGATTCAGGATGAGTTGTCGCCCATCTGATTTTTGCTGCCAAATCTGCTGAATTGCCGACTTGAAAATGTAACCCAGTTACTCCATCCTCGACAATCTCTGCCATACTACCTAATTGTGGAGCAATGACAGGTAGACCACAGGCAAAGGCCTCTGCAATTGTTAAGGGAAAGCCTTCATACCAAATTGAAGGAAAGACTAAAAACTGAGCATTTTGCATTAGTTCCAGTACAGTTGCTTTATCCTGTCGTCCTAAAAATGCGATCGCATCCCCAAGTCCTGCAGTCTGTACCTGTTGGCGTAGAGTTTCACTAATCGGACCGTCACCGACAATTTTTAAAGGTATGCTGAGATGACCTTGTGCATAAGCATCAATTAGAGTCGCCACACCTTTTTCTTCCGAAAGTCGTCCCACAAAAAGTGCGTAATTTCCCAACTGACTCTGTTCCCAAAGAAAGTCGGGAGCAAATATAAAATTCGGTTTGACGTGGATTTTTGCTGAAGGTAATCCCCCCTGAACCATTTTATTTTTTTGAAAGTTGGTGAGGGTGATGTAAGCATTGACTCGATTTTGCCAAGTCCCACGCCAGTGATGTACACTCAGCATTGCTGCTACAGCTGCTGTTTGCGTATAGGAACCACGGTAGCACCCATGCAAGACTCCTGGTAAAGGGATTGATTTACCAACACAATCTTCACAAACCTGTCCATCGCGAAACAGCATTGCTTTCGGACAAGTTAGTCGGTAGTTGTGCAGTGTTTGCACCACAGGTACTTTGGCATTTAAACAAGCGTCATAAACTGCTGGAGAAAGCAGTGGAAAAAAGTTATGGACATGAACAATATCAGGTTGATGCTGGGCGATCGCATCACTTACCAAACTTCTAGAACTAGGAGAGTAAATTGCCGATAAGGCTGCTTTCGCTTTCCCCCATATCCCGACAATACTGTCGTTATCTACTTCTAAAACCAAGACTTCATGTCCGTGAGACTCTAACAGTTTTGCCTCAGCTTGGACAACTGCATCTTCACCCCCTGCAAGTTGATAGCAATTATGGACAATTAAAATGTTCATTAGGATTCTTTTATAAAATCTTTTGATTAAGATGTGAAATTATAAATTTGTTTCTTTTCTTTTTCTTTCTCCTGTTTATTTTCTTGCCATTGTATACCTACAATACTGACAATAAAAAGCATATAAGCAGGCTCTTCCATCCAAGAGAAAATTAACCCAAAACAGAATGCTGTAAGTATAAAGAATCTAGAGAGATCGTTTTTACAATATCTCCAAACTATCGACCAAAGATAAAGGTATGAGGTTAAGCCTACAATCCCTAAATCCCCCCATATACCTGCCCAGGAGAATAAGGGAGAAAAAAGACTTGAACCTGTTATTGAGTTAGAAAAATAATTGGCTTCTTGTGCTGCATAGATAACATTAAATAGGTCAGTTTTAGTCACACCGAATGGTTGGAGAACACCAATATATGTGGGAATTAACCAACCGAGTCTACTAGTACTATGACCGGGTCCTAAACCAAATAACCAATTTAGTGTGGAATGATAATATGATGGAAGTATTGTGAAGACTGAAGACTTCCCTAGCAATCCACCATTAACTCGCGCAGGCTCAAGAATCAGTTTTAATGCTGGAGCTATTGTTTCTGCAGCCCAACATAAAAGACCAAAAGCAATAATTGTAATTACTGTGTACTGTATAATTTTGCCTATGTCACCCACTTTCGTTAGTAGCATAACAATTAAAGCCATAGCAAACGCAGCAAACACCTGTTTGGCATCACACATGACAACCTCGTATGCAAAAATAGGAGGTAGTGTGAAACGCAACCAAGGGGAACGAAAGACGCCGGTAACCAAGATGTACGTCGCGACTGTGAATGCGATCGCGCCACCGACGTGATGACCTGCTCCCATTTTGAGAAATATACCTTTCACGTCATCAGCCCGTTCACCTTGAACAAAGTACTGAAAGTAGGCAAACACGATATGAGTGGAAGCAAAATAAATTAACCAGAGTTTGAGCCGATTAGTACTTTTTTCTAACATAGGTATGCCAGTAAGTGCTAATAACAACATGAAAGGCTCACCTAAAAGTAGAAAGTCTAGAACAACATTAATTATTCCTGCACCGTTTAATAAGGCACTTATAAGTATGATACCGAGTAAAATACCCAATCCTAATAAAATTTCTTTGGCAAATAAACTTCTAATAGTAGGTATTATGAATACTGTGAGAGCGACAATAAATGCAAAGTGGAAAAAGTTAATAACAGAAGGACCGCCTACAGCCGTGAGTAGCCGGGAAAATATAGCGGTACCTAAGACCAGTAAAATCAGAACGTAATTCCTGATTAAATGACTTTGTGAAGATTGGTAATAAGCCATAATTTATATATTTTCCGAGTATAATTTGTTAACTTACTTATGAACAATAATTTCCTCATAGTTCTGAGCTAACAAGTAAACTCTAGCTTGCTAACTGAATACCTCACTAAATCTTTTTTGTGCGGCTGGAGTCATGTTTAGGCGAAGTACTGAGTGTTTTGCTAAATAAATCTTGGTTTGAAATTTCATTGTAGAGTTGAGTTAAGTACTGCCCTTTACTTTCCCAACTAAAAGCCTCTTTCACCCTCTTTTTTCCGGCTCGACCCATACGCAATCTTAGCTCTGGATCTTGAGCCAACAGCCTCATAGCCTTAGCAAGATCACTCACTGCTTGCTCGGGTGTTTGAGCGTGAATCTTAAAGCCAGTTTCCTCTGTAATCTGGATAGCTGGTCCGCCTAAATTCAGGCAAACGACTGGAAGCCCAGCTGCCATAGCCTCTAAGCAGACTGTTGGTGAAAAATCATGCAGAGCGGGATGAACGACTACATGACTCTTTGCTAAGGCATGAAAGGTTTCTTCACGAGATATCCCTCCTAAAAAAAACGTTCTGTCAGCAATTCCAAGTTGATTCGCAAGTTCTTCCAACCTTGTTCTTTCTGGACCTTCTCCAATAATCCAGTACTCACTCTGCTCCAAACCAACTTCAGCAAATGCCTTGAGACCGAGATGAAATCCTTTCCAGTGCAGAAGACGACCGATGCTGACAAATCTGATCACAGTTTCCTCAGATGAAGCCGTGAGTTTTTCAATACGAGCAAGTTCTTGTTGATTAATTCCAGTTTGTCCCGGCAAAAATTCAATTCTTTTAGCACCTAAAATCTTCAAGTGGTTTGCGGTTTCTGGAGTAGTCACTATGGCTACAGCACTCCGTTGGGCAGTGAGGTGTACAAATGGGTCACACTCACCGAACCAGCGCAAAAGGTTACGCAGAGTTTCGTAAACCTTGGCGCGTTGGCTAAAGTCTTGCCAGAATGCTTTAGGTGTAGATTCCGCGCCTCCAACTGGACCCCAGATGAATGGTGTAGGAAGAAAGACAAGAAAACTTGGACTAGAATACCTACCATAGGTTATGTGGTGTGTCACATCAAAGCTAATATCTTGATGCAAGCGTCTGGCTACAAAATAAGCCCAAATTTGCCACAGGTAGTAGTGAAGGTAGACGAACCATTGCGATCGCTTTCCTTCAGAAGACCAATCATACACCCAACCAAGTGGATCGAGATAAACGAAATTCAGGTTGGGCGGTTGGTGGCGAGCGAGTTCTGCTTCAATAGCTGGACGATGAGTATTTGAAGTCAGAACCCAAACTTGATGATGTTTAGCTATCTCACAAGCCATATTCCAGCCCACTCCTGGTTCAGATCCCCGACCTGGTTCGCAAGCATACGCAGATAAAAGAACTTTCATGAATCTCTCTAGAATTAAATTTTAACAGTGGATGAATAATGTTAAGCAGACAAAATTTGAACAATGTCGATTACGTAAACTCAGGATAGCCAGCAATAATATTTTTTTCATTTTTATAATTCACCTGATCACTAAAAGTAGTGGCATAAAATTAAGCTATAAAAGAGAATTTTTGAATTTCAAACTTGTTGCAAAAAAGATAACCATTGTTGGGCAACTGCTTCTGGTTGAAAAGCTTGACAACGCTGTTTGCTCACATTAATTAAATGCGATCGCCAACTCTCAGACGTCAACACCTTATGAATTGCTTCAGCAAGTGTTTGCACATCATCTATGGGTACCAAATTGCCGTACTTACCATCTTCCAAGATGCTGCGAGGACCTCCGCCAGCTGCATCAGTGGAGATGACGGGCACTCCGCACGCCATTGCTTCCACCAGTGCTAGACAAAATGCTTCATCCAGGGAAGACATGACAAAAACATCAGCTTTAGCAATGTGACTCCAAGGATTATCTACATGACCGGGTAAGCTGATTTCCTCCTGTAAACCTAGTTTGGCTATCTCTTCCTCCAAGTGTGTTCTTTCTGGACCTTCTCCAAAAATAATCAGCTTGACTTTGATCTGGCTGCGGACTTTTGCAACCGCTTCCAATAGCAGGGGGTAGTTTTTGCGCTTTCCCAAACGCCCCAGACTCACAATCACTGGGCTTTCCTTATGCTTGAGCCAGGGATGTTCGGGTTCTGCTTGACTACGCAACCAAAATTGCTTGCTGTCTACTGGATTTGGGATAACTGCCACACGATTGCGGGGAATCGGGATATGGTCTTGTTTGAGAATGTCAAGCACACCTTGGCTGACAGTCGTTAAACCATTAGCTGTGGGATATAAAAGCCTTGCAAGCCAAGGCATGATTTGCATTCTGAGATTATCTTTGTGGTCAATGGCAATATCAGAGGTGAGAGTATCTCCTTGGTAAATCACAAATTTTGTCTGTTTCTGACCTGCTAACAGCCATCCCATAATCGCAGGAATGCTAATGATTGTGGGCATGGAGATCAGGAAATCTGGCTTGACTGCTCTCAAAAACTTAGCTAGGGCGATGGGAGATGCCATAGACCGCTCAACACCCAGTGGCACTAATTTAACGCCTTCTGGAAAAGTGATATCTTCTGCTGGTCCTTCTGACAGATACAAGACGTATAAGTCTTTGACTCCTAAGTTCCAAAACCCTTTAGTCAAAGCTGCTGGCAGGTTTGCGAATGCTCCGCCACCTAAACCCCAAGTGAAAATAGCAATTGTTTTCTGACTCATTTATATTGACAACTATCTTTTTGAAAATGGCTGTAGAATTAACCTAGCGATGCGTTTCAGCCTACTTTCCTGGGATATCTGATTGAAGAATGCCAAAAACAGAGGATTCGACAAACTCTCACCCCATCGCAGTAGCCATTTCAAAGGTTTGTAACTGAAAGCTCTGTCAAACTGCGGATGAGTCACAAGTAACCGATGAATTTCCCTTCTTTCTGATTTGTGTATACCTTGAAAGCGAGCTAGGATATAGCGATCATGATAGTGCCATGCATTAGCTTCCACACCTGTTAAACTTTCTGCGACTTCTACACCATAAATTTTTCTCAGAAATTGTTCCTGCTCTTGGTGTATTCGCTTTGCTGTATCTAGTTCTCGTACCAATATACTTGCTGTGAAGGAGGTAAAACTTGTGAGATTTGTCCCATGCAAACGAAATTTGCTCAGCACCTCTGTTACAGGTACTATTTCAGTCACAAAGGGAGCGAGGCGGAAAATCAGACTGTCAGCGTTGCGTGTAAACGCTTCATTCATCGGGAAGATTAAGTTGGCTACCTCGCATCGAATGCAAAGTGCAGAAGCGGGGGGGATATTTTCAATGCATCCACCATTTTTCAATACAGATGATGCCAACCAGCCCGATGCCAACTTTTTCATCATCGGTGTTGGCTTGATTAACTGTCCTTCACCATCGATTTGAAAGACATCGTGAATGACAAAGCCTCCCTTTGGGGTCAATTGAAACGCTTCCACAACTTTTTGCAACTTATCAGGCATCCATACATCATCAGCGTCTAACAGACAGACAATTGCACCACTGCTATTTCTGTAAGTTGTATTTAATGCTGAGGCTACACCACCATTCTGCTGCGGTATCAGCTTGATTCTGGAGTCTTTCTGGACGTAGGGTTTGATGATCTCACAAGAGTCGTCTTTGGAACCGTCATCACAAATGATCGCTTCCCAATTTGAGTAGGTTTGAGAGAGGACACTTTCCAAAGTCTCACCAATGTACCTTGCGTAGTTATAGTTGGCAATTAATATTGAGACTAGAGGTTTTTCGGGTAGCTGAGGAAGTTTGATTGGTTGTAGCTTTTCAGTTTTAAGTTCTTGCATACACTCATCCCTCCTAGTTGATGTTATGTACGTATCCTCAGGGTCATCGACTCCTCCACTCACCCGCAATTCTGCTGAAGAACAAAGGATTCTGTCATACTTTTTCGGCAAATTGGCACCAATTCCGGATCTTTTCGTTAGCAAATGTACTGACACACGTCGTTAATTGAATCTGAAAGTGCTAGAACAACTGTCTAGACTAGTTTTGCTCTATGTAAAAACTCGGAAAAGATTTTCCAGAGTATGTAAGTCATGTGTAAATTGTTTATTTCTTCCGGATACGGTTACTGTAGATCAGAATCAAATATAGTCATGAAGGTTTGTACAGTAACGTTTGTCGCACGGCACTAGTACAGCACGGCGTGGAAATAGAGTTACCATTCAAAACTGCAATTCGTCGATAAATCAAAGCTTTTTAATTGTTATTTTTTCATTCCACAAGGCGGTACTAGATTGTTTCCTGAGGTATTTATGAGAAATATTAGGCGCAGTAGGAAAGTCTCCTCTACGCTTTTCGTTATCTGTGCGATAGTAGGCATTATTCTTCTATTTTCCATTACTCATCCTTCTATCACTCTGTCAAGGATATTTGAGGGTAAGTTTATCAGTCAAGCGAAGAATCCATGTGTCATCACTACTAGCGTGACGGAGGATAAGCTCTTTCCAGATAATTTAGTAGTTAATGTTAAAACCCGCTATGGAGCGAAGGGTGATGGGGTTACAGATGATACTCAAGCACTGCTCAAAGCGATACGAGAGAACGTAGGTAAAAACAAGATTCTCTACTTCCCTCAAGGCACTTATTTGGTGAGTGATCGCCTGGAGTGGAAAGATACGAATGGTAAATGGCAATCGCAGTTATGGCTTCAAGGGCAGAACCGTGCCACCACGATCATTCGGTTGAAGGACAATGCCCCTGGTTACAATGACAAGAGCAACCCTAAGGCATTAGTCTACACAGCGTCGGCACTCTTTGTAGAGCAGCCTAACGGTGGCGGCAAGGATTATCCTAACAAGGGTGAGGGGAACGAGGCGTTTGCCAACTATATTGAAGATTTCACGATTGACACTGGTAATAACTCTGGAGCGATCGCACTTGATTATTTGGCAAACAATATCGGTGCGGTTCGCAATGTGACACTGCGTGGTCAAGGAACTGTTGGGTTGGATATGACTCGCAAGTGGATTGGTCCGGCTCTTGTCAAGAACATCTTTGTTGAAGGCTTTGACTCTGGAATTCGTATTGGGAATCAGGTCAACGGTGTGACTCTCGAACACATTAGTCTCTGCAATCAAAACACTGTTGGTCTGGAGAACTTGGGGAATGTTGTTGCGCTCCGAGACTTAGTGAGTAGTAATAGTGTCACGGCAGTACGCAACAACAACAGCATGAGCTTGATTAGCCTTCTTGACGCAGATCTTCATGGTGGGAGTCAGTCGGTAAGTGCAATAGAGAGTAATAGTAGTTTGTTTGCTCGTAATGTCA
This sequence comes from uncultured Scytonema sp., assembly GCA_937873135.1. GTDB lineage: Bacteria > Cyanobacteriota > Cyanobacteriia > Cyanobacteriales > Nostocaceae > Rhizonema. The sequence continues at coordinate 1,094 of CALMVQ010000066.1, read as the reverse complement.
GTGCATCTGGTTATCAGTCAGCAATTAAGCAAGATAATCAAGTGGTAGCGGGGACAAAGGTCAATGAGTATACCTCAAAACCTCCTCTGACTTTGTTTCCAATTTCTGCAAAGACTTCTCTCAATCTTCCAGTTGAAGAACCACCTAGCTTTCATGACAACAATATCTCAAACTGGGTAAACGTTGAGGATTTTGGGGCCAAAGGGAAAAACCCAGATGGCAGTGATGAATGGGGTGATGATACGGTGGCAATTCAAAAAGCAATTGATTCCGGAAAATCCACTGTCTATATTCCGCCCGGTCGTTACATAATCGGTGATACCCTACATGTCAGGGGAAATGTTCGTGAAATCTTTGCGATGGGTGCGACCTTTTCTCCTAGTGGATCTGCTTTTCAGGATACAAACAATCCAAAAACGTTCTTTCGGATTGAAGATGGAACCGCACCTGATGTGACTCTTGAACATGTTGGTATTCTGAATCTGCTTCAACAAGCACCACCTCAAGCTGGACTGATTGGTTTTGAACAGGCTAGTGCCCGAACACTGTTTTTGAAAGATGTAACTTGTTGTTCATTAAGACCTAACGACCAGAAGTACGTGTTTCGGAACACACCCGGAGCCGGAAAGCTGTTTATTGAGGATGTATCTGCTGAAACTTGGCAATTTGAGAATCCTCAACAGATATGGGCACGTCAGTTGAACCCGGAAGGTGCTAATAAGAAGATATTTAATAACGGTGGGAAGTTGTGGGTGCTAGGTCTGAAGACCGAAGGAGGTAATGTTAACACTGTACTCCAGACGACAGGAGGTGGTGCCAGCGAGCTATTTGGTGGGCTGTTATATGTGACTGGGGACGTGCCAGCAGATGCGATCGCTTTTATTAATGATAACTCTCGGGTTGCTCTTTCTTATGCCACGATTAGTTATAGAGCCAAAGAGTTCCAGACTCACGTTCGAGAGACACGCGGGGCAGTGAATCTTCAATTTCAACGCGATCAGCTTCTCGGTCATGGTAATGGGCGTGTGGTGCCGCTTTACGTGGGGCAGTGAGCGGTTGAAAAGGTTCAGTTAAGATAATATTCCCATAAATAC
>CALMVQ010000065.1:6272-18537 GCA_937873135.1 uncultured Scytonema sp. | reverse complement strand
CTCCCCACTCATCACTCATCACTCCCCACTCACTACTCCCCACTCCCCACTCACCACTCATCACTCCCCACTCACTACTCAGCACTCAGCACTCAGCACTCAGCACTGATTAGGCTGTTTTGAAGAAACGAATAATTTCGCGAACATGATCGAGAAATTGTCCATCGGTGGCAAGTTGAGCGATCGCTTGTCGTGCTTCTCTTGCCAAACGTTCGTGTTCGGTTTGATTTGTGGCACGTAATGCTTCTAAACTAGCGGCAAGACGAGCTGATTCAGTGCGTGTTTCTTGTAGGTAAAGTTGTTGATTTGCTGCTAATGAGTAGGCCTTTTCTGGGTTGAGTTGTTCTTCCAAACGCTTCAGAGTTTCTTCAATAGTGTTGAAGCGGTTACGGAGTTCTACAATATCTTCCCGAGGATATTTCCATTCTTGACGAATCATTGCTAACCGCGCATATAAATACTCGTAGGCACTGATAGCTGGGCGTAAAGCGGTTAATAACAAGGCTGCACCGGAACCGACGTAACCTACAGCACTAATGCCTGTGACAGCGAGGATGTAAAGACAAGCGGCTGAGAGTAAATGTAAGGCAATGGCAACGAGGAGCGATCGCTTTGCTAAAACTTTGACGTACTTCAGTTGTTTTTCATCTACGGGAATCCCTTTTTCAGTGGATTGTACTGCTTCTGCCAAGACTTCTTTTGCCTGAAAATGCACATTCCACGGTACGGTAACAATCACCAACAGCCACTCAAAACTTGCACCCCCAATAACCCAGTCAAGAAAGTTGCCAGTAGGTATATGGAACCATTGCAGTGTGCTAAACAAAAGCAATACCAAAACGACTATTCCAATAGTGGAACTAATAAATAAGTTGAAATACACTTTGCTCAATCTCCCCTGAAGGTATAACTTCAATCATGCTTTTGGATTGAGAGTCAGGCAGAAATCCTTGTGATGCTTTTCAAAGTTACACATAAATGTTTGGGGATTGGGAAGTACCCATCCCCAAATACTTATTGAATCAGATAGCTCCGCCAACCTGTAGCATCTTCGCCGCGTTTTTCAGGAACCAGCAATCGCCAAGTTTTTCCCTCTTTTTGAAGTTGCATGTAAACTTTAAACGGTTTCCTTGGTTGCTTTAGACTGCGTTTTGGTAGCTTGAAGATGAGATCATAGGTTCCTGATATCTGAAAAGCTGGTAAATTTTGCAGCGATAGCGGTTTTTGTTCGGTAATTGATAGGTGATTAATTTTAAATCCCTGAAAATCTAAATCTAGCTGTTGGTTGAGTTGCTGTTGAGTCTGCTCCAACTCCAGTGCGATCGCATCATGCACTAATTGGCGAGTCGGTGCCAGAACACTGGTTGTACACCCTGACAGTAGCCCTATGAAAATTAGTATAATAATTAGCCGTATCATCATTACTCCTCAGTATTAGCATCTTCGTTTCCAAAGGCATAGTATAACGGCTGTGGGTAAGTGCAATTATACTATGTTCAAAAAAGTCAGTATTTAGCTATCGTGCTATCAGCGCACAAAGTAAATTGTGTAAACCTAGTACAACAAGGCAAAAGTAAAAAGTAAAAAGTAAAAAGAAAGAACCTTATTTTGTAAGGGTTTTAACTATTTCAGATGGGTGGGTTATTTCCGCCGCTCTGTACTAGTTTATTTACAAGGGAAACCGTCGCTTTAGACACTTGAGATCGGCTTTTAACAAATAGTGATGCAACGCTTATATCTTCTCCATCAGACTATGTTTTGCGTAAGAATTCAGCACCCAAGAGTCAGAATTCAGAATTTATAAAGAATCTATCATTGTTGGTATATTCATTTCACACTGCTTCTTGATTCAGTCACTATTCTGACTCCTGGATTTAGGCAGATGTATTCTTACTGTTTTGCTATACATCTTAGTTGAATATAGCAGTCCTAGATCATTTGTGAAAAACGAGAGCCAAGGGCAACTTTCACGAAGTCGGGGAGCTAAGACTTTAACTCATATAGTATTTCTATATTCACAAAATTGTTAAGTTTTAATTCAATCTTCCGGTTAATAAAATGCTACTTTTTAAATTGATAATGAATGTATTTGATTTAAAAAAATAATAGATAGTAGCTAAAGATTTTCAATTTCAAGTAAAATTTATTTTTATTTAATATTCCAAACAAAATTCACATGTATAAATACTCAACATTTATAAAAAACAGATAATGTAAATTCATGTTCTGTAAAGTCCATGTGAAGATACAAAAACAAATTAAAAATTATACATAATAGAGATTAATAGTTTTATACATAAATAAATCGTTATCAATATGAAAACGCTTGTGAAACAGGTGCGGAACCGCCTTTTGAAGAATCTTCACACAATTCCGTTTGTCAAAAATCCATCAGATCTGGCATATCAAATAGCACTGGAAAAACATATTCGTAATCTACCTATTATTCACGCTGATGATATGATGTTAGTTAGCACTTTAAAAAAAGAAGGAGTTGTAATAACGTCATTAGCGGCACTCTCAATTCCTTCTACTTCGCAGGTGCTTCAAGCGGCAGAAAGTTTGATACCACAAATATCTAAAAATAGATCTGGAAGTAAAAACGAATTTGTTACTCATGCCACCTCTGAACAAATAATGGAATCCTCAGAAATTTTTTTCTGGGGACTAGAACAACGATTATTAAATATTGCTGAGCATTACTTATGTCTGCCAGTCGCTTATCACGGTACCTATTTTCGTCAAGATTTCGTCAACACAGTTCAACGAAAATCAAGGCTGTGGCACACAGACATGGAAGATAGAAAAATGCTCAAAATTATTATTTATCTCAATGATGTGAATGAAGATGGCGGGCCATTTCAATATATTCCCAAATCTTTCACTTCGACAATAACTCAATCTCTAAGATATAACTTCAGCTATATTTCAGATAAAACAATGCAAAGAATTGTATCATTATCAAATTGGAAATCCTGTATAGGAAGTTCTGGTACAGTCATTTTTGCTGATACTGCAAATATTTTTCATCGAGGAAAAATACCTATAGCATCTGATAGATTTACAATATTTTACGATTACACTTCAAGACAACCAAAATGTCCATACTATTGTAAATCTTCCCTTCCTCAAGATGATTTACAACTACTTTCTACACAGTTCTCAGAAAATCAAAGGCGATGTGTTTTTTGGCAGTGAAAGTTTTCACTCTCGAAAAAAAAGATGGATAAGTTCTTCCCTCTTTCTTACTCCGCGCAGCGCTCGTGTAAGATGAACGATGCAATTTCTTCTCCACGCCACTCGCCTCAACTTTAGGAACCAAAGCACGGCATAGGCTCCCCTCTCCCCAAACGGTAATATAAAGGGCATAACTCCTTCCTTCTAAGCACTCAAGCTACTTGAGGTAAAACAGTAGTGCAATTCCCGCGATCGCAATTGCAACGCCGATAACTGCCCTCAAGCTCACTTTCTCACCTCTCCAAATAGCTATTGGGATAACAAACAATGGGCTAGTCTGCAAAAGGGTAGATGCAATCCCGACTGTAGTGAACTTAATTGCTGTCTGTTGCAACCATATTCCTAAATAAGTTCCAAAAAAGATAGCAAAGAAAGCTGCTGCAATAACTCGTCGCGAGCGCAAAGTTTCTAGTTGAAAGCCCCTCTGTTTATTTGGAAAGGATATCCATACAACAATAATTAACACGCCTCCGCTTAACCGCAACAATGCCGCCCATAACGGGCTGACATTACCATGTAAAAATGCTGCACGAGCAAGAACAGATCCTGTTGCAGTTGCGATTGCTGATAATAAACTAAAATTTAGTCCTTGCCATAAATGTATTTTGGAACTGCCACTCGTATTGGAAGTGCGTTCAACCGCAACCCAAGCGACTCCGAAAATGCTAAGCAGGATACCACTCCAAGCAGTTATATTTAGCCGTTCTTGAAGAAAAACCAGTGCCAGTATTGCCGTTAGAGCCGGGGCAAGGGTTTCTATTAGCAAGGCACGACGTGCGCCTAAACAATTGATCGCGGCTAAGAAAGCTGTATCGCCCAAGCCAATACCAACGATGCCGCTGAGAATGAGTAAACACAGGGGCAGGGGTGAGATAGCGATCAACAATTCGCCTTTGATCAAGATGGTTAGTAAAAGGAGGGCGATCGCAACTATTCCTTTCATTAAGTTGAGTTGTATTGGAGGGATAAGTTTTCCCAAGCGAGCATATATTACTGACGCGATCGCCCACAAGCCGGCGCAGAGCAAAGCCGCTATTTCACCCCGAAAATCTACAACTTTATTAAAAATAGTGTCCAAGTCTTTTCAAAAAGTAATTTTTTTTTAATAATTAAGCTAATTCCCTTTATAAACTTTAGCACTCAATGTACTTTACTGCTAATTTTTCTCCTCTTAATTCTAGCACTCAAAACCTGTGAGTGCTAATCTCTTTCGTCAAGGTTCATCTATTAGCGATTAAATATCCGTAAGTATGACTGATAATACTTTTTAAGTTGACACAACTTAGCTATAAGCGGAGTTGCTGACAAAAGGATAGCTGAATCTTAATTAAAAACTCCAGAATACTACAACCAATTAATAGTTTGGATGGGTGGGATGAAATATACTTTTGACATTGTCGGTGTGTCTCCTGTTTTACAATTTTTTAATGACCAACAGCAGAGTTTACAAAAAGCACAACCTCAGGTAGTGGAATATGTAGGAACACATCAGTGTACACTTGATGCGTTCATCAAATCTGTAGAACTAGTGCCACCAAAGATAGGTTGGGAGATGGATCAAGTTGTAAGCACAGTCATAAAGTTCTGGATGAACAATTCAGACAGTATTCACTATTGGAAATCCCGTTTAATTGATGCTGGTAGGGAGAATATCATTGTGGCAAGGGTGGCGGATATTAAGGCTTTGCAAGCGGAATTTGAATCGTTACTGGGTAAGAATTAAAAGAAACACTTACTGAAAGATTGATTTCTTGAGTCTAAAGGAGAAGCCAGACGCAGTGCTGGCTTCTATCGAGGTGAGGAGTATTGGAGAGTAGGTGCAGCTGGGCACGGAAATTCATTGAAGTATCTTGACGATACAAAAATTATATGATATCTAGTATGCAGCACCAATCATAATTGAAGACCTACGTTAGTTCATCCACACTAATAGATTCACTAACGCTCTTCACCGCACTCGTACTTTTAGACTTAATTATGCCACAGAATACGCATCATGATTCCGAGTTAAAAAGCCAAACAGGGGCTTACAAAGCGCGTCTAAATAGTTGGGCAGTTGCTCGTTTATTGCCCGACACTCAACGGGTTATTGTCGCTCGATTCCGCAGTCGATCTGATGCAGACGGACGGTTGCAGCATTTACATCAAATGCTTCCTGATTCTCGCTTTGAGGTGATATTTGATTGTCAGCGAGATGAAACAGTGAACTGAATAAAAAGGCGATCGCACTCTTTGAAGTGAGGGTGTGATGCTTTCAGAATAAGCTACGGGAGTATCTACACACTTGGGGCGATCGCTACCGTGAGCAGAGTGAATATAGCTGAAGAGGGGGAAAAAGCTCGCAATAAATGAGCCACCATTCACGCGTATCAACTCACACAGCACCTAGTCATCAGCAAATTTTAGTCAAATAACCTCGTAGTCTTTCTTCGCTAAAGAAATTAGCCAAATTTTGCACTCTTGACACTTAGTAAAAATAGTTTTGGGATTTGTCATCATTTCCAATGCACTCTTTGTCTGGCACGACGACTTCGCTCATGAGAATAGACGTCCATTAGTAAACACGGTTTTCATAAAGTGCTTGACGAAGAAATTCGCAAGTTTGTGTCTTTTCAAGTTCATCCCCCTCTTCTATCCATTGGTTAGTCAGTTGACTCAAGACTTTATGCTGTTGAGTTAGTTGCTCAACTTCCAGCATGTCAGGTGTAGTTTTTTGCTTGAAAGCCTCTAATGATTCTATTTTCCGGGTGACGCTTTCACGAAAAAGGCGCATTATCTGAAGTAAATTAGACCATTCGTCTTTGGGTGTTTGTTCAATCTCGTGGAGGAACTCAGTTATCGATACTTCTGAAAAACATCTATCTCCATCACTCTGAGGCTGATTGCTGACTACACTTTGCTCAGACATAATAAATAACCTCTCTTTTCTAATTTTTCTTCTAATCTAACAGCTGCTTATGGCTAATTAAAGAGTACTAATCTGTCTTACCTTTTCAAATCCCAGTTTCCGCGCAACTCGCTCCAATTCACACTTATTTAGCTGGCATTAGCAATTACCAAATCGACATGTTCAGGCAGAGAGCGCCCTTCTTGTGCGTACTTTTCTTGAATCATTTTAAAAACATAGATGAGTTCAACAAGAGCCTCATCCGGTGTTTCTCCCTAAGCGTGACAACCAAGAATTGCTAGGACATAAGCAACAAAAGTGCCATTATTATTAAGACGGATAACAACAGTATAGTCTTGCAAAGATTTCATAAGGAAAGCCCAAAGTGTGGCTTTATCCTCAGTGTAAAAGCAAGATTTCATATTTTTGAAAAAGCTGTGGGTAGATATTGTGTATTCACTTCTCTGACAAAGGGATGGGAGTTAAGATTTTTGTGAAATGGTGAGAAATAAAAAGGAACATAATTGTGTAATGATATGCTTTTAACTCTCTTCATACTTCTTAAATTTTGAACATTTTGAGCTGAAATATCTGTAATTATACCCAACCTATGAGCTTCATTATGTGACAGCAAGCCATGTTCAAAGATAGAACGCAGATTGCTGATAGCCGTCATGTGATAAAGGTAGTTTATATTGTGTCTACAAATGTATTGTTCTGAAAGTGTATAATTTACAACCATAGATGCAAGCCTTGATATATTTATTTCTTCTTGCCCTCTATGATTCCCTGTCTAAAGCTGTAAAATTATACACAATGTTAAGTAATTGAAAAGATGTATGAGATAAATATAAAGAATTTATAAAACTTTTCTCTGCTTCTGGGATTGCTTTGGTGATTGTGGTTGATGCATAAAAAAGCTCTGTCTAACACCATGACTTTGCTCATGGAAACAATGGACGATTGGAAAGACAATTTTCATCAAGTGCTTGACGGAGAAATTCCCAAGTTTCTTTCTGTTATTGTTCATCTCCGTCCTCTCTCCATGACCTAAGCAGTTCGCTTAAAGCTTTCTGCCGTATCAAATCCGGTTTTACCAGAATTACTCCTACTTCCTCTTACTTTGCGTCCTCTGCGTCTGGAGCGGTTTTTGAGTCATTCAGATACTACCAGATTTGATATCATCCTCATCTCGAAGCGCTTGAAGATTGAACGTACCTTAATCTTGAGCTTCTTTTGGCCTTAACATCTGCCAAATTTTTGCATCAACTTCGGTTAAATATAGCAATTCTAACTCACCTATTTTCTGAATTATGCGCTTTCGGTCAATAGCTCGCAGTTGAAACACCATTGCCACAGAAGGCTTGGTTAAACCATTCTGTTCCGATGGTTCAATCTTGACTGTAAATGGAAAACGCAATGCATTTAATGAAGATGTAACCGGAACAATCATCAACATAGGAGAATTTACAACATCTGTTTGGACCGCAATTGCTGGACGATTGCCCTTTTCCTCTCGCTTATCTGACTCAGGCAAACCAACTATGAGAATATCTCCTCTCGCCATCTAATTTTCCACCTCATCGGAAGCCGCTACTGCATCAGGTGATGCTAGTGTTGCCTCCATACTTAGCCAGTCCTCATCACTTGCTGCTTCCCAAGCCACAAACTCTTGAACTAATTCAGTGGGTACCTGCATGAGCAAAGGGGTTAGTAACGCTGTTATTTCGTCACTAACGGAATATCCATGTGCCTGTGCTTGTTGAACGAGCGCTTGGTATAGCTCAATTGGCAACGTTACAGATGCGTCAATCGTTTTAGTAGCTTTCATAGCTTTGGAATTCAACCAGTCGTCAGAATTATAGCTTAGATTAGGTGGAAGTTTTTGTAGATACAGCCGCATGGATTACTCTCACTAATGCTGATGATGAATTGCACTCCTGAGTGCAAATTTTTGTGGCTTCAAAGTTAGGACACAACAGAGGTATTGTCTCGCCAGCCAAAATATAAATTTCCTTTCGTTTTTCGTCATACATGCACCGCCTCCGATTGACGATCGCCCTACACATTATCCCACAAACCGAGCCTGTCTCATCGGTGTAGTGCTTTGATAATACTTAGTAGGAGTGGCTACCGTCGCATCACGCGCCCTAGTCGCTTCTAATAAGCGATCGCCCTACAAATTATCCGACTGCCAGTTTAACCTCAAATGCTTACAATCGCTCTTTCTGGGGAGTGCGCCTTGGTAATGCGCGTCTTGTTTATACGAGGTTGAATAAGCTACCGCCTTGAACAAAGTCCATGCGCCTAGCAGCAAGGGACAGGAGTAAAGCCCGCCTGCGCGGGCTTCGTTCTGTATAGACTCAGGCTTCAGCCTACAAGTCTAGGCTATACGCGTGCAATATCGTATTACTTACCCACTCCCATAGACATACTCAAAACTTCCTCCATACTAGGCATTTCTTCCACGGAAATGACGCGTCCTTCATCCTCAAAACCGGGGATGCGATCAAAGTTCAAATACTGATACAAATCATCAGCAAAAGGATGAATCTTATTCGCCACAATGTCCATATATTCTTGTATTGTGGGAATGCGTCCTAACAGCGCACAAACTGCTGCCAATTCAGCCGAACCAAGATAAACTTGTGCCTCTTTACCCATCCGGTTGTTGAAGTTGCGCGTTGAAGTTGAAAATACCGTCGTACCATCCTCAACCCTTGCCTGATTTCCCATGCACAAACTGCAACCAGGCAATTCCGTGCGTGCATTTGCCGCATCAAAAATACCGTAAACACCTTCTTCTTTAAGTTGATGTTCGTCCATGCGAGTTGGCGGACAAATCCACAAGCGAGTCTTCACTGTGCCTGCACCTTCTAATACCTTGGCAGTGGCACGATAATGACCAATATTTGTCATGCAAGAACCAACAAAGACTTCTTGCACGGGATCATTAGCAACCTCTGATAATAATTTCACATTATCAGGATCATTGGGAGCAGCGACAATTGGTTCAGTGATTTCATTCAAATCAATTTCCAGAATTTCTGCATACTCCGCACCCGGATCGGCTGCCATCAACACTGGATTCGCCAACCACGCTTCCATCTGGATGACGCGACGCAGAAGAGTACGGGCATCTTGATAACCGCGTGCTACCATGTTTTTCAACAATGCTACGTTGGAACGCAGATATTCGGAAACAGTCTCAGTACTTAGCTTAATAGTACAACCTGCACTGGAACGTTCGGCGCTCGCATCTGTCAATTCAAAAGCTTGCTCAACTTTTAAAGAAGGCAAACCTTCTATTTCTAAAATTCGTCCAGCAAAGACATTTTTCTTGTTCTTCTTCTCTACTGTTAGCAAACCTTTTTGAATTGCTACGTAGGGTATAGCATTCACAATATCTCGCAAAGTTATACCGGGTTGCAATTCTCCTTTAAACCGCACCAAAACCGATTCTGGCATATCTAAAGGCATCACACCCAAAGCTGCAGCAAACGCGACTAACCCAGAACCCGCAGGAAAAGAAATACCTAAGGGAAAGCGAGTGTGAGAATCACCACCAGTTCCTACCATGTCTGGCAGTAGCATCCGGTTTAACCATGAGTGGATAATTCCATCACCAGGGCGTAAAGCGACACCGCCACGTGAGGCAAAAAAGTCGGGAAGTTCTTTATGGGTTTCAATGTCAACTGGTTTGGGATAAGCAGCCGTGTGGCAGAAACTCTGCATCACTAAGTCAGCAGAAAAACCGAGACAAGCCAGTTCTTTCAATTCGTCGCGGGTCATGGGACCTGTGGTATCTTGGGAACCAACGGTATTCATGATTGGTTCGCATGATGTACCGGGAAGTACACCAGGTAAGCCGCAAGCTTTACCCACCATTTTTTGTGCCAGTGTATAACCCTTACCTGTCGAGACAGTTTCTTGGGGACGGATAAAGACGGTATTGGGTTCTAAATTCCGTGAAGCGCGGATTTTGTCTGTGAGGGTACGTCCGATCAGTAAGGGAATGCGTCCTCCAGCACGGACTTCATCTCGGATAGTGTCTGGTTTGAGACTGAAGGTGGAAATAACTTCGCCTGCTTCATTAGTAATTGCCCCTTTGTAGGGATGAATCTTAATTATCATGCCAGTTTCCATCTTACTGACATCACACTGGATGGGTAAAGCACCTGCATCTTCAGCAGTGTTGAAGAAGATTGGGGCAATGGTATCGCCTAAAATATATCCACCTGCACGCTTGTTGGGTACGTAAGGAATATCATCCCCCATGTGCCACAATACGGAGTTGATGGCAGATTTACGGGAGGAACCAGTTCCCACGACATCTCCGACATAAGCGACGGGATGCCCTTTTTTCTTTAGCTCCGCGATACTTTGCAATGCTCCCGGCAGGCGCGACTCTAACATTGCCAAGGCATGTAAGGGAATGTCGGGGCGTGTGGTGGCTTGAAGTGCAGGGGATAAGTCATCGGTGTTGGTTTCACCAGGGACTTTGAAGACAGTAACAGTGATGATTTCGGGTATTGGGGGACGAATTGTAAACCACTCAGCTTCCGCCCAAGAGTCAATTACGCGCTTGGCAAAGGGATTCGTTTTGGATAACTCCAAGATATCGTGGAAGGCATCATAAACTAGCAGGATTTTGCTTAAGGCGGCGGCAGCGATCGCGGCTATTGGTTCCTTTCCTTGCCCACCCATTACCAAGGGTGTTTCGGAGGATGATGATACAGATACGGTGGGAATTTGCAGCAGTTCGATTAAAGATGGCACGTTGTAGCCACCTACCATAGTACCCAGCAATTGCACAGCTTCGATGGGTGAAATTAAGGGGCTGGCAATCTCCTCTTTGGCAATGGCTGTCAGAAAAGCAGCTTTAACGTATGCGGCTGGATCAACTCCAGGAGGAACGCGATCGCTCAGCAAATGCAGTAGAATCTCTTCTTCACCTGCTGGCGGATTCTTCAGTAATTCACACAATTCTGATGTTTGCTTTGCATCTAACGGTAGGGGGGGAATTCCTAATACGGCTCTTTCAGCAACTTGTTGGCGGTATGTTTCGAGCATGATCTTCTCCAAAATATGTGGCTCTACTTTCTGGGGCGTTCGACCTCACAAGTCTTGACAGGCTAAATTCACGCATGGGTCTACCCCTTGAATTAAGTTTTTTGTCTGACAAGGAATTATAATTATGACTGGACAGCACCTTGTTTGGTCAAGTTCTTCTAAGATAATTCTTTTGCTTGTAGATCTTAATTGGGGTGTCCGCCTATTTATAAGGTAAAATATTTTGCTTGTCCGTTGCTTAACACTCTCAAATAGCATATGCCCAACACTTACACCGTGGAAATTATCCACCAAGGCAAAACTCATACTTTGCAAGTTCCTGATCATGAAACCATCTTATCAGTTGCTGATGCGGCTGGGTTGGATTTGCCAAGTTCATGTCATGCTGGTGTTTGTACGACTTGCGCCGGCCAGATTCTTCAAGGAACTGTAGATCAAAGTGAAGGGATGGGCGTTAGTCCAGAACTGCAAAATAAAGGGTATGTTTTGCTTTGTATCGCTTATCCCCGTTCTGATTTAAAAATTGAGACAGACAAAGAAGATACTGTCTATCAGTTGCAATTTGGGAAGGGGTAAACAGACGCCACATATCGCGTCAAGACAGGAGTTAAGAGTTGAATAATGATCACACATTTTATTACTACAGAAATTGACTTGCAAGAAACTCCTATAGAACTACAAAAAGTCATTGAGACTGAGTTGAACAAACAGGGAGAACCCCTACGTTGGGCAATTACCTCCGTAGATGTTGCCAAGCATTCATGCACTGTCGAAGCCGTCGTGACTAAAATGAGTGCTGAGTGCTGAGTGCTGAGTGCTGAGTAGTCCTAAAATTACTTAAGCTACCCTCTTAACTACACTGCCAACTCACTTTGACAACACTCGAATATTACAACAGATGCAACTCTACTGGCTTACTCCTCCTCAGCAACGCCAGTCGCCTCAACTTTGGAAACCAAAGCACGGCGCTGGCTCCTCAGCACTCAGCACTGATTATTCGACCAAAAAAAGCTTTATAAAAAGATCCAAAAAGTAATGAGGACGCAATTCGGGTTTATGCAGGAGATG
>CALMVQ010000065.1:0-6242 GCA_937873135.1 uncultured Scytonema sp. | reverse complement strand
CCTCAGCACTCAGCACTCAGCACTCAACACTGATCTACTGGCTTACTCCTCCTCAGCACTCAGCACTCAGCACTCAGCACTGATTATGCGTCCATACACTGCTATTTTAATTGTTCCTACAGGTATTGGGGCGGCAATTGGGGGTTATGCAGGAGATGCTTTGCCAGTGGCGAAAGCTATGGCACAGGTTTGCGATCGCCTGATAACTCACCCCAATGTCCTCAATGGTGCAAGTCTCTATTGGAACCTGCCCAACGCTTTCTATGTTGAAGGCTACGGACTTGACAAATTTGCGTCTGGATGCTGGGGACTTCGCTCAGTACATCAGAACCGCATAGGTTTACTTTTAGACAAAGGTATTGAACCGGAGTTACGGCTGCGACACATCCAGGCAGCTAATGCAGCTAGAGCGACTCTAGGATTATCTTTAACTGATTATGTGATCACTGACGCACCCTTAGAAGTGGAACTGCGAACAACAGCATCGGGGACAAGTTGGGGAACAATTGGCAATCCAGACAGTTTGTTACGGGCAGCAGAAATCCTCATTAAGAGTGCGAGGGCAGAAGCGATCGCAGTTATTGCTCGTTTCCCCGATGATGTTGACGAAGTTGCTGAGCAAAATTACCGTTACGGGAAAGGTGTCGATCTCATTGCAGGTGCAGAAGCCATTATCAGCCATTTGGTTGTGCGAACTTTTCAAATTCCTTGCGCCCATTCCCCTGCCCTCTCTCCCCTTCCCCCAGATCCCAACTTATCCCCCCGTGCCGCAGCAGAAGAATTAGGTTATACTTTTTTACCAAGCGTACTTGTTGGTTTGAGCCGCGCACCCCAGTTTATCATCGGGACACAGCATGAATTGCCAGAACCTAACGATATTTGGGCTAATCAAGTTGATGCAGCGATCGTACCAGCCTCCGCTTGTGGTGGTAGCGCTTTGCTAAGTTTAAGTCATAGGCGATGCCAAATTATCACTGTCGTCGAAAATCAAACTCAGATACAAGTTCCTCCCCAACCTTTGGGTATAAAATCAATACATGTCAACTCATATTTAGAGGCGATAGGTGTATTGGTTGCCCACAAAGCAGGCATTAATCCCGATGCCCTTAGCCCGAGAATATCGTCTTTACAGTCTTTATTGGGGAGTAAGGAAATAAATTAAAAATGTAAAAATAAAAAAGAATAATTCTCCTTTTTTATTTTTTATTTTTTATTTTTAATTCTTTACCCCCCCTATCACTACTCCCCTCTCCCGCAATTACCGTGACTCAACAGCAAAAGCAACAGCCAGAAATACCGTACCTAACACGCACCCAAGTTCTGGTGGCGATGGGAGTAACTGCAATCCTCTTGTGGGTAGTGACTAAGGTATGTTTAAGATTTGGTAACTTTTCCTTAATGTCGTGGCATTGGAACGAAAGACATTTCCTATTGGGGGTGGGATTGGGGTTAACCATTACCGGAATGAGTGGCTTAGCTTATCAACTTTGCCCTCCCTACCGTAAAAGTGCCAATTATTACTTGGAAATGGTGCTTAAGCCTTTGGTATTACCTGACTTAATTTGGCTAGCACTGCTTCCTGGGTTGAGTGAAGAACTTTTATTTCGGGGTGTGATGTTACCAGCATTGGGTTATAGTCACTTCGCTGTGATTCTATCAAGTGTTTGTTTTGGCGTCTTACACCTTAGTGGTTCCCAGCAATGGCCTTATGTGATTTGGGCAACAATTATCGGGCTATTATTTGGGTATAGCGCCCTCCTCTGTGGGAATTTGTTAGTGCCAATTGTCGCTCATATTCTTACCAATTTAATTTCTAGCTATTTGTGGAAAATGGCACAGTCTCCAGCGGTTAAGAATTAATGGACAATGAAAGTCTTAGATCCCCGACTTCTTGAAGAAGTCGGGGATCTAAGACTTTCACGAATGATTTAGAACTGCTATAGCAGTCCTAAATCAACCTGAGTTCGACGTAAAAATAAGTATAAAAATGAATTAATTAAGGTCACTGCTGGCTCAAGGTCTGTAATAATAATCTGTGTCATAGTTCTTCGTAAAGTTCTTACCTTTATCCTGCCACTTACCTTAACATCTTCAATATTTCTGCTCTAGCATCAATTCCAGCAACACATTTATGGCAATCAAAATTACAACCGTTTTCACATAAATGAACCACACTGTCTTAGGGGCGAACAGCCGTTCGCCCCTAAGACAGTGGTCTATTTACCTGACAATTGCTGTAATATTTAATTATATTTACACCGTAGTTGCGCTCGTGGGGACGGTTGTAGCCACGAGCTAGATTGTCAAAGATAAACTAACAATTACTTGTTAACACTCTCTCAATTTTTTCAAATGCCCAATCTATTTCATCAGTGGAAATGACCAGAGGTGGAGCAAAACGAATAACATTATCTCTAGTCTCTTTAGCTAATAATCCCTCTTTAGCTAACGCCTTACAAAAACGTCTAGCACCACCAGCTTCTGGGTGCAATTCCACTCCAATCAGTAAGCCTTTCCCACGCACTTCTTTTATATAAGAACTTTCTATCGATTGTAATTTCGCCAGGAAATATTCTCCCTGTTTGGCAGCTTTTTGTGGCAAATCTTCTTCGAGAATAACATCAAGTGCGGCTTCTCCAATAGCTGCTGCCAATGGATTTCCTCCAAAAGTACTACCATGATCTCCAGGTTGAAAGACACTCATGACTTCGTCGGTAGAAATAAAAGCAGAAATTGGATAAAATCCACCAGATAAAGCTTTTCCTACAGTTATGCCATCTGGTTGAACATCCTCATGCTGATGAGCAAACATTTTGCCTGTTCTTCCCAATCCAGTTTGAATTTCATCAAAAATCAATAATACTTTATGCTGACGGCAGATTTGTTCTGCTTGCTTTAAAAAACCATTGGGAGGAATAATAATACCTCCCTCGCCCTGAATTGGTTCTACCAAAAATGCAGCAGTGTTAGGAGTCATCGCTTTTTCTAATGCCTCAGCATCACCAAAAGGTATGACTTTAAATCCAGTTGTCAAAGGGCCAAATCCATCTTGATATTGTTCTTCGGTAGAAAAACTGATGAGACTAATAGTGCGTCCAGAGAAATTATTACTGCAAACGATAATTTCTGCCTGATTCTCTAGCACACCTTTAACCTTATAAGCCCATTTACGAATTGCTTTGATAGCAGTTTCAACCGCTTCGGCTCCAGAATTCATGGGTAACACTTTAGGCAAACCAGAAATCTGACAAAGCTTTTCGTAAAATCGTCCCAATCTATCGTTGCGAAAGGCTCTGGAAGTCAGAGTCACTTTCTGCGCTTGCTTGATCATGGCTTCGAGAATTTTGGGATGACAATGACCTTGATTTATTGCTGAGTAAGCTGAAAGGAAATCTAGATATTTTTTACCTTCTATATCCCATACCCACACCCCAACTCCATTGGTAATGACAACATCTAAAGGATGGTAATTATCAGCACCATATTTCTGTTCTAGTTCAATATAATCCTGGGTATTCATAGTGTTGATATTAGGAATTCCCATTCTGTTCACTGCTTGCATATTTGCTCCTAAAAATTTTGTGTATCTTGAAAAACTACAAAACAGCTAAAAGATTACCCGTCGAACGAGTTATTCAACAGGAGTAATCATGAAGCTTGGACAAATCCACCTTCGTTCTTCTTTTTATAGTTCCCAATTCCAAGTTGCTATTTATCATGAGAGTAAAGTCACAACTCTCATGATTAACTCTGCTTTGATGCTAATGGCTTTTTCTTAATATCTAAAGAGCCAGAAGTGTTTGACCAGCCATTTATCCTCTTCCAGACTCGCAACCTGTGTAGGACATCTTCTGCCTACTTTTAGTGACGAAAACCAGTTGTCCACTCTGTCTGAATATGAAACTTTGCTGGCATAAAAACCAATAATGTAAACTGTAACTTTTTTAGTCAGAACTCTATTCTTATCCGCACCTGGCAGATAAAAAATCAAAAATAGTCAAACAATATTAAGGGTTCTTACTTAGAGATATTTATCTCCTTCAAAGTAAGTTCCAAGTAGCGAACTCGATCCCTTACCTATATTGTTTGAGCTAACACAAGCAAGTATATCACTATTTGCTATGACAGCAACTATAAATTTCATGTGGTTATTCACACATATGACTTGGGTGAGACGCAAACCAAACATCTATCTGTGTTGAATAGATGGCGATCGCCTACCTCTGGCTACAACTTAAACTCATCAAACTTGATCACCTCTGATTCAGGCTCACGTGTATCAAAACGATAGCTACTTACTTTCCCAGTACCCGTGTCAAAGATACTGAAAACAGTAATTTCATTACTGGCAATATATGGTAAGGGTTTACCATCATCACCCAACAGTTGAGTGATTGTTGGTGTCACTGGTTCTAACGCATTTGGATCGCCAAGTTCAACATAATCCTTATCTGCTGGTAACAGTTTTCGCTTGTTGTTACCTAAAAAAGCACCGTAAGTGTTACCAACATTTGATGTTTCCAGAAAGTTCATCCCCGATTGATTGCGAAAGCGGTTCCACAAATGAGAATGCCCGTAAAATACTAACTGTACACGAGCTGCTTCAAGTAAGGGTTGAACATCGCGGATGATATAATCTGCATTTTTAGGGTACTGATAACGCACTGAGGTGATGTTTTGATTGGCATCGCGTTCCACCAGTGGCACCGGATTGGTATATGGCGGAACAATATTATCGCCTAAAGAATGGGGTGGATAATGAAACATCACCACTTTGTACTTTGCTTTTTTAAATTCCGGGCTATTCAATTCTTGCACCAACCAGTTGTACTGCTTGCTACCTTTAGCTATTGGTTCGTAAATATGCTGTCCGTAACCCCAAGCAAGAGGGTTTTTTAAATCTTGTGTCGTTTCTTGATACTTACCTTTAGCTGCATCTAAGTTAGGCGGCCGCCACATATTTGCCGCGTATAGAACTACTAGACGCACATCGCCAAAGCTAACTGCATAATAAGTTTCCCCTCCTTCTTTGCTTTCTGGTAAACTCAGTATTTCTTCGTAAGTCTTAGTATTAAATGAATTATTCTCGAGAGACTTCTCACCAGACAACTTCTTGGCAACTGCACGGGGAATTGTATCACCAAATTCCTCACCTATACTTCCACTCTTACCAAAGCGTCCCATCACCTCATGATTGCCAATACTGGTAAACATTGGTGCATATTGAATGATTTTCCCACCTGTGTAAGCTGTCTTCACCCCGTTAAATTCTATTTCATGTTTGGCACGACCTTGTAAACAGGGAAAGAAAGCACCGCCACGATTATCATCAAACCACTCACTGGCGCGATCGGCAATGTCAACCAAATCACCAGCGAAGAAGACTGCATCAACTTGCCCAACTGTTTGCACCACTTTTTGCAAATTTGCCGCTATCATCGGTTTTAACTGATGATCAGATGTCAGTAAAATTTTCAAAGATGTACCAGGTATTGGCTTGGCTGCAAGGGTAAAAACATTGCTGCTAACACTCAAGCCATCTTCCCCTACACTAGTAACGCTATAAGGAACTCGTTTGCCAGGGGTTAAACCAACCACTTCCGCTTCGTGTCGCCAAATGTCACGTTTAACAGGTTTTTGATAAAATTCTGCTTCTTTAGTTTGGTTCCCTACATGTGATTGTTGATCTTCTCGTGTACGACTGAGTTTGGTGGTGGTGACGGCAGTTTGCTGGTTGTTTTCCCCGTATTTCACTATATGTTTAGAACCAGCAAATTCGGTAAACCAAACAACTCGTACTGAACTTTCAGTTGGTAGTTGTAGAAATGGCTCAGTCAGCAGCTTGGGTGCAGATGTGACTAGTTTTTGACTGGATAAATGCGCGTATACAAGGGTCACGCATATCACCAATAGAAATACAGTTGCTAATAGTATTTTGCGCATCAGTTGAGGACTCTCTTCACAAGTCAGCGTGCAATTTGATCGAGTCCAGCTTAAAACAAATCTTTACTTTCTGCTTGTGTCATTTCGGGAAAATATAGATACATCTCTGTATCTTTACTGTAGAGAGCAGCTAATCATTCTCTCCCCTCGATCCAATGGCAAGCCTTTTTATGCGTGTCTATCTGAAATCTTGTCAGAACAAGATCTATTGCTTCTCCACAATCACTGCAACCCTGATTGTTTCCCTAGTAGGCTGTCAAGATTGAATTGATGGGTTTCAAAAACAGGTAATATAAATA
>CALMVQ010000064.1 GCA_937873135.1 uncultured Scytonema sp. | reverse complement strand
CTACTCTTCAAATGTACGGAGCTTTTTCAGAAATCAAATATTAGTCCTATAGTACTCTAGAGCGTAAATAGAGCAACCATTTAAAATCCCTAAAAAGCATATTCCATAATACTTTTGACTTTTGAATGAGTGACTTTTGACGAACGCCTTGCGGTACTAGTGTTGTACGGGCAAGCGCTAACAACATGGATCAATGAACATAATGATAAAATTGAAACGCACCGACAAACCTATCAGATATCAGGAGAGTACTATAACCACAGATATCGTAAACATCCTAATGGTGTAACAACTGAGAAATTAATTAAACAAATTCAAAATAATTATCTCAAAGAATTTACACAAATTAAAGCTAGTACTTAACACTTACTAGCTGCTTAATCCATGTATTAATGTTAAATAAATGAAATAATGAGAAAAGAAGTATTAGGCAGTAACCAAAATTTAGCAATTACTCTATTTACGCCCTGCTCTACTAGCTTAATTTTTCTGGAGCGTTTATTTTCTTGGAAGTCTCTAATTCATGAAAACGTATACAATAACTCCTTGCTGAAACTTCACTCAAGATATCATTAACATCTTGGTTTTCCGAGTTACTATTTTTAAGCTTTTTTGCAATCCAATTCATTACTCCTACAAACATAGTTGGATGCACTAGAGATAACTGAGCTTGTTTGGTACTTTTATACTCTTCTGCTAATAATGGGTATCTTTCTAGACAGTCTTCTTTAACAAAAATTAAAATATTTTGACTATAGTATCCTGCTACTTTTTCTTTATACCATAGTTTTTTTCTTAAACAATCAATGGCAACATATCCTTTGTTTTTAAAATGTTCGGCCCAATATTCAGGCCATTGTTCATTGAGATGGCCCGTGCCCCCTTGAAATGGAATAGCAGCAGAAAACAAAACTACAGATCCTAATCTGGTAAGAGAATCAATAAATATTTCAGCACAATCGATTGGTAAATGTTCAGCTACTTCCAACGAAACAACTAGGTCAAATTTTCTCTGTAGTTGTAATGGTTGCTTCAAATCGTGAGTTAAGAAATTAATCGCTGGAATCATTAGAAGAGCTGGATCTACATAATCCCCATCAATACCTAAAATTTCTTGAACACCAAACTCTTCGAAAACAGATAGCCAGATACCATTGCCGCAACCAACGTCAACCACATTCTTAGGCTGAATCAAATCTAGAATCAGAGGAATCGTCTCTGTAGCAGATTGCTGAGCATATTGCTGAATACTGTTGAAAAAATTATTAGTGTAAAGTTCTTTTTCTATCATTTAAATTTTCTCTACATATACTATCTACGTTTGGTTCTTTTTTACCTGACCATAAGGTTGCCGTGACTATCAATATATCATGGTAAACACATCGGGTTACACCGTTTTGGTGAGTCAGCGCTGCAGGAGGGTTAGCCCGCTCTCACGGCGACTGCGGTAGCGAGGGACGAGCGTCACCCGAAGGGTCAAGGAACGCTTCTCGGAGTTTATCGTTGGTTGGTACTCTCACTTATTGCTTATATTTTGGCCCCGAAGGGCTTATTTATTGATCGCTACTACAGAGCTACCTGACTGGGGTATCGCGGCACAGATTGCATTTCAAGCTTGCCTACCCCAACCAAAATTCAAAATTTATTTGCTGTTTTAAGATTGGCTCAGTATCATTTTATCAATCATATCTAAAATATCCGAGTCTCTAGTCATGTCAAACTTCCTGGCAAATAATTTTTCGGATTCTCTAATTTTCTCAAAATCATTTTTTTCTAAAATTTTGGGGTGAAGGGAATTATCTTTAGGCCACTCTAAATATGTCAAGCGAGTGTTAATAATTTTTTCCTTAAAAGGTGAATTTGCAATTAAAATCTGGTAAAACAATTCATCTGGACAATAAGTGTAATTAAAACGATTAACAAACTTAGGGTTTTGCTTAACAAAATCATTTATCCATTTTATGGATTCTCCTGTTAAGCACCAAAATGCTGAACCTCCATAAAGAGCAAAACCTTCTGGTAATTTACGTCTTTTCGGTACAAGAGAAAGCAACAATGAATAGAAAAAAGAGTTAATACGAGATTTAAACTCACGCTTTTCTGGGATACAAAAATATTTATCTTTCCAACGAATATGCCAAGATTCTAATCTTGTTAAGCCTCCCTTGTACCATTTACTACAAGGTAGTGGGAAATACTCTATAAATTCTTTACCTTTATTCTCTTGGAAAAACTTCTGAATCTGTTTATTTGACTTGATCAAATAGTCTTGACCCGAGAAGTATATAACATAATCGAAGTAAGTACCTGTTTCAACTATTGATTTTATTCCTTCAAGACTAGCTCTGACAATATCAAAACTTCCCCATGCTAAATGGTATCTCTTGATGAAAGAGACATTTGGAAAGTCCTTGAGTTGAGTCAGTACTTGATGATAAAACTTATTATCCGCTTTTTTATCTATATGTATAAAAAAAGAAACATCATCTGTGTTGAGTTTATAAATAAGACGTACTAATTGTTCCGGATATTTATGTGCCAAAATTATATATGCTATTCTCATCAAAACTGCCTTCTTAGATAAATCAACTTTTCGTTTTTGTTGTTGAAAAGGATCTTTTTTAATTGTCACTCTTCCCAACCGGAACACGTCACGATTGGGAAAACTGTGAACAAACTAAGCAAGCAGAATTTACGACTTTAATGCTTCCGTCCAATCCTCCCAATCCTCCCAATCCTCCCAATCCTCCTTGCATGTAATAAATTACTGAATTTCGGGATGGGCATTGTGTCCATCTAATGATACCAAGGTGGGAGTCGGGATATTTTTGCTTTGATAAGTATTTTTGACAGCTACCCAATTACTGGCAATGGGCATTCGCCAGCCATTACCAAAGGCGCGATCGGTAATTTTTAATCCGGGAGGTGCTTGTCGGCGCTTAAATTCGGCACGCGCAACCATTTGAATAATTCTATCTACAAGCACTGGATCGTAACCTGCGGCTGCAATTTGTGCTGCTGATTGATAGTTGTTAATCAGGCGTAGCAAAATATCATCCAAGATATCGTATGATGGTAACGAGTCTTGATCGACTTGACCTGGTTTGAGTTCGGCACTGGGTGCTTTGGTGAGAACGTTTTGCGGAATAATTTCACCCTTCCATCGGTTTTGAAGGTATGTGAGCGGAAGGTTGCCTTGACTATTTAACCAGTGGCAAAGCGAATAAACGCGGGTTTTGGGAACATCGGCAATCACTGCTAATCCGCCATTCATGTCGCCGTAAAGGGTACAGTAACCGACAGCCATTTCTGACTTATTCCCAGTAGACAAAAGCAGATGGCCAAATTTATTAGAAATCGCCATCAGTAAATTACCCCGAATTCGGGATTGAATGTTCTCTTCTGCCAATCCAAACTCAGTCCCGGCAAATAACTCAGCTAATGTGTCGTCATAACCTCGCATTAACTCACCTATAGGTAATATCTGAGTTTTCATGCCGAGATTTTCTGCTAATGCTAAAGCATCGGTGATGGAATGATCGGAACTGTGAGGAGAAGGCAAGAGGACACCAAAAACATTTTCTTTACCTAGTGCCGCAGTGGCGATCGCTGCGACTAATGAAGAATCAATGCCGCCACTCAGACCCAAAATGACTTTAGAAAAACCACACTTACGGGTATAATCTTGCAATCCCAAGACTAAAGCGTGCCAAATTTCCTCATCTTCCGACTTAGATCTTGGCGTAACAAAACCATGACGTAAATCCTGCTGGGCTTCATCAAATTCAACTATCTGCAAATCTGTCTTAAAAGCAGGAAGGCGAAACACAACTTCACCTTGACGATTCAAAGCAAAACTGCTTCCATCAAAAATTAAGTCATCATTTCCCCCAACCTGATTCGCATAAATAATCGGTTGCTGAAAACGCACTGCACTATGTGTTAGCATTGCTTCGCGAAAACCCGCCTTACCCACGCTATAGGGTGAAGCAGATAAATTTACAGTCAAATCCACACCCAGCACTGCTAACTCAGCAATCGGATTTGTCGCGTAGGTTCGTTTGCCCCAAAATTCTTCATCATTCCATAAATCTTCACAAACCGTCACACCAATATTAATGTTATCTAGAGTGAAGTAGTTAGCTTGCAAACCAGGTTCAAAATAGCGGTTTTCGTCAAAAACATCGTAGGTAGGCAAAAGCCGCTTGTGAAAAAATCGCTGTACAGATCCCTGTCTTAATAAAGCAATGCTATTAAATAAAGTTTTCCCGCCATTACTATGCGCTTTAGAATTATCTTGTACTGTTCCTACCAACACAGCTAATTGCGGTGGCAAATCTCTTGCCAATTGTTGCAATGCGATATCAATTGCCTCTAAAAAACCAGGATTTACCAGTAAATCTCGTGGTGGATAGCCACATAAAGAAAGTTCTGGTGTCAACAACAAACGGGCACCTTTTGCTGCTGACTGTTGTGCCAATAAAAGAATTGTTTGAGCATTCCCTGGTAAATCACCAATCGTAGGATTAAGTTGGGCGATCGCAATTTTCATTTTTATATTTTAGATTTTGAATTGGATAAAAAACATATTTTGTAGCAAATTTAGCAGATTTCTCTATTAAATCTTCCACAAATAGAGGAACCCGTTTCATTCGTGACACCGCTAGCTGTTTCAAGCTTGCTTGAACACTCAAACAAGTTATGACGGCAAGATAAGGAATGTATAATGGCTGAATACTGATGTTAAATAAACACCAATGGTTTATCCTTTAACAAAGCAAAAGCTTCCGCATCAAACCGATACAAACTAGCAGGACGACCAGCACCTCGCGATACCTTAGTTCCAGTATCATATAAAAAACCTAACTTTAGTAACCTGGCTCTAAAGTTAGAATAATCTGAAAAATTTTCACCTAAAACTGTAGTGTACAGTTGGTACAAATCATTTAAAGTAAACATTTCAGGTAATACTTCAAAAGCCACAGGACTGTACTCCAACTTATTTCGCAAGCGCCTGTGTCCGTATGCTAGAATCTCATTATGATCAAAAGCTAATTTAGGTACCTGTTTCACAGGATACCAAGCAGCTTCTGTGATATTGGCAATCAATTCTGCTTCCTCAAACCGCGCTAGAGCAAAGTAACTCACAGATAGATAACGCACACCATAACTGTCGGTGGCTTCTCGAGGATCGCGATTCGGTCCACCAAAAGTGTACAATTGCTCCAAATAAAGATTTTTAACGTGAATTTTCTCAGCCAAGATGCGATAGGCAGCATCTTCTAGCGACTCGCCCTGACGCACCAAAGTACCGGGAAGTCCCCAAAAATTGAAAAATGGTTCCTGCTGTCGCATAATCAATAGAACTAACAGGCGATTCTGGGTAGTATCTACAGAAAAAATCACATTATCAACACCAACCTTGAAATCAGCGAGAGGTTGTTGATTGAGAAGAGATGTAATTTTTATTTGGTTGGGTGCTGGCATAGGAACTCATTGTTCAAAAAAAGCATTCAGCCGTCAGCTATCATGTCGTCATAACTTGTAAGGCTCATGTATGCACAATTTCATTCTTAACTGAGTTTTAAAGTACTGATATTTAAAGTGCTGACTCAAAAAGTCGAGTTTTCGGACAACGATTCGTATAAATGCTGTTGATGAATATAGTCAAAGACAGGCGATGTTAGGGCTTCCTTGTCGCCATTTTCACGATACGCTGTAGAGGAAACTTCTGGACCTGTAAAATTGGCGATCGCAATCTTGCCTCCCAGCTGGCGGACTTTTTCCAAACTCAACTCATTTATTGCATATCCAGAACGCGGCACTACTAATAATTGCACTTCCTGTAACAAATTTTCAACTTGATACCAATTTGATAGCTGAGTGAGTAAATCCGAACCGATTGTCAATGTGAACGTTGCTTCAAGCCAACGCATTTTTGCTTTCTTAACTGTTTCCAGTGTTCTAGTCGCACTTAATTCCTGTTCCAAACCAATATTCTGTTGTGGAATTACATCCGCAATTAACAATTGCAGCATTGCCACTCGATGTGACAAAGGTGTTTGATGGGACTTAAATGGATTATCCGCAGCCCACACTGCTACCCAATCATAACGCTCAGACAACCACTTGATAATTGTCTGATGCCCAGCAGTCGGCGGATCGGCACTCGTACCAAATAAAGCAATTCTCATATTTGATATTTGGTGGTTGTTAGTTGTTAATTGTTAAGAGTTTCTGATAGAACGCGAGCTTCACGCCTTTGCCGTTCGTTTCTTTGTTTCCTCAGTTAACTTTTGTAATTCGCCAGAAATTACAAAAGTTACCGATACCGGAGAATCCAGTTGTCTTGTTTCCGTAGGTAAACTAGCAACTGAAGCAATGGTACGTTGCCGAATTTCTGCCAAAGATAAGAGCGGTTGCAGTCGCTTACCTTTCTCAACGACAAGCTCTAACAAAGGTTGTCCTTCTATAGAACTCTCACTTGCCAATGCCAACTTGTCTATGACATGTCCTTTCTCACTGAAGCGAAAAACCTGTTTACGTCCCGGATAAGTTACTTTGCCACTTGAGTGTTTCATCACCGGAATACCATCAATCTCTACAAGTTTGTAGACTCCGTTTACAGGTGAACCTGTCACCAGTCGCGTTCCCAATCCGTAACCATCAATTTCAGCACCATTCGCTTTGAGTCTGGCTATTTCCCACTCGTCTAAATCGCCACTCACAAAAATTGGTACACCAGGAAGAAGCGATCGCACCTCGACTGACAAAGCAAGCAAATCACCCGAGTCGATCCTCACCCCAGCTAACTTTATTTCTCCCGATCTAACTTTTGCTGACAACCGTTGGGCTGCAGCGATTGAATCGTAAGTATCAATCAATAATGATGCACCGGGAAAATAACGATGGAATGCAGTAAAGGCTTGGTCTTCACTTCCTTCTACTGCCGATAGCGCCATAACTAAAGCATGAGCCATTGTACCACTAGGCTGCTGTCCCAACTGTAGCGCAGCTAACACGTTTGATGTCGCATCCAAACCTGCTGCCAAAGCTGCCCGCGCTGCCCACAAAGATGCTTGGGGACTAAATGCCCGTCTTGTGCCAAATTCCAGCAGCGTTGCTTGTTCCCCAGCGACATCGCGCAATCTCGCTGCCCGTGTCGCAATCAAAGTCTGGTAATTGAGGGTATTAAGTAAGTAAGTTTCAACGAGTTGCGCTTGCCAAAGTGGTGCTTCCACCCGCAGGAGTGGTTCCGAAGCAAAAACTGCTGTTCCTTCCGGTACTGCCCAAACATCACCAGTAAAACGGCCCTCTGCAAGCAATGTCCAAAAGCGATCAGGAGCATGAGCAAAAATTCCTGTCGCCTGTAAAGCCGCCACATGAGAGGGACTAAAGTGGAAATTTTCTAAATATTCCAACGCCTGCTCCAGCCCCATCGCAATTAAATAACCAAAATTTTGTGGCAGTCGCCTCACGAACATCTCAAAACTTGCCCATTGTTGTTCGACACACTCACCCGTGTAACAAGCTGCCATCGTCAACTGGTAAAGATCGGTAAGCAGACTGTAATCAAGAGCAGACAACGTCAGTTGTTCCCTCGACAAATCATGCTGATTATCCAAGCTGGGGAAATGGATCATGAAACGACCTTAAAATAATGGCTATAATAATTATGGTATTTTCTACCATAATTAATGTCAACTGCTAGATGGTACATATTAAGGCAAAGCTAGTACAGGATGACGGATATAAACCTACTATTCACTCATTGTTTATTGCTTGCAAATCAAGCTTTACTCGAAATACATTTTTTTTAAAAGTGGGCTTGTATCCCACAACTAAAGTTTTTAAGTATAAGTAATTTATAATTTATAATTTGGAATTATTTTGTCAGGAGTGCTAAACTAAAGTTTCTAAAAAGAAGCATACGGATTTAAGATATTTCCACCGAACCAAAGCCTTGGTTTTTATGCTTTATATAATGAGCCTTTTTTATAAAAATAACAATCCCGAAGCTCTGAAAGTATTAACGATAAGTCAGATGACCGACTTTTTAAATTAAGGCGAAGAGTTACTCATGAGCGGCTTTGTTGCTGAGTTAAGAGTATAGTGCAAGCGCTCATGGTCATTAATCCAAAAAGGTCAGAATTCAGCACACAGGAGCATATCTGGAGACGCTCCGCCTCCGGTCAGAATTCAGAATTTATAAGGAATATGTCATTATTGGTATATTCATTTCATCAAAAGTTCTCCTGATTCTTGTACGGGCAGGTTTTACCAGATAACTTACAAAGCAATAAAATCAATCGATAAAACCTGCCCCTACTCCTAGATTCTGACGGATGTATTCAAGCTCCTGAATTCTTACCCAAAAAGGTCGCTGAAACCCTGATTATTTTGTCAAGTTACAAAACTTTTGGATTTCCTAACTGTATAAAATATACACCATAATTCAGACTTCATTTCACTAGACATCCTACTTTTCATACTTTTCCTACTTTATGGATATGTCTTCCAAACTCGTTTTTGTATTTTCTGGCATGGGTTCGCAATGGTGGGCGATGGGGCGTCAGCTTTTGAACGAAGAAGTCGTATTCCGTACTGTGATCGCACGGTGTGATGAGTTACTGCGACAATATACAAGTTGGTCGTTGTGGGAAGAACTGACTGCATCGAAAGAGCGATCGCGTATTCATGAAACCCAAATTGCTCAACCCGCGATCTTTTCTCTACAAATCGCACTGACTGCTTTGTGGCGTTCTTGGGGTATTGAACCAGATACTGTTATTGGTCATAGTGTTGGTGAAGTCGCAGCAGCTTATGTGTCTGGGGTTCTGAGTTTAGAAGACGCCGTTCAGATTATCTTTCATCGCAGCCGCATTCAAGCGCAAGCAGCAGGTAAAGGAAGGATGTTAGCCGTTGGATTATCTTTAGAGGAGGCAGAACACATCCACGCAGGATACTCCAAGATTGTCTCCATCGCAGCAATTAATAGCCCCAACTCCGTGACTCTGTCTGGGGAAAGTGCAGCCCTAACAGAAATTGCCACATCTCTAACGCAAAGACAGATTTTTCATCGCTTCCTACGAGTGGATGTGCCATACCACAGCCCTAGCATGGAACCGCTAAAAACAGAATTAGCAGAATCTTTGCAAGGAATTAACCCCCAACCAGCTACCATTACCCTCTTCTCAACTGTTACAGGGCAGCAGGTTTTGGGTTCAGAATTCGATGCTACCTACTGGGTACAAAACATGAGGAATCCGGTACTATTTGCATTAGCAGTCGATGGACTTCTTCAAACAGGTCACGATCGCTTCCTTGAGATTAGTTCGCATCCAGTTTTAGTCAATTCTATATCTGAATGCCTTGCTCACGCCAATAAAGTCGGAACGGTGCTTTCCTCACTGCGGCGTCAAAATACAGAACGAGCAACAATGCTGGAGTCTTTAGGTAAGCTATCTTGAAAATGGGCAGTAGGGTTGGTAGAGATAAAAAAACCGCTCCAGACGCAGAGTACACAAAGAAAGGAAACTGCTGTAAACTTTTGCAAAAAAATAGCAACATCTATTGCATAAAATATAGATATATTGCAAATGAGATCCAGCTAAAAATATTAGAACTAGAGTAGATATATAAAGATTAAAAACGACTAAGAAAAGCAGAAAATGGGAGTTGAATATTATGGCTATTTATCGGATGCTTGCCAAAATTACCCAGTATATTTCTGAAGCTGTATTGCGGATTTTTGGTCCTAATGATGATGCCTATCCTATTATTGGCGTACAACCCTTTACAGGTGAGCCTTTTAAGGAAGGGATGGCAGACGTTTGGTAGAAGTTAAAATCAAATGAGTCAATCAAATCGGTGGAAAAAGCAAAGGCGAATCCACCGATTTTTTGCTTCCTCCTCGCTAGAAGATTACCTAATGGTGCAAGTTCAAGGAGGAGAGAGGTATCCAGTCGTTTGAGACGAACTTATCTGCGCGTGTAAAATTAACGCTTGAAATGGAAATTGATGGAATCTCTATTATGAAAAAGTACGCATCAATGATTCGCTTTCTTGATTTAACCCTAAAACAACGACATCCTTGTTCAATTTCTCATATCGAGAAATGACTTTAGAAATTGCAGTAACAGCAGCGTGATCCCACACATGAGCTTGGTGAAGGTTAATCACAACTGTTGTTGGATCTTCAATATAGTTAAATAATTCGACAAAGTTGGCGATTGATCCAAAGAAAATTTGTCCAGACACTGTATATTGTTTCGTTCCATCAGGCTCGAAAGATTTGATAACTTTGATTTGAGCGATTTTCCAACTGAAGATTAAAGTACTAAGAATTACACCGACCAAAACCCCATCCGCTAAGTCATTCGTCCACAGGGCGATCGCTACTGTAAAAGGCATAATAATCGCATCAATCAATGGCATTTTACTTAACGGTTTTAATGATTTCCAATCAAATGTTTCAAAAGCCACCATAATCATGACACCGTTTAATGCTGCCATTGGTATCTGCTTCACGGTATCGCGAAAAACAAAGATGAGAATCAGTAAAAAAGCGCCAGAAACAAAAGTGGATAAACGCCCTCTTCCTCCAGATCTAATGTTAATAATTGATTGCCCAACCATGCCGCAACCAGCCATACATCCAAAACAACCCGCAACCATATTGGCAATACCTTGACCTTTAACTTCCCGATTTTTAGAACTCCTCGTATCTGTCAGTTCATCAAGTAATTCTGCTGTTAATAAAGATTCTAAAAGACCGACGATCGCTAATGTTAATGAGTAAGGAAGAATAATCAGAAAAGTTTCTAAAGTCCAGGCAACATGTGGTAAGTGAAAAGATGGCAGCGTATTTGTAATATTGCCAATATCTCCTACGCTTCGTAGATGAAAATGTGTATTCATCGCTACGACTGTCATTAAAATAATCGCAACCAGAGGCGATGGTACACTCTTAGTTAAACGAGGTAGGAGATAGACAATACCTAATGTCGCTGCTACCATAATGTATGCTACAAAAGGTTGTCCAATAATTTGTTTGACCTGGGCAGCAAAGATTAAGATACCTAAAGCGTTAACAAAACCAGCAACAACTGACTGGGGAATAAAACTAAAAAATCTACCTAATTTAAATATTCCCATCAGAAATTGCACAATTCCTGTGAGGATTGTGGCTGCAAATAAATATTCAACTCCATGTGTTGTTACCAAAGAAGTCATTAATAATGACATGGAACCAGTAGCAGCAGAAATCATTCCTCTACGTCCACCAAATAGGGAAATAACAACCGCTATACAAAAAGAAGTATACAAAGCTACCATGGGTTCGACTTTGGCTATTGCCGCAAAAGCCAAAGATTCAGGAATAAGCGCCAATGCCACGGTTATCCCTGCTAAAGTATCAGCTTTAATATTAGAAAAATTCACGCTGATCACATTTTTTGCTCTTAGTTTTTTTCTAACTTTAATGTTAAATCTTTTCGCTTTAGTTCTCATCGAAACCATTACTACCCCTGTTTTTACTTAAGTAACTTTGAGTATTCTACAAGCTTATAGTATCAAATATAACTGTTGATGAAATTTGCTTGGTGCCTTCGTAGTTGCGCTTTAGCGCTAAAGCGCAACTACGAACATTTAATACTTTTCGATACTGACCAAACTTCAGCTAACCTTAAATTCAAGGGTAGAGAAATTAAGCACGAAGGCTTGATGCAGAGTATTGATGAGATTAAAGTGAGAAGGTAATTGGAGGAATCTTGTCATTGATTCTGGCGAATTCAAGTAGGAGGTGTTGTGGCAATCCTGCTCGAAACTAAGAACTCCTGCGTCTACTACCATTGAGCCAATGAGTTTTGCAATCAGTTGCAGTTGCTGTACATCACGTTCGGTAAAGTTGTGCGACTCGAAAGTGCCAACGTGTAAGACTCCCATCTGACTTTGTTCGATGGGTAGGGGGATGCCAAGGAGCGATCGCAAACCCCGATGACGCAGGATGGGACTGACAATCTCTACCTCTTTAAGATTATTGACAATGGTGGGTTGTTTGCTGGCGGAGATCCGACCGGCGAAGCCCTGTCCGATAGGTATACGGATTTTTTGTACAATTTCTTCTTCAAGTCCGAGAGTGGCGTACACTGCCAAATTCTGTCTGTCTCTCACAGGCAGTAAAAGTGTGACTGTATCTACAGACATGTATTCTCTGAGCCACTCAAGAAGCTGTTTAACAGAAGTCGCAAGTCTAGTGTGTGTGCCTGTGTACTCTCCACCAATTAACACATCCCACCCTTCATCAGACTTTGCTAAATCAGCACTGTTTGTTCTTTGAGATTTGACTTTAGCCGAGAAATCCGACATGAACGGTTTCTCAAAGGCTCTATGAAATAAATAAGCAACCAGTAATGACGATGGCACAGCATAGAGAAGCCATTTAGCTGCCATCATTGTCGGAGATAACTGTTGGCTGAGGAGGAGTTGATGGACGAGCCACACCACCGGAGCGTGGGTGATATAAAGACTGTAGGAAAATATCCCGAGTGCCACTACCCATCGAGATTCCAAGAACCCGATAACAGGCGGGAGTGCCTTGCCTTTTGTCAAAAAGTTGGTGCAGTAAATCAGAAAACAACCCGTCCCCAAGGCAACAAAAGAATGGACAATCCATTGTGCCAATCCTGGGAGCGCACTAAATCGCAGCGACTCTGTTAAGAAAGCAAGGCAAGCAAAGATCGCCGCAAGTATACCCCACGGTAATGATGTTTTGAGCCGGAGTAAAGATGGTTTTTGCGAAAAATTAATCTCTGCTGCTGCCATTCCTAACGCAAAAAGACCTAAAAACCAAGGGCAAGCACGAGATGAGACTTCACTACCCATCAAATAGCTCATTGTCAGCCCAACTGCAAAGGCGATCGCCACTGTGTAAAATAGGCCTAAACGTCGCCAGATTGGGATTAACAAAATTGCAAAGACGAAGTAAATTTGCCACTCTACGGCAACAGTCCATGTTGGACCATTAATATTATTGATATCTAAGACGAAATTTTGGAGCAAGAGAAAATAGACAATGAGATCGTGTCCGGAAAAGTTAGGAGAGAATAAGCCCTGGAGAGGGTTCATCGTGCCATCATACCAGCTTAAATCAATCGTCTGCTCCAGCCACAGTATTAATCCACCCATCAACATACATAAAAGCAGGGCGGCATAATAAGGTGGCAGAATCCGACGAATTCGTCGCTTAAAGAAACCCAGTAAACCTCCTGAAAAATCTCCTTTATCTGAACGAACTATCGGTAGCATTAAACAGTAGCCGGAAAGAACGATAAAAATGACAACGGCAAAAATTCCATACCTTAGGAGCTTTGTCATCGGTAGCCATAGCATGGATGGTGGTGAAATCGAGTCAGAGTAGTACCAACTGTGGACAAACACCACGTAGAGAGCGGCTATTCCACGGATACCGTCTAAGTAAGCTAAGCGGATTCGCTCGGGTTTTTTATAGTGAGTGTTTGCGGATTCTGAGAATTGATTCATAATGTTTGGGATTTACGTACATGACAAAGACAAATCATCCATTTCCAGAGACTGTGTAAAGTATTGATGTGAATGAGTTGTGGTATTTTGACAAAGAATTATTTAAGGCACTTCCAACAGCACATGCATCCTCTGCGTTAAGAAATGGTCTCTTCAGTCAGTTGAAAAATTACCATCAGGTTAAAAGAGAGACTTCATCAAGTCAATACTCTCATAGTAAAGACACTACTTTTGGTAGATGAAAACTTTAGCCTTTTTATTTCTTTTTTACAGAAAATACAAGAATCATCAAGGATACAGAAAAATCCTCAACCACTATATAAGTATATTTTTATACATATATGTAGTTAACACGACAGTTTGCTGCGATCGGAAAGTTATTATGAGCGCGATCATTCTGACTTCCTATCTATAGCGCTTCTCGTTTCAGTCACATACATAATGCCTTCACCGAGCTTAGTGACTACCCCTCTCCCAAACTTGGGAGAGGACGCGAATGTATGAGATCTAATTGAGAACCGCTATAATTGCTTACTGTGCTGAAATTTCCTGAATGTCTCTCTCAAGCTGGAAGTCATATCATTCCTGCCTTTAATCTCGACAAGAGAAAAATTCAAGTTTATTGATTAAGGTGGAGTTAAACCGCCTGGAATTCTCACAGCAGCAACTCTTTGCAGAACGAGTTTGTAACCTATGAAGATATTGCCCTTAAGCAATGATTGCCGGATACAATCTTGAAGGATAAAGTAGATAAAACTTAGAACGGGCATATAAATAACCTCAGGGTCTTTGTTTTGCAGTTTCCTACTCTCCGCACAAATTTACTACTTTACAACTGCCTCAACATTAAAATTTTAATATCGAAACAATCAGCTTTTATCAGCAGTTGAATGCGTTCAGCACAAGTCAAAAATAGCATCTAAATCCAAGTCATGGGCAACATATATATGCTGATTAACAGAAAATTTAAGAATCAAGAAAAATATTTACAAAATCTTTACTCAATTTTACTTGATCTTGCTCGCCTGCATTTATAGCTAAGCGCTGACTACCGATACCTCTTATATACAGAATTATAGATATTTATGAAGAATTAAGGTTTTTCAGATAACTCATAAGCGATCGCCAGGAACTCTCTTCATCTTGCTGCACGTGGTAATTCATTTTTAGAGGAATAAAGCCTGATCATTTTGTCTCACTGCGTAAATCCTATTTCCGCCGAATTTTTACAACTAGGCGCTTCCTAGCTATTGGTAGAGGAACAGAAAATAGGAGTGTGAAACAATGTTTTGGAAGTTATTGATAAGTATTTTACTCTTACCCAGTTGTTTGGGATTTGAGGTGGCATCAGCATCTATCAAAAATGAGGTTCAGACATTGCCTAAGTCTGAGGAATTAGAATCTTTCTCTCAGAAACAGGTTAATCAAAATGTCGTGAGTTTATCACCTACACTCACAGAATATTCTTCGATTTCAAGCGATCGCAAAGCTGATACTAGTGAATTGCAGTACAAAACACTCAATCAACCGTATCTGATTGCCCATCATTATAACGATTGTTATCACCAAAGGAATTACCGTCACAGCTACAACTCATATCACCACTATCACCGTCCCCAAAGGGAGAGGTACTACCTTCGGGGCTACTTCTATCCTGACAACGTTCAATACCACCGCAGCTACTACCATCACAACTATTACCGTCCCTCAGGATATCGTCATTACTACCACAACTATTACCGTCCCTCAGGATATCGTCACTACTACCACAACTATTACCATCCCTGTGGAGGATATTGTGGGCATTCCAATCATGGGTACTACTAAGAACTGATGTGACGAGCCTTAGATCCCCGACTTCTTCTGCGAAGTCGGGGATCTTGTTCAACTATTAACCATAAGCTGAACTAAGAAAAAAGCCAGAGCTGCACTACCCAAAGGAACTGTTAAATTGTCAACACCTAGAAGCGAAACAGTTTCTAATCCAGTCGCAACTAAAGCTACTATTAAAGATACGACCCAAGTTTGCCAAATATTACCTTGTACACCGAGAAAAATTAAACTACATATTATATAGCTGACAATGGTCATGGTCAAAGAACCTTCCCAGCTTTTTTGCACCCCGAAAACTTTGTAATGATGTTTCCCAAAGCGCTGCCCAATTAGGGCTGCTAGCCCATCTCCCCATGCCATAATTAGAACCCCCAGTGCTGCGTACTGAGGTTGTTGTAAGTACCAGAACCAAGCAAGCAAAACACCGATACTTACAGAATAGAAAAATGTCCCGAAACTTTTGCGTCCTACGCTGTTAATTCCAGGGAGAATCGGAAATAGATAGGACAATAAAGTGATAGCACTGGCTAAAATCGAAGCTGTAATGCCTACACTTGCCGGAATATTTAGCCACCAAGCAAGCATTATCACATTACCGGTACCAATATGGACTATTTTCCGCACGATTTCCGGATCGTCTTTGGCGAGATAATTCACTCCCCATGCAATCAGGAGGATAAGCGACAGCCAAGTTGCAACGCTGGCAAGTTGCAGCCATAAGGGGCGAAATGACTCTAAATCGGGAAATGAACTCAGCAAAGGTGGAACTAGATGTAGAATATAAACCTTTATCTCTACTTTATTAGATTTGGGCTACAACTATGAAACAATTATTGATTTTGCCAATTCGATTCTACCGAATGTTTATTTCGCCAATGTTTCTACCGACTTGTCGGTTTCAACCAACTTGTTCTATGTATGCTATTCAAGCAATTGAAAGATTTGGAGTGTGGCGCGGTAGTTGGTTGGCGATTCGACGCATCCTCCGTTGTCATCCATTTCATCCCGGTGGCTACGATCCAGTGCCGGAGGAATAGGGGGAGAAGAGGCGCTAATAATTAACAACTTACAACTTAATAACATTTAAATGCGACCTTATCATCAAATACCAATTGTTGAGTGTGGTGAACCGTTGGTAGAAATTCCTTTAGAACTATTTGCAGTGGAGTCTCCTCATCCTTATAAAAAGTTGGGTGCACCTTATGGCAAACACTCACCTTATTTTCTCCGTCAAAGCGTTGTAGATAGCTTGATCGAAGCCCAAAACTATCTACAATTACTGTATCCTCACTGGCGGATTCAAATCTTTGATGCTTATCGTCCCGTCGCAGTGCAACAGTTTATGATAGATTACACTTTTGCTGAAGCTGTGCAAAGGGCAGGACTTACCAAGACTGAATTATCATCAGCCAAAAGCCAGGCGATTTGGGAGGAGGTTCATAAAATTTGGGCTGAACCCAGTCTTGATCAAAAGACTCCACCTCCACACAGTACGGGTGCTGCTGTAGATGTGACTCTGGTGGATGATACCGGGAAAATAGTGAATATGGGTTCGGAGATTGACGAACTGTCTGAGCGATCGCATCCTCACTACTTTGCCCATCAGACTGAACCAAAAGCATTGGAATACAATGCCAATCGTCAGTTATTGCACAATGTCATGGCAAACACTGGTTTTCAACGTCATTTAGGAGAGTGGTGGCATTTCTCTTTAGGCGATCAGATGTGGGCTTGGCTGAATAATCTAGCAAATCCAAACCTATCTACTACAGCACGTTTCGGGCGTATTCTCTAAGAATGCGTTACGCTGTTTTACGCATCTTTAGGGTTTAGTTCTCTTAACTCTTCTGTCGTATAAGTTCCGACTGGACTCCATGCCAAATAAGGGAGGAGTAGCAGAGCTGCCATTTTGGAAATTGGCAACACAGCAAGTGCTAGCATGACTCCTAAAATAACACCAACTGAACCAGCAATTTCCCCAATTTTAAGACTGCGTAACCTCAACATCAGAGGTATATAGGAGATGGTAACAATTTCCAGCAAAAGGTATAAACTCATCAGCAGCCAAGTCATCAAGCTGCCAGGATTTTTCTGCCAGACAATGTTCGCCGAAGCTGCACCACCAACGAAAACCACTGTCCAGATCAACGGGATTAGAGGCTCAAAAACTAGCCATCGAGGACGTGTTAACTTTGCAAACCATTTCACATCGCGTGGTGTGATGAAGAAACTACCAAACGCGATTAATAAAGTTACCGCTCCAATGACCATCCAAGATTTAATCATGGACTTTACCCTTTAACGTCAATTTTGTCAACTTATCTACGATGATGGCAATTGAGCGTAGGAGTTTAATCAGTCCAAAGTTTGAATATTATGTTATTGGTTGTTGACTGACAAAAAAATTGCCTCTTTTGTCTCTCCAGTTTTCAAGCATCTTGAGGATTTAGGCGAACCATTGCCCAAGTCGTATAAGTTCCAATTGGACTCCAAAGCAAATAAGGAACGAGTAATAGTGCGGCCGTTGCAGAAATACGTAGAACGATGAAGGCTAATATCAGACCGATAATGAAA
This sequence comes from uncultured Scytonema sp., assembly GCA_937873135.1. Taxonomy (GTDB): domain Bacteria; phylum Cyanobacteriota; class Cyanobacteriia; order Cyanobacteriales; family Nostocaceae; genus Rhizonema. Next base: position 2,693 of record CALMVQ010000064.1, on the reverse strand, counting down.
CCTATTCCACCAATAATCGTACCCACTTTGAGACTGCGAAGCCTGAACATGACAGGGGTGTAGGCAATAGTCACAATTTCTAGAAGCAGGTAACCCCCCATGAGAGACCAAGTCGTGTTGGTTGCGGGATTCTTTTGCCAGATAATATAGGCTGACCAAGCTCCGCAAATAAAAATGACAGTCCAAATCAGTGGAATTGCTGCTTCAAAAACCAGCCATCTTGGTCTTTGTAAACGTTTGAACCACTGGCGATCGCCAGGAGTGATAAAATTAGCAGCCAATGCAACTAAGAAAGCTACACCCCCAATCACCATCCAAGGTTTGATCATAGCAATTAGCAATTAGCAATTAGCAATTAGCAATTAGCAGCCTTCACGGGTGGGTGTTTTGCCACTTAGATATGACTACTATATTTAGATTGTCTCAGTTTAGAGGTACATTACTCATCAGTCGTTAGTGAGATCGAGCTTATCAGGGGACACGTTAAGTTATGACCAAATTATCTCGGTGAATGACTGTTTCCGCACCTTCATAACCTAAAATAGCGGCAATTTCGCGAGAATGACGACCGCTAATTTTTTGCAATTCGACACTACTGTAGTTTACGAGTCCTCTGGCGATTTCGTTACCGCTTTTGTTGCACAACAGGACTGCATCCTGGCTATCAAACTCCCCTTCCACGCTTGTAATGCCAGTTGCTAACAAAGACTTCCCAGATTGGGAAATTGCTACTACTGCTCCCTCATCTAAATACAATTTTCCCAGAGGTAATAAACCGTATGCTATCCAGCGTTTACGCGCAGAAGTTGGTTCTGGTTTTGGCTCAAAGTGAGTCCCAATAGGTTCTCCTTGTATAATTTTTAGGATGTTGTTGGGAAACTTTCCTTCGGTAATTACGGTATAAACACCAGCTGCGGTAGCGATTCTGGCTGCAGAAATTTTTGTCACCATACCACCAGTTCCCCATTGGGAACCTTGAGTGGCTGTATCTACCTGCAATTGTGCTAATTCCTTAATGTTTTTTACTAAACTAATTGGCTGGGCGTCTGGTACAGAACGGGGATCGGCTGAGTATAAGCTATCTACATCAGTAAGTAAAAATAGCCAATCTGCTTGTACTAAGCTGGCAACCAGAGCCGAAAGGGTGTCATTATCTCCAAATTTTAATTCTTCTACTGCTACTGTGTCATTCTCATTCACTACCGGAATGACTCCCAGTGCCAGTAATTCTTTAAAGGTATTGTAGATGTTAAGATAGCGGCTACGCTGTAGTAAATCGTTGCGGCTCAGCAAAACTTGGGCAATTGGCTGTTGCAAAGTTGTAAATAAATCGTCGTATATCCGTATTAACCTGCCTTGCCCTACAGCTGCTACTGCCTGTTTCAATGCGATCGCCTTTGGGCGTTCTGTTAAACCTAAACGCGCACAACCCACACCTACAGCACCTGAGGAAACTAAAATCACTCGATGACCAATACGTCGCAAGTGTGAGAGGGTTTCTGCTAAAGTAGCGATCACCGAAAGCGCTAGCTGTCCAGTTTCTGGTTGGGTAAGGCTGGACGTACCAATTTTAACGACTATTGTTTGGGTCATCACAAAAGTTAGGAGTTAGGAATTATGAGTTATGAGTTATGAATTTTAACTCTTCACTCTCAACTTTGGTCTTAATTCAGACTTCAATACAACTTTATGAGTTATCATTTAGGATTTTCGACTCCTAACTCTTCACTGAAATTGTAAAGCGCCAGTCCTTCTATAATTGAAGGCTGACGCTTTACGAATATATGTTAACTTACTATTGCTAGAGTCTTTAATTAGCTGACTCCATATTATTTATACTCATAATAATCGCCGTTTTTTGTCTGTTTTCTAACTTTTTTAATTATTTCTTCAGATTTAATTTTCGTTTCGATTTGTGAACTTTGATAAATCTTTGTTTTTAGGAGTAATCGAAGCTCCTAAAATTTCCGAAACCCAGACTTCAAAGTTGCGGATTGGATGGGAACGCAAAGCGGCATCTGAATGAATAATTGGTTCGACTAGGATTGTAAACATTCCCATGCGATTACCCACGACTACATCTGTAAATAAGCGATCGCCTACCATTCCTACTTGATTTACTGGCAGATTCATTGTCTTAAGTGCTTGCCTAATCTTACGTCGTGAGGGTTTAGCTGCACCTAAGAAGTAAGGAAGATCGAGAGAACGAGCAATTCCACCAATACGGTATTCACTGAGATTATTACTTACCAACGAAAGTGTTGTGCAAGAGCGTACAAGCTCAACCCATTGTTTCAATTCTGGCGAAGCTGACGCTACTCTTACCGGTACTAAAGTCTCATCGACATCCAACACTAGTCCCTTCAATTCGTATTGTTGGATGATTTCTGGAGTGAGATTCAACACTGAACCTTGTAATATCAAGTCAGGCTGTAAAAGTTTATTCCAGCGCATAGTTCACTCATGAATTAATAATTTATTCGTTACGAGTAAGGAGTTAAAAATTCAAATTCATAACTTTTAACTCCTCACTTATAGCAATAGAAGTAAGTATACAGCCTTAAAAAGTAAAAAGTAAAAAGTAAAAAGTAAAAAGTAAAAAGAGAATCCCCATAATTAAAATTAGGGGATCTTACGTTCACCTTTTTTGCTCGCACTATGTGTCCCCTTAAAAAAATATTTTTTGGTTTTCC
>CALMVQ010000063.1 GCA_937873135.1 uncultured Scytonema sp. | reverse complement strand
CCCCTACCCCTCCCCGCCTCCTCTTAGGGGACGTAAAGCGCAGCTTTACTGGGGTGAGGTTCAAGAATGCACATGACATAACTCCTTTCCCATGACAAATCTTGAAGAACTAGTAGAAGAAATTAACCGCTTTGAGGCAATTATTTCCAATTGGGATGAGAGTCAGAGGGGCGTAGTCGTGGGACTAAAAAGGGCAATTGAAGCCATACACAAAGAAGCATTAGTACGCTTAATTAGAAGTGTCAAGCAAGAATCAATGCCAGCCTTACGTCATGCTGTTGAAGATGAAGTCGTATACGCAGTACTACTTTATCATGAACTGGTCAAACCACCTGTTTAAGGGAGGAGGCAGGGGGCGGGGAGAATAATTGGGCGAACAGCCGTTTGTTCCGACAGTGCGTTTTGTGTCAGGGCGAACAACCGTTCGCCCCGACAATTGCCTAATCCAAAATCTGAAATCTAATGACTCCCACAAAGAAGTTGCCTTTCTCACCTGAGGGTGCAGAAGTGATTTTAGGAACTCATATTGAACGGGAACAATTAGTGATTCCTGTAGCACCGAGTAGAATAGATATGTTTGGTCCTCGCGGTGGTTGTTTGATATCCGAAGTGGGACCATTATGGGTGTCAGATACGGGACATCATCGTTTATTGGGATGGCGTAATTTACCTACAAAAGATAGTCAACCTGCTGATTGGGTGATTGGACAACCTGACTTTAACCATGAGGGACAAAATGCGAAAGGAACACCCGGAAGGGCAACTTTAAGTGTACCGACGGGAATTTGTGCTTGTGGGGAAGGATTGGCGGTAGCCGATGCTTGGAATCACCGTGTTTTAATTTGGAAAAAGTTACCTGAGGATAATAATGTTCCGGCAGATTTGGTACTAGGTCAAGCTAATTTTACGGCAAACGAACCCAACCGGGGAAAACAAGAAGCCTTCTCTGATACTTTGAACTGGTGTTATGGTGTTTTCTATCATCAAGGGCAGCTATTTGTCGCCGATACCGGCAATCGACGGGTGTTGATTTGGCATCAACTGCCTCAAGAAAATGGGCAACCAGCAGATATAGTGTTGGGACAACCAGATATGCGATCGCGCAATGAAAACAGTGGCGGTACTCCCTCAGCATCGAGTATGCGTTGGTGTCACGATATTACTTTTTGGGGAGAAAACCTTGTTGTCACCGATGCGGGTAATAACCGTGTGATGATTTGGCAGGGAGTGCCTACAGAAAATAATACTCCTTGTGCAGTAGTGTTAGGACAAAAAAGCTTTGCTACTGTAGAAATCAATCAAGGCGTTTATTTCCCTCATGCTGGTAGTCTGAGTATGCCTTATGGTGTAGCTGCTGCTGGTGATTGGCTAGTGGTGGCAGATACAGCTAACTCGCGGTTGTTGGGTTGGCAGAAGCCAGAATCAATCATATCTTTACAAGGTACACAGAGTCATGCGATCGCCGGACAACTAGATTTTCAAAGTAAAAGTGAAAATCGCGATTTTGGATTGCCCACGCGAGACAGTCTGAATTGGTGTTACGGCATAAAAATATCTGGCAACACAGCAGTCATAGCCGACTCTGGCAATAACCGAATTTTGCTCTGGAAAATAGGAGACGGAAGTGACAAGATTTGTACGGGCGGGTTTGGCAAGATTTTGTGTCGATGAACATGTTGTCAACATTAAACCCGCCCCTACGCGCTACCGATTTGTACGGGCGGGTTTGGCAAGATTTTGTGTCGATGAACATGTTGTCAACATTAAACCCGCCCCTACGCGCTACCGATTTGTACGGGCGGGTTTGGCAAGATTTTGTGTTGATGAACATGTTGTCAGCATTAAACCCGCCCCTACACGTTACCGTTCAATAATTATGCCCAACGAAGAAATCAGAATTCATGGCACTGTTCAAGGTGTAGGATTTCGTCCTACCGTATATCGGCTAGCAAAGGCTGGAGGATTACGAGGAGATGTTTGTAATGATGCTCAAGGTGTATTAATCAGGGTATCTGGTAGTCAAACATCTATAGAAGAATTTGTTCAAAGATTGCAGCAAGAATGTCCACCACTGGCAAGAATTCATCAATTGACACGCAGGGGTTGCGAAGATGAACTTACCTTCGACGATTTTGTCATTTCTAGCAGTGTCAGTGGTGTAGTAAAAACCGAAATTGCCCCCGATGCAGCGACTTGCCCACAATGTAAAGTGGAGATTTTCGACCCTTTTAGCCGATGGTACCGTTATCCCTTTACCAATTGTACTCATTGTGGTCCGCGTTTGAGTATTATTCGTGCCATTCCTTACGACAGACACAACACCAGCATGGCTGCCTTTGCTATGTGTGCAGATTGTGAGAAGGAATACAAAGATATTGAAAATCGCCGATTTCATGCTCAACCTGTAGCTTGTCACATTTGCGGGCCTCAGGCAACTTTAGAACGTGCAGATAGTCAACCAATCACAGCTTCCATGTTCTCGATGTTGGATGATGTTGATGCTGTCTGTACCTTATTACAAAAAGGTGAGATTGTTGCTATTAAGGGGTTGGGTGGATTTCATCTTGCTTGTGATGCGACGCAGGAAGCTGCTGTGCAAAAACTACGTCAGCGCAAAAGACGCGATCGCAAACCCCTGGCTTTAATGGCACGTGACATCCCAGTCATTGAAGAATACTGCATCCTCAGCAATCAGGAAAGAGAATTACTCGAAAGCCCAGCTGCACCGATTGTGTTATTGCAGAGGAAGGCACAAGAAGACAACGGAGAATCATCAATCAAAAATCCAGTTGCACCTTCAGTCGCACCAGGGCAAAATACTCTTGGCTTTATATTGCCGTACACTCCGCTACATCATCTTATCCTCAAACGGATGAATCGACCGATTGTCTTCACCAGTGGCAATCTTTCCGAGGAACCGCAGTGTGTTGATAATGATGAAGCGCGTCATGAGTTAGGGAAAATTGCTGATTATTTCCTTTTTCACAATCGGGAAATCGTTAACCGAGTTGATGATTCGGTGGTGAGGGTTGTCGGGGATAAAATCCAAACAATTCGTCGTGCTAGAGGATACGCACCAGCACCTATTCAATTACCTCCTGGATTTAACGGCGTTCCTCAGATTTTGGCAATGGGCAGCGAGTTGAAAAATACTTTTTGTCTGTTACGGGATGGACAGGCAATTCTCTCTCAACATTTAGGAGATTTAGAAAATGCTGCGACTTTTAAAGCTTATCAGGAAACGCTGAATTTATACTCAAACTTATTCGAGCATAAACCAGAAGCGATCGCTGTCGATTTTCATCCTGAATATCTCTCAACAAAATTAGGTAAAGAACTCGCAGCTACTCATCAAATCAAACTTTACAACATCCAGCATCATCATGCTCACATTGCCGCTTGCATGGCAGAAAATAATATACCTCTTGACGAAGAAGCTGTTTTAGGTATTGCTTTAGACGGATTGGGCTATGGCGAAGATGGAACAGTATGGGGGGGAGAGTTTCTGTTAGCAGATTACCGTTCCTTTAAACGACTAGCAACATTCAAGCCAGTGGCAATGATTGGCGGGACACAAGCAATCAAACAGCCTTGGCGTAACACTTATGGTCAATTAATCTCAGCTTTTTCTTGGGAAGATTTTAAAAATCAGTATGGAAATTTAGAACTCTTAGAATTTCTTCAACAAAAGCCACTCAACCTTCTCAATCAACTGGTAGAAAAAAGAATCAATTCACCTGAGGCTTCATCAGTTGGACGTTTATTTGATGCTGTCGCTGGGGCGATCGGTATTTGCCGAGAAGAATGTAGTTATGAAGGACAAGCAGCAATTGAAATGGAAGCTTTAGTTGATACAAATATCTTAAAAAAATCTAAAGAACCGTTAACTTATCCCTTTGATATTGACATTTTAGATAGTATTTACTGTATAGACCCAAGACCTATGTGGCAAGCCTTACTCAATGACTTGCAGCAGCAAATGACTCAACCAGTTATAGCGACTAAATTTCATCAAAGCTTGGTTGATGTCATTGTAAAAATGGTGAATATACTTTGTCAAGAAAACATCATAAATAAAGTCGTACTGACGGGAGGAGTTTTCCAAAATTGTATTTTATTAGAACAAGTCAGTCAAGGCTTAGAAAGATTAGGAAAGACTGTACTCACTCACAGCTTAGTTCCATCTAATGATGGTGGTTTATCATTAGGGCAAGCTGTCATTGCATCTGCTCGAATATCTAGAAAAATATCTAATTAAATGAAGCGCCTTCGCGTAGCGTCTTCTCTGCGAGACGCTACGCGAA
>CALMVQ010000062.1:17179-18393 GCA_937873135.1 uncultured Scytonema sp. | reverse complement strand
CTACTCTTCAAATGTACGGAGCTTTTTCAGAAATCAAATATTAGTCCTATATATAGCACAATCTGCTACCATCAAGCCATCGACTTTTATTTGATTTTGATATTCTACAGCAATTGCTCCAAAACACGCCGAATCAGCTTGATTGCCTGATGCTGTTTTAAGGAAAATTGGTATATCCCCGTCTCCCGAACATATCAATTGCATGATAAATTGTTTCAAATCTGGTCTATGGTCGCGAGAATAACCATATGTAATGTCTATGGCTTCAAGTGATTTAATTTCTGATTCTTCTGGATATTGAAAATTACTATAACTTTTAAAGATTACGTCGGTAAACTATACTTATATTCCCCATGCACATGAAATGAAGACGAGTCTAAATGTGATCTTTTTAAAGATATATCAAAGATTTTAACGACAACTAAGCTAATGGCTAAAAATATTGTATCTAGCCCTTTTAGAAATAATTTGTCCATCACCCTACCGAGTTTATCATCATTTAAATATTCGGCTTTTACTCCGGTTCCAATTAAATGCTCGCAAGCGATGTTCTCAAAAAAATTGGGAAACATGTATAAGGGTTGAGAAACCATTCCTAATCCGTTTAAAATCATTGCTTTAACTACATGCCCTGCACTAACTTTTTCTCCGGGTTCTTGCCCTATTAAATCATTAATTATTTCTACTAAGCCAATGGAATCTATTATTCCTGCGACTATGCCTAAATGGTCTATATTCTTAATCTCAATATCTTTGACGTTAACCATGACAACAAAGTAACCACAACGATATAAGTTTAAATTTTCACATTTTTCGTGACTATTTGTGCCAAAAATTTTCTACTTAATCGAATTACAAAAAGGGGGGAAGGGAGAGGCTGCCAATGGCAGCCTCTCCCTTCCCCCTCCTCCGTATGAGAATTATTATTATTTTGATGAACTGCGGCGCATGACCCTAACTTAATAACCCAAGTTGCTAGTTACAGATTCAGGCGATCGCTCGCGACCACTTAAACAATAAAATCCCCTCCAGTGAGAAAATCGGCGATTTCAGATATTAAATGAAACAATTGCGATCTATGCTATCATTGACGACTTACTCAAAGCCATTGGACACCGTGAAGATATTCATTGTCAAAAGTGGTGGGGGGGCCGCGCCCCCCCCCCACAATTGACTGAACGGACGCGACAAAAAAATATTTTTTTAATGTATAA
>CALMVQ010000062.1:0-17169 GCA_937873135.1 uncultured Scytonema sp. | reverse complement strand
TCCTGGGGGGCGGCCCCCCCCCCCCCCCCCACCACTTTGAAGTGCGCGATCGCCTGAAAGAGTAAGTTTGTACTTGATAACCCGCAACTTGGGTTAATAGTAAGAATTCTTATTTAGCTCTAATAAACTCTCCTAACAAATAGTTCTTATGTACTAAATAGATTTGTTTCTTGGGGTGTGACAGTTGTGGGTGCGGAATGTGGGAAGTAAGTGAGCGGGCGTAGAAAAACATAAGTTTACATTGAAGCAAAGTATTAATGGTTGGTAAGGCGAGTTTAATCAAATAACTTGTCAGTAAAAACGAACAATTTTGTCAAACCCGCCCCTACAGTTATTATTCAATATCACAGCATCTCAACATTAATTCACAAACTTATGTTTTTTTGCGCCAACCTACTTAGCTCTTTTTGGAAGACTCCATTCTCAACAATTTAATTAATGGAGTTTTGCACCTCATGATTATCACGTTTTATGTGATTTTTTAATTCCTTAATATAGCGGTTAGGTTCACTGCTTATTTCAGTATTTGATGAGTCGTGAATGGACAAATTGAGTAGTTTATCCTCATTGTGAGAGATAGCTGTATCTTGAAGATGTCCATATGCTAATAATAGGTGTTCTGCAGCTTGTTGCAAAGACTCTTTTGCTAATTGGCTATTGTCTTGAAGAAGAGCGATCGCTCTTATATTATCATGTAAGACCTCCAGAATTTGATTAAGCCTGACATCAACCAAGGTATCTTGTTGGGATACTAATGATGCAAAATCTTCAGCAAATGCGTCAGGCTCTAAATCTGCTAAGCGTGGTAAGCACTCGACTGATTGATATTCTCTAAGCCATTTGTAGCAAAGGCTGAGTTGGGGAAACGATTCTAGGTACAACATCCCTTTATGCAAGTGATAGGTACCACTATCGCTTCGAGTTAAAGTCAGATTTTTGGCGATCGCTAATTCGAGAACTGTAGAAACTGTTAATTTCAGCGCTTTTGACATGCTTTTAGGCCCCTCTGTTTACTAACTTCACACCCACCATAACCGAGCCAAGAGGAAAATCACCTTTACACATTTTAAGCCAACCAACTGTTAAACAACCAGAGCAAAAATTAAGGAGCCAGCGCTACAGATCTGTCTTATTGGCGGAATTGGTGTTTTCAGCTACTTAAACTGGATTTAAAACGAAGGCTTGTAGTAAGGTGTACCGGAATGACTCTTCGTTGGCATTAAGTTACAGAACCAAATTGCCACTCAGGCGATCGCATCTCACTTTTACCAATTTTTTGGTATATTGTATTCAAAGATACGGTTTTTTTGACGAAACTCTTGCTAATCTCAAAATTAATCAAGATAAATTTTAGCATAAACTTTGTCTATTCTCATAGAAAGTGCTTTTAGTGTTGACCTCCTCACAGTGAATAACGTGTAGTAGTTGGCGGCAGCAGAACGATGCTTCTGATGTCGCCATTTCCCTTGTAACTTTTTAAACGCATCTTGTTAAGAATTGCTCACAAAAAAAGTTGGTAGGATACATAGGAACCTGATAATATTTTGTTGTAAGCATTCAGCCCTGAGCGCGACGTGAATAAGATTGCATATCAAAAACTGACAATTGCAGCTATAGGTGCGGCATTAAGTTTAGGAGTTCTGAGAGCAAACCCAGCACAGGCTGTGACGTTTAACCTAGATTGGACGGGACAAATTCTAAGCTACAAAGCCTCTGGTTCTTTCAGTTACGACGAAACAAAAAGCTATGTTGACGGCATCGTCCGCAAAGATGATCTGGAGTCATTTAATATTGCCTTTTTTGACCCAAAAGGCAATCTCTTAAAGAAATTCACCGATGATCAACGCACACCAGATTTTAATTTTAACTTTGACACCAAAACAGGTCAGATATTACAAGACGGTTTGTGGAATGCTCCTGATGGGATAAGTATTGGCGGCGAAAGAAACAAGGGGCTGAATTTTTGGTCAATTCCTAACCCAGGAAGACTCACGTTCTCAGACAATCAACTTTCCCCTCACGTCCATTTGGATGACTGGGGAAATGAGTTTCCTGATTTACCAAGGGGATTGTTCGAGCATTTAGACGTGGCATTTTTTACTCGTACTACTGCTGAAATCCTCAACGATCCTCAGGCGGGAAATGAAATAGGACAGCGATTGGTAGCGTCTAAAGTTCCAGAACCAAGTGTTCTTTTGGGTATTGGTGTGGTTGGTGTTGTAAGTTGTCTAACGAAGAGATAGCAACGCCGCGTGTTTAACAGTTAACTTAATACTGTCGTTTACTTACTGATGCCAACGAAGAGTCTGAGACGCTGCGTTGAACGGCGCTGTGAAGAGATGGAAGCCTTTGTTAAAAGCTTTACAGCAGATTTCAACTGAATGAAGTACATCCGTAGGGGTGGACGGCTGTTCGCCCTTACAATGTCGTCTACTATTAACAGAGTGCGAAGTCCTGGCAATGTCAAAGCTGAAATTGAAATGCAAAATTGTCAGAATTATATTACCAACCCGGAAAACATTATTGGTAATTCCAGAGATAACTGGTATGCTTTTAGGATGAATTTTAACAATCAGGTCAAGTAATGACCTGCTGTTTCATCCCTGGTAATTCAGGGGTGTAGCTTTGTGATCAGTAATGCAGATTGGGCAAGTCGTTTGATGAATTGCCTTAGATGCTGCATATTGTGGCGTGTGAATAGAGTACTGCATGGGTTCGGGGGCGGCTTGGGTGTGTTTTATGTTGGCGATCGCCAGGGTGATTTGACCAACACCTACACCTTGCCCTCTTACGTTCGCACCGACGCTGCCTTATACTACCGCCACAACAACTTCCAAGCTGCACTCAATTTCAAAAATCTGTTTGATGTTCTGTATTACGAAGGCGCTTTCAATATTAATCGTGTTTTTCGCGGCGATCCGTTCGAGGTTGAAGGTAGTTTGAAGTGGCGGTTCTAATAGCTAATAGACATACATCTGCGAAAATTAATTATGCATTTGTTCAAATCCTTGGTAGGGGCTTTGGGTGCCGTACCCTTCACAGAACGCCGTGCATGCGATCGCTCCTACATCATTTCTCGCTTATGTCTAACAGACATTGATATCTACATGACGATATCCAAGTCACTCCGCACCATTTTCAAGAAAGGAGCCACCTACAGGAGTGTTTTGCCAAAAAGGTCAAAGCGGAATTTGAAATGCATAATTGTCATTATTTCATTACCAACCCTGAAATGACCTTTAAACAAGACAGCACAACTACGAACCAACAATGAAATTTCCCTTCTCAGGCAAGGTGTATCAGTAGAAATACAGTGTAAATTGTATTTTTTTGATGAAGAGACCAACAAACTCATTGTAAAGTCTGATAGATTAAGGTAAGTTTAAATACTAGATTAGTTGGAACCATTTACCAACTTCAGCATCTTCCAGATCTTCAGACTGACGTAAGGGCGGTTTCCCATTGAGGAAATACTCTTTGATCGCTCGTGTGTATAGATTTACAGCATTGAATGGAAAATTCCTCTCTAATACAGGGTACCAAAGAAAGGAATTAGACATTAAGAGAAATGATGTAGGGGCAAACGGCAGAAGCGCCCCAACCTTCGGTTTTGACGACAGCATAATTAATTTTCACTCCATGTCGATTGGAAAAACTCCAGTCACATATCGCACATTAATACAGGAAGTATTTCATGAAGAAAAGGTACAAATTAGCACTGGCAACGGCTAGCATTGCTTTGGGATTTGGTGGAATCCAAGCTAAACCAGCACAAGCAGCCACATTTAGTGGTGAGGTTGACATATATGCTGCTGCCAGCTTGACCGACGCCTTACCCCAAGTTGAGCAACTTTACCAGCGAAGCAACCCAGGTGTCTTCTTTACCAATACCTTTGGGGCTTCTGGTACTCTCGTTAATACAATTCTAACGGGAACAAATAACATAGATATCTTCTTCCCAGTATCCGAAGCACCGTTAGATACTCTGCAATCTAATAACAAACTAATTGCAGGAACCAGGCAAGACTTACTAACCAACACCTTAGCTATAATTGAGCCGACAAATTCAACCTTACCTATATCAAGCGTTCAAGACCTAGCTGATTCACGGTTCCGTCAAGTGGTTATTGGTAATCCTGCGTTTGTTCCAGCAGGAGTGTTCGCCCAGCAATTATTTACCAATTCAGGAATATCACAGCAACTCCAACCTCCTAAACTTGTCTACGGCACAGATGTGCGTGATGTCCTCAATCAAGTGTCAAGTGCAACTAATGATAGTATAGATGCGGGCGTTGTTTACACTACAGACGCTTTAACAACGAATCAAGTCAAAATTGCATACACTCCGCCTACCAGCGCTTATAATCGGATTGTTTATGGCTCAGCTGTACTCCAACAATCTCAAAACCCAGATGCATCTAGGGACTTTAACAGCTTTCTGGGCAGCAGTCAAGCATTTTCCGTGTTTCAGAAGGCTGGATTCTCTGCGGCTACTCCCGTCCCCGAACCCCTGACTATTGGTGGTTCAGCAGTAGCAGGAGTCTTTGGCATCTTGATGAAGAGAAAAATATCCGCAAAAATCAAAGCCAAATCTAAGGTAGCACTAGATTGAATGGCGCCCTGCTCTGTGGAATGACGGCGATTCACCATTGATTGTTGATGGTTCATTGCAACTGAGAAATCAGATCCCCGACTTCTTAAAGGATACAGCTGGCGAATGAGGGGTATTACCCCTCATCAACGATAAATCAACTATTTCGTTGCTGTTTCAAGACGCGATCACCTGTGCGAGTCTCGTCTCGAAAAGCCGATAAAATCGTTGGGGTGTGGGGTCAGACCCACCATTCGCGCCTCAGCATCCTTAAAGGATACAGCTGGCGAATAGGGGGTCTAACCCCACAAAAGTCAACCAAAGTTGGGAATCGCGCAATAATCAGCTTGTCAGATAACAAACTGGAGTGGAGACTAAAAGTCGGCGTGAGCGCCGATAACAGTTCAAATGTACTAAACCAAGTGGCTAGTGACACAAAGAAGACGCGGCGACGTGGAGAATCGCCTGTGTCTCCCGTGAGGAATGCACTTGGAGCATGCGAACGTATTCATTCGTGGAGAAAAAACTCTTGGGGACTTGAATCTATGAAGTGGTGCGCGTTTAAGTCACATACAGAGTGCCATCAAACCCTGTGACTGGCGACTGTCTCTTGGCGAGAGAGTAGATGGGATTTGACGGAGAACTACGATCAAACAAAGAAGTGCGATCGCCATGAGCATTGCATGTGATTGGGTGACGGTTGTCTACTGTCAAGTAAGAACAGAAGACAGTCGAGTCACCCAATCACATACTGAACAAAAAATCAACTCAAATGGCGTGTAGTACTGATGTACGATGCGTAAGTCCTTTGGGGGTTAAACCCCCCAGTAGAGTGAAAAGCAATTAGCTTGAAGATACAAAAAGTGAAGTATTTTGTTGCGTCTGCGTATGACACTGCATCCAAAAAATCAATGGGAAATACCACAGCAAACGGTACAAATAGCATGTGCATCCTTCCCGCGCGGGAATATGTATATGAAAATGTACGACGAAATAGGAACGTTATACGTAGACAATGATTTTGCGGAGCTATTCCCAGCGTTATGCGGACAATCAGCAATTTCGCCAGCCAAGTTGGCATTAATTACAGTCATGCAATTTGCCGAAGGGTTAAGCGATCGTCAAACAGCAGACGCCGTCAGAGGTCGAATTGATTGGAAATATGTACTGGGACTAGAGTTAACAGATTCGGGATTTGACTGCAGTGTCTTGAGCGAGTTCCGGAGTCGGTTATGCGAGCATGGTGGAGTCCACAAATTGTTAGATTTAATGCTGGTGCGGTTTCCAGAAAAAAATCTGATTAAGCATCGAGGTAAGCAACGTACAGACTCAACACAAGGTTCTTTGAATCGTCTATGGCGTGAGACTCATGACTGTAATCACAATCCATTAATTGAGGTTGTGTTTGACCGCAAGACCTGCGCCCAATGTCCGCTGAGAAATAGTTGTACTTCTGCACAAACTGCTCCGAGGAAAATCAAGTTGCGACCTCGTGACGAATATGATGCACTCCAACAGCGTCGCCATCAACAACAAACTCCAGAGTTTGAGCAAAACTACGCACGTCGAGCTGGTGTTGAGGGTACTATTTCCCAGGCTGTAGGTAGATTTGATTTGCGCCGAACGCGATATTTTGGACTAGCTAAAACACATTTACAAAATGTTGCTATTGCTTGTGCAATTAATTTAAGTCGGTTTTTTGCTTGGTCAAACCATGTTCCTAAAGCTGGCACTCGCATTAGTTCATTTGCTCGATTACGTGTCCGGGGTGCTTAATTAATCTGCTGTTTTTGATCATCAGCTTCTGTCCAAAGTACACTCAGGTTGTGCTTTGGTCTCAATTGTAATGCTCAAAAAAGTGTGATCGAGCATTACCCAATTATTGCTATGTTAACGTGAGCTTCTAACGAATGCTTTTCGTTAGAAGCTCACGTTATGTTTTTCTTAAACTAGTTTTCTCTTGGGGGGTTAGACCCCCTATTCGCCAGCTGTATCCGTAAAAGTTGTCGGGGATCTAAGTTTTGCAACGAATTAACCTGGTTAAAAAGTTTCCTTAAGTAAATTCAGTATAGTATGTATCAAATATTTTTTGTAACTACGCTAGTCTCAGCATTTAGTAAATTGTATTGTGGTAATAACATAGTTGGTAATAAATTAGACAGTCATTTCCTTTGCGCGGTGTGCGCGATCGCGCAAAGGAAATGAAGGCTTGATATTTAACCAAACGATCTAATTTTTGAATTAAGAACTGAGGTATATTTTATGCGCTTGACTCGCCGCATTACAATTGTGTCCTTAATGTTGTCGATACTGGGGTTAGGGCAACCAACTTTAGCTGACCCTTTAGCAAAGGTCAAGGTTAGCTCAACTTCTTCGGAACAAGCAGAGTGTTCTGGTGGCATCAGCGAGCGTGTTCGCTTAGGCGGAGAAGTCGTGCAGCCGACAACTTTTAGCTTATCAAAGCTGCAATCGTTACCAAGTGAAGAAGTCACAGTCAGCTTCGGCTCAGCACAAGGACAGCAAACTCATACCTATGTCGGAGTGCCCTTATGGAACCTGATTCAGTCTGTAGGGGGGCTGAAACCAAATCCTGACCCAACTGTGAAGAACGGCGCTCTGCGGCAGTACATCGTTATTGAAGCCACCGACTGTTACCAAATCGTCTTGTCAGAAGGTGAAATTGACCCCAACTTTGAAGGCAAACAAGTTATCGTTGCATATGCCACCAAGGACGATCCCTCTGTAGATCCACAACTGCTTGGCGATCAGGGCATTGCTCGTATAGTCGTGCCTGGGGATGTTAAAGGCGGACGTAATATTTACAACATTAGGCGCATTAAAGTGTTTTCCGCTCCTGATCTTCGTTTTAAATCCTACTAGTACAGTGGGCGCGGAAATAAACCACCCATCTGAAATAGGTAAAAAGCTTACAAAGTAGGTGTTCAAACTTTTTACTTTTTACTTTTTACTTTTGCCTTGTTGTACTAGTGAGAGTGAGGCAGAAATCAATATGGTTGAGTTAACGCTCTCTCGAAGAGTGAATTTTCGGCTGTTTCGAGACTGTGTAGAGACGCAACAAAGCGGAGCGTCTCTACATTATGTTGAAGGTAGATAAATTATCTTAACTAAAGCGAATTGCGGCAGAAATAACCAGACAGTTTACAACAGCTTAAAACCCGGTCTATGGACGTATTCTTATCTCCTGTCTCTCGACGACTGACGTCACGACTCCGTGTACTAGTGAAGATAGCTATGCTGCACCCACATTTTAACCTTGGGTGCATGGGGTCTGATATCTGCTATGCGAATGCTTGATGATTTATAAAAGTATGTCTTAGAAGAAAAGTGAGGTTACAGCAATTTTCAGGTAAAGTCTGCGGGAGAGAAGCTTCTCTTCTGCGAGCTTTACGTAAATAGACCACAGTCGTAGGGGTCTTACCAACAGTGTGGTTCATAGAGAGTGAAAACGGCTGTAAGTATGGTGTTAAATTGGAATGTTTTGCAGAATGCCGTGGCTCACAAAAGTCCTTATCGAAGCGTCCTCCTAAGAGCTACTTCAAGTTATCAATCAGTGTCATACAGTCTGCGCTGTTGGACTACGAAAACTGTTGGAGGGAGCTAGAAGCAAGCCTTTTGTCGTGCTGCGAACCAAAATACGCATAGTAGGAGTAGCTGCGAACCGACCGCATTCAGTTCTGACAAAAAGGCTTTTTCGTTTTCCTGCGGCTCTTTCCTCCAAGGAAATTTATGATAAATATTGTGTCTGCGTTGAACATCTTCGCAGGCTGCTACATGAGCATCGATCACAGATAAAGGTAGAATCTGTTCGAGTACGACGTAACCGTGCTTACGGTAATGGTCGATCCAGATGCCATTTGCTACTTTACTGTCCATGACCGCGCTCCAGAGTAAAGATTGTATAATTTACACACTGTACAAATTCCTGATCTTGTGCATTAAGGTTAAACTCGTCTGATCCAATCTATGTTTAACGACAACAAACAAAGCGATTGCACAGGCGCTACACTCGCCAACTAAGTATACTCATATCTTGCACCTGGAAAAATGGATGTCAAAACCACAACTAAGTGCAAGAGGAATCAATCGCTCAATATCAAGTAAAAGAAGAGACACAGCTATTTGAGGAAAAATTGATTCTAGGGCAGTTTGTGCAGCCTATAGATCGCCATCGCTGGGTTGTAGAGAGTTCGCCCAACGCGTCTCTACATAGTTCGGCGGTTGACTTATGTGAGAAGTATTGAGATTTTATTACAAAAAAAGATTTATACTGAGTAAATTGGTATAGACTAATTGTCTATATGTCTGTAATCGGACAGAACTAATGGTCAGATCCACTCAAAGATCCTCTCAAGAAAAATGGTTTCGCAAGCACTACAATCCCCTCCTTGTCTTGGGATTAGGAGGGATTTTATTGCTGTTGGGCTTGTTTGCCAGCCTAGCTTATGGTGCAGCAGATATTCCTCTGTCTAAGATTTTCACTGCTTTCACAACCTTTGATGACTCAACAGATCATCTAATTGTCAGAACAATGCGGCTACCGCGATCGCTCGTCGCCATGATGGTAGGTGCAAGTCTAGCTGTCGCAGGGGCACTGATGCAAGCACTCACGCAAAACCCCCTAGCTGCACCCGGTATTTTAGGGATCAACTCCGGTGCTGCTTTGGGGGTTGTCGTAGTCGTATTTGGTTTGGAATCGACCTCACCACCACTGATTGCTTTTGTGGCTTTCTTCGGTGCCTTTGTCGCTGCGATCGCAGTTTACTTCCTTGGTTCCTTGAGTCCCGGAGGATTGACACCGTTAAATCTAACAATCACCGGAGCAGCTTTGAGTGCCTTACTCTCCTCGTTCACAACGGGGATCATGATTCTCAATCAACGAACCTTAGAAGAAGTACGCTTTTGGCTGGCAGGGTCAGTAGCAGGTCGAGACTTGAACTTATTTCTCACCCTATTACCTTGGATGGTAGTCGGACTTTTGAGTGCTTTTGCTTTAGGTAGACAGATGAATGCAATGAGTTTGGGCGAGTCAGTAGCGCAGAGTTTAGGTCAGCAAACTGTACCGATAAAAATCGCTACTACGCTTACTGTGGTCGTGCTAGCTGGCAGTGCAGTGGCATTAGCCGGACCCATTGGCTTTGTAGGTCTGTTCGTTCCTCATTTGGTCAGGGGGGTTATTGGTGTCGATTACCGTTGGGTACTGCCCATTTCCGCCTTGGTAGGGGGAGCATTACTGCTGTGGGCAGACTTAGCTGCACGCTGGATACTCAGACCCCAAGAACTGCCAGTAGGGGTGATGATGGCACTGTTAGGAGCGCCCTTCTTAGTTTACTTAATCCGTTATCGGGTGAAGCGAGCATGAGAATTCAGTTAGCGAGATGGCAGCAAGTTTCCCCTGGTCTGCGTGGCGATCGCCGCCCACGAGTGGTGCTGCTAGTGTTAATCATCTTAACCCTTGCTGTCTTGGGAGTCAGCTTGAGTATCGGAGACTATCCCGTCCCACCTTTAGATATTGTCAGATCGGTTTTGGGTATAAAAACAGTAGACCCAGAGTCTCCCTTTGTCGTCATCACCTTGCGCCTGCCGAGAGTCTTAATCGCTTGGTTGGTAGGAGTCAGCTTGGCGCTGTCAGGTGGAATTTTGCAAGGTCTAACACGCAATCCCTTAGCAGATCCAGGTATCATCGGCGTCAATGCAGGTGCAAGTCTGGCAGCTGTGACGATAATTGTCCTTTTTCCTACCACCCCTCCTGCCGTCATACCTGTAGCTGCCTTCTTCGGAGCCTTTGTTGTCGCTTTTTTAATCTACTTGCTTTCTGGCACAGGAGAAAACTCACCTTTACGCCTGGTTTTGATTGGAGTCGCTTTGGCAGCAGTGGCAGGAGCTTTTACCACTTTAATGCTTACGTTTGGTCAACTGAACGATGTCAGTCGAGCGCTGACGTGGTTGGCAGGTAGCCTCTCCGGCAAAAGTTGGCAGCAGTTCTGGCCGTTGCTACCTTGGGTGGTTATCTTTGCACCACTGGCAATAGGGTTGGCTCGCGAACTTAATACGCTACAATTGGGACATTCGGTAGCAGTCGGGTTGGGTAGTCGGGTGTCGTGGCAGCGCACTAAACTGTTACTAGTGAGTGTTGCTTTGGCTGGCGCAAGTGTCGCTACGGCAGGTGCGATCGCTTTTGTGGGGTTGATGTGTCCGCATCTTGCCAGACGGTTGGTAGGGTCAAAGCACGAAGATTCGCTACCCGTCGCCGCTTTCATCGGCGGATTACTCGTAAGCGCGGCAGATGTGCTGGCAAGAACCCTCTTCGCCCCAACTGAACTACCTTGCGGTTTATTCACTGCCGCTTTGGGAGCGCCTTTCTTTCTGTATCTACTTTATCGGAGCCGAAGACTGTGAGTGCTGATCGCCAAATCAATTGTCTGGAAACCCGAAATCTCAACCTTGCCTACGACGGCAAGCCCATCATCAGCCATCTCAACCTGACAATTCCCACAAATCAGATCACTGCCTTAGTTGGTCCAAATGGTTGTGGCAAATCTACCTTACTACGGGGATTGGCAAGGTTACTAAAACCACAATCCGGTACTGTTTACCTGAATGGATCTGACATCCTCCGACTGTCTACTAAAGTTGTCGCTCAGCAGTTAGGCATTCTCCCCCAAGGACCAGTTGCCCCAGAAGGTTTGACGGTGCGAGACTTGGTTGCTCAAGGTCGATATCCGTATCAGAACTGGTGGCAGTCGTGGACTGCTGAAGATGAACATGCTGTCACAAAAGCCTTATCGACGACTGATCTCACAGAGTTAGCACAAAGATCTGTAGATACCCTTTCCGGTGGACAGCGCCAACGCGCTTGGATTGCCATGACTCTGGCACAAGATACGCAGATTCTATTACTGGATGAGCCAACAACTTTTCTGGATCTCGCTCATCAAGTGGAAGTGCTGGAGTTGCTGTGGGAGTTGAATCAAACCGAGGGACGTACCATTGTCATGGTGTTACACGATCTCAACCAAGCGTGTCGTTATGCAGATCACGTTGTGGCAATGCGTGATGGAGCCGTTTTAGCAAGCGGCACTCCAGAGATTGTGATGACAGAAGAAATTGTGCAGGATGTATTTGGGCTAGCATGTCGCATTGTCCCAGATCCAGTTATGGGAAAACCATTGTGTGTACCTATAGGGAGTCACGCAAGAGAGAGGAAGAGAAATTTATAAGAGTGATCGCCCAAATTTTTAATCGACAAAAAGAGCCTAATCACCTAGAAAACTTGGGTTAGATTACGCCTGCAAAGCTTAACTGTGACTAGTTCAGTACTTCTAGCGTCACTAAAGCTTCACTATCCCCCTGACAAATCCATGCTCCCCAGTAAAAAGGATGCGCTAACGGCGTGTCTTCTTCTTGAGAATCAATTTTGCTGTCTTCTGATAATTCCTTTACTCCCATTAATTCTTTTAGTAACTCAATACCCAAAACTGATTTCCGCAATTCTTTGACCGTAATTTTGCGGATATAAACCTGTGCATTCTGTAGCGCATTGGCCCGAGTCATACCACTTTGCAAGTTCTCGAAGAAGCGCTCCATCAGCATGGTGGTTGCTCTGTCTGGTACTTTCCATAGACTCATTACGAGTGTTCTTGAACCTGCAACAGCAAAGGCGCGACGTAAACCGAAGACTCCTTCACCAATTTTAATGTCTCCTCTGGCGGTATCGCAAGCTGAAAGAACGGTAAGTTCGTTTGCCCATAGGTCTATTGAAGCGATATCCTGTGCAAAGACGAACCCTTTGCCTGCTTGTTTTGGTAGAATTCCGTTCCTTAACCAAGTATTAGCACCTGCTAAGGCAAGTCCTGATCGCATCATGGGATTTTCTACCTTCACAGTAGAAAAGCGATCCATATCTAATAAGTTACGTTCGTTATTATGTGGTTGGTCGGGTAAGAAAATACCGTGGGTAGCAATCAACATTATACTCGGACACTGACTTTTTGTCAAGCGGGTTTCTAGTGCTTCAGACTCCACATAAAGTCGTGCATTTTTGAGCTTTTTTGCGATACTTTCACCGAGTAACCTTGTACCGGGTGCGCGAGAAAGGCGATTGCTTCCAAGGGTATTGATAAATTCTTCTTGACTGCTGTTTTGACTACTTGTAGTTATTTTAACATCAGCTAAATCAAAATCAGGGTCAGCTATGACTAAAGGTGCTATCGCTTTCCGTGTTGGCTGAACTTTGGAACGCAAAATATCCCTTCCGACACCTAAATAGCTGATGGTATATTCATCCATCAATAGGTGCGTCCCTGTTTCATTGAAGGGCAATACTTGAAATGGGAGCAAATTTAAATCTCCATCCGGTGCAAGTATGAGATGTTTGCAGTCGAGTACGACTTCACGGATAGGCTGAAAAAGGGCTTCACTCAGTTTGATCGCTGCTGTCGGATTATATGGTTTTATTGGCAGCTTCGGCACCTCGGGGACTTTCGTTGTCCACCCTAGTGTTTTCTTGGTACGATCAGATGCTTGGATCAGAAATAGTCGAATCAGGTCATCAATCGGTTCGGCTTCTCCTAAGTCTACCATCTGCACTGCATCCGGTTGTCCGGATATTAAGATAAATGCTAGATAATGAGCAGGTTGCCATTGTTTTTCGGCGTTGACTGCTCTTGCCTGAAAATTGAATACGTCAAAGCGGACAAATTCTACTAAGATAGAATCAGGGGGTAGTGCGGCTGCTACTGCATAGTGATCGCTAATTTGCTCGAATAATTGAATTTCTGGAACTTCTGCCGCTAGTTGTTTTTGTAAGTTGTTATGTTGGCTTTGCAGTTGTGCCAAGTTTTCTTGGTATGTGGCGAAATCCTCTGTTTGGGGAACTGCAAAAGTTAGGTGAATTATTTGGTTGCTCAAATCGCTGAGTTGGCGAAATTTGTCTTTTAGATGGGCATAGCGATCGCGCGTTCGTGCTTCGTTTTGAGCGGCGAGGGCTGATGCAGTTAAAGCTTTGCGTTTCAGGACAAAATCTAACGCCGCTTGTTGAGCGCTTTGGGAGTCAGCAAGATGTTTGTGAACGAGGGAAAGAAATAAGTCAAAATTATTTCTGAGTTTCTGGAGAAAGGCAAGGCGATCGCTTTCTGAGCTAAAGGCAAATATGTTACTAATTATTTTATCATTGATTTTACTCGCTTGGATGCGATATGATAAAGATTCAAGGGGGCGGTTCGTCGCAGTTAATACAGTTGCAAGATTATTTAAACTAAATGCAACATCCGGATGTTCGTCTCCCAGTAAACGTTTTCTCATAGACAAGGTTTCTATATACTTTTGTTCTGCTTCCTGAAAGCGTCCAACAGAAAAGTATAATTCGGCGAGATTATTGAGGCTGCTAGTGATATCTGGATGTTCTTCCCCTAATAAAGATTTTCTAATTCTCAAAACTTCCAAATGCATTTGTTCCGCTTCCCAATAGCGTTTTTGAGATCTATATATAACAGCTAAGTTATTCATCGTACTTGCTATTTTGGGATGTTCGCTTGCAAATATTCTTTTCAGAATTCTCAAAGCTTCTAAAAATAATGATTCGGCTTGAGAATACTTAAAAAGTCTATCGTATAATACTGCTAAGTTATTCAGACTTTCGGCAACGTGAGGATGCTGTTCTCCTAACAAACGTTTTTTCATGTTTAAGGCTTTTAAGTGCATTTGCTCAGCTTCTGAATACCGCCCTTGCATATGATAATTTTTTCCAAGATCGTTGAAGGTATCTGCAACATCTAGATGCTCTTCACCTAGTATATTTATCCTAGTTTCTAAAGCTTGCAGATACTTTTTTTCTGCTTCATATTTCTGCTAAGTTATTCAAGCTATCACAATATGCAGGATGCTCAGTTAACCGCAGAGCTTTCGCTAAATTTATGGCTTGTTTGGCAAGAATTTCTGCTTCCAGTAATTTATCTTCTCCAGCGAGTTTGACAACTTGCGAATTAAGTTGATTTAAATTTTCTATGATTTCTGTCATTTTAATAAACCGCCAAGAATTTTAAGATTCAGATACCCGACTTCTTTGAGAAGTCGGGTATCTTGCTTGTTTCTCACGAATAATTTAGGATTGTGCTATATAAGTAGTTTGTAGTTGCGCTTCAGCGCCTTAAATATCAGCGCTAAAGCGCAACTACGAGCAGCGGGTTTCGTTTGGTGATGGTACACCACATAAAGCACATTGTAAGAGCAAATCGAGGATCACCGCTACGAATGTAACTCACTCAGTTGAAACCCGCTATATGATTTACAGTATTACCTTGTATTCTGTATACATAATTTTACAATCCTCCAATTCATTGACAAATTCTAATAATTCTGTCAAATGACTTTCTGTTAATTCTAAAGGGTTATCACTTCCTTGGGGTAGCCAGCTTAAGTTAGGCTCTTTTTGAGTAATGACTGCTAAAATTTGTTCTGTGCCGGGATCTCCTTCTATTTCCAAAGAGGGCATCGGTGAACCTTCTTGGGGTAAAATTGTTTTGCCTGGAGATAATTGCGGCTGGGGAGCAAAACACGACGGACAAAAACACCAGAATTTCCCAGATGTACCTTTTTGTAATAAGAGTAAATATCCTTGAGTGTCAAGAGCGATCTCAAAACGAACATAGTTCCCTATCTGTACGGATTTTTCGTAACGACTATCAGCTTGCCAACCCCAATCAAGAGTTTCTTCTGTGACTAACACTAATCCCATTTTTTGAGTGGGGGAACCTAATGTTTGGAGTTGCAGCCAAAGTTCTTCTAAGGTGAGTGGTAAGATTTCTTCCTCGACTTCTAAAAATGATACAACAATATCCCGCCAGTCGATATCTAGGAATTTGCAAATTTCTGTAAAATTAGTGCGGTAAATAGGTTTTCTGTTAAAAAAATTATTAACTGTTGACCAAGCCAAGTCAATGTCTTCGCTCAAAGCCTTTTGTGTTAAGCTTCGGCGTTCCAAAGCTTGCTTCGCTCGTTGGATACCTGCAACTGATGCGACAAGCGATCGCCCTGCCATAAAAGTTAGGATGTTACATCTCTTCAAGTCATACACGAAGTCATATATACCTGTCAAGAACTCATATCCGAACTCATATACTCGCCTGAGAGGATAAAGATATAGTTATAGATGAGGGAAAGAACATGCAAGAAATGACGTAGGGGCAAACGGCTGTTCGCCCGTACCAAGGATTTCAACGAACGCATAATTAATTTTCAATGTAATTAAAAATAACCATGTTCACTATCGAACACCTACTTGCAGCGTGGGCACAAGTTCGCGTGGGAAGTCGTAATGCTGGTGTGGATGGAATAACCCTTGACTTGTTTGCTGCGTCGTCTGCAAACTCAGAGTTACAGCTAATTCTACACCACCTGCTACAAGAATCTTACCATGCTAGCCCTGCCAAAGGATTTTATTTAGCTAAAAGCAGTGGCGGTAAGCGTTTGATTGGCATTCCTACCGTGCGTGACAGAATTGTACAGCGTTTGCTACTAGAGAAACTGTATTTCCCGTTAGAAGATACATTTCTTGATTGTAGTTACGCCTATCGCCCCGGAAGAAACATTCAGCAAGCGGTACAACACTTATATTCCTACTACCAGTTGCAACCAAAGTGGATTATTAAAGCTGACATCGCGGAGTTTTTCGACAATCTTTGTTGGGCGTTGTTATTGACGGCGTTGGAGGAATTGCAGCTTGAACCAATTGTCATGCAATTACTTGAGGGACAACTTAAATCGGGGATTGTCATTGCAGGGAAACCAATTTATCCAGGTAAAGGAGTCTTGCAAGGCGGTGTACTTTCTGGGGCGTTAGCAAATTTGTATTTGACTGATTTTGATAAAAAATGCCTCAGCCACGGGATTAATTTGGTGCGTTATGGTGATGATTTTGCGATCGCTTGTAGCAGTTGCTTAGAAGCCAACCGGATTTTAGACAAAATTACCGTTTGGCTGGGAGAACTTTATTTACATCTCCAAATGGAGAAGACGCAAATTTATGTACCTAATGAGGAGTTTACTTTCCTAGGTTATCGGTTTGCAGGGGGTGAAGTTTATGCACCACCGCCAAGGCAAGTTCAACAGGAAGGGGAATGGGTAACAAATGCGTCGGGTTATCCTTCTTTTCGCCCGAAGGAACGCAAACTCAAGTTTGAATCTCGTCCGCCAAAAGCTTGTGATATCAGCAAGCCCAGTCATTTACCCAAAGCACCAATTTCTCATTTTTGGCAGGAGTTTATGTCTACATTATACGTGACCGATCAAGGTGCTTATTTGAGTGTAAAAAATCAACAGTTTCAAGTCTACTATCAAGGGGAATTACGGATTAAGGTTCCTGCCAGCCGTGTCAGTAATATTGTTTTATTTGGTTGTTGTAATGTATCGCACGGTGCAGTTTCTTACGCATTACGGCAGCGGATTCCCATCATGTATCTATCGCAGAGAGGAAGATATTTTGGGAGGTTGCAAACTGAGGGTGATGCGTAACCGTTCACAGGATTGATTGAGTTACCGTATAAAATAAGTACCCATCAGTG
>CALMVQ010000061.1 GCA_937873135.1 uncultured Scytonema sp. | reverse complement strand
ATATCACTACGTATTATCTCGTAGTTTTTTTCAGAAATCAAATATGATTCCTATAAAAACGACTCAATATCAGTTTGATTGAGATCACGACCAATCAACACCAATCGAGTTTGGCGCAGTTCGTTAGTTTTCCATAGCCGATCATAGAAAGATTCCAGGCGAGTTCCTACACCCTGTAACAACATCCGCATTGGCTTATTAGGAACATTAACAAAGCCTTTTATCCGGTAAACTTCTTGTTGAGTCGTCAGATGCTTTAACTTGTCGATTAAAATTTTCGGTTCAAAGGCTTGGTCTAAGATTAAGTGAACCGAGTTAATATCTTCATCATGTTCGTGTTCTGACTCAGTGTCATGCTGGCTGGGACGAGAATCTAAATTATCTTCAACAGCAGCATTAAATCCCAACAGCACATTAGCAGCAATTTGCCCATCTTCACAAGGAATAATCTTCACGCCAGGTCTTAACTGTTGCTGCAACCAATCTTGTACTTGCTCTCGTGTTTGGGAATTGACTAAGTCAGTTTTAGTTAACAGTATTAAATCAGCGCAAGCTAGTTGGTCTTCAAACAACTCTTCAATCGGAGTTTCATGTTCTATATTCGGATCAGCTTGTCGTTGGGCGTTGAGTGCCTGAGAGTTAGTAACAAGAGTACCAGTAGCTACAGCTTCACAGTCAACCACAGTGACGACACTATCAACAGTGGCACCTGTACGAATTTCCGGCCACCGGAAGGCTTGCACCAAAGGTTTTGGCAATGCTAACCCAGAGGTTTCAATCAGCATACAATCAATTTGCGATCGCCGCTTGATCAGTTGTTGCATGACTGGGAAAAACTCTTCTTGAACGGTACAACACAAACAACCGTTAGTCAATTCTAGGATATTAATATTCGGATCTTCTTCCTCATCACAGACTCGACAGGAGCGTAGCAGTTCACCATCAATTCCGATCTCACCAAATTCATTAACAATTACAGCAATGCGCCGTCCTTGATTATTTTGTAGGAGATGGCGAATAATGGTGGTTTTGCCAGCACCAAGAAATCCGGTAATCACCGTAGCTGGGATTCTAGCAGTCATCTGTACCTCGCAGATATTTATATGAGTGTGACTTGCAATGTCGGCGGGCATTCTGACTTGTGAAACTTAAACTCTGTTTCATTACAGCTGCGGGACAGTGCTGGACTTGCACCAGACTTTCCCCGTTTCCTCTAATGGATGCTCCCCATTAGAACCGATAATTGAAATACTACAATAATTAACTTGTTTTTAGTAAAAAATTTTGGCGATATTTGAATTGTTGTCAAATCATGACTATACCCGTCAATATCCAGAAAAAGTCAAGTCTTTAACTTTATTAGCTGTGGGTGCTGATGCAGCGCTTGATTGGCGAATAGCTATCTCCCGTTCTTGTGTCGGCAAAAAACTCTCACCAATATATCGGTTTTTTTTGTTGGACTGTTGCTAATTCTCATTGGGTTAACAGGTAGCTTGTTAGTGTTTGAGGAAGAGTTTGACCACTTTATGATTACGCAACAGTATGGATACATTACTCCTCAAGTGTTTTTGCTTGAAGAGCGATTTCGTCGGGTATGAATCATAAGCGCTACGGATGTGCGCCGTGGCTTGGGGCAACGCCTTCCACCCTCTTGACAATCTTTATGCGGTGCGGATCACAAAAAAGAACTACAAAACAAGGGGAGGAGTGTTGATGATGCGCCGAAATGCTAATCTAATGCACTTAACCAGGCTTCTAAATCTGCGCCTGCCTGAAAATTTAATAATGCTTCACCAAGATTTTCTAATTGTACGATGGAGAGAGTTTCAATACGCTTTAATGCTTCTTGAGGTATTTCTCCCACCTGTCTAGTTAGTTGACGGAGAATGAGCGATCGTTCTCGTTGTTCTCCTTCAAGTCGTCCTTCAGTGAGGATTTCTTGATAAATTAGCGACTCGCGCATCATACCCTCCCGAAATAGTTGTCGAATCAAGTCCTTTTTATATTTTAACCCGGCTAAAATTTGAGTGTAGGCGGAAATTTCTGCTCGTTGCCCTATCTCAAGTTGATTAATTTTTCTCACAACTTGTTGTAACAAGGCTTGGGGTTGCGTCGTTGCGGCTAGTGGTGCTAATGGTAACAAAGCTGGGTTATTGAGCAATGTTTCCGGATTTTCCTCCCACAGAGAAATCACTCGATATTCGTGACGGGTGGTTTCGACGCTGAAGGCAGTTTCGATCACCAATTCTTGTGCCGGGGGAAGTAGTAATATGACAACTTGCGTCACTGGCAGACGATACAAACGATACAACCGTACCCAATAATCTAGCATCCGCAGGGGTAAGGGTGGTGTGGATTCTAGCTTAGTTTGAAATTCCAAGTGGAGAATGCGTTCTTGTCGTTGTAAAAATGTTACATAATCAGCACGAATCGGTTCAATGCTTAATTCGGTTTTCAGGACTTTGGCATTGGTTTGCGGTGTACCCAAAACCCAACTAGCAAAAGTAATGGGATGTTTTTCGGACAGTAGTTTGCAGAGGTTATCAAAGGACATTGATCATAAATTTGAATCTCACAAGGCATTGTGATTATCACGCGATGAGTGGTTGATTGGGCGATCGCCCAATCGAGCGTTTTTGCTTGATAGCTATTCCGTCGGGTATGAATCATAAGCGCTACGGATGTGCGCCGTGGCTTGGGGCAACGCCTTCCACCCTCTTGACAATCTTTATGCGGTGCGGATCACAAAAAAGAACTACAAAACAAGGGGAGGAGTGTTGATGATGCGCCGAAATGCTAATCTAATGCACTTAACCAGGCTTCTAAATCTGCGCCTGCCTGAAAATTTAATAATGCTTCACCAAGATTTTCTAATTGTACGATGGAGAGAGTTTCAATACGCTTTAATGCTTCTTGAGGTATTTCTCCCACCTGTCTAGTTAGTTGACGGAGAATGAGCGATCGTTCTCGTTGTTCTCCTTCAAGTCGTCCTTCAGTGAGGATTTCTTGATAAATTAGCGACTCGCGCATCATACCCTCCCGAAATAGTTGTCGAATCAAGTCCTTTTTATATTTTAACCCGGCTAAAATTTGAGTGTAGGCGGAAATTTCTGCTCGTTGCCCTATCTCAAGTTGATTAATTTTTCTCACAACTTGTTGTAACAAGGCTTGGGGTTGCGTCGTTGCGGCTAGTGGTGCTAATGGTAACAAAGCTGGGTTATTGAGCAATGTTTCCGGATTTTCCTCCCACAGAGAAATCACTCGATATTCGTGACGGGTGGTTTCGACGCTGAAGGCAGTTTCGATCACCAATTCTTGTGCCGGGGGAAGTAGTAATATGACAACTTGCGTCACTGGCAGACGATACAAACGATACAACCGTACCCAATAATCTAGCATCCGCAGGGGTAAGGGTGGTGTGGATTCTAGCTTAGTTTGAAATTCCAAGTGGAGAATGCGTTCTTGTCGTTGTAAAAATGTTACATAATCAGCACGAATCGGTTCAATGCTTAATTCGGTTTTCAGGACTTTGGCATTGGTTTGCGGTGTACCCAAAACCCAACTAGCAAAAGTAATGGGATGTTTTTCGGACAGTAGTTTGCAGAGGTTATCAAAGGACATTGATCATAAATTTGAATCTCACAAGGCATTGTGATTATCACGCGATGAGTGGTTGATTGGGCGATCGCCCAATCGAGCGTTTTTGCTTGATAGCTATTCCGTCGGCTCTGAAGCACAAGCGCTACCGAACGCTCTGGTGATCGCCTTCCAGCAGATCAATACGGTGCGGATCAGAAATTTGCGGAACCCTATCTATCCGTAAGTGAGATCGTTGGCATTTGTATCTCCTGAAAGATTGGGCTGAGGCTGAAATTCTGTCCATGTTTTGCAGACTTGTTCATAGCATTGGGGTGGGGTAATGGGTAGGTTTTTCAGGTAAAAGAACGTGGCTTGGTTAAAAGATTCCAGAAATAACAAGACTTCGGTAGTCGGATCGTAAGTATCGACGGCTTCCAAGATGTGAGCATTCATAAAATGATGGCGCAGAATTACGGTGTCGGGAGCGGCTAACCAAGCATTTAAGAAAGCAGCTAGACGACTTCGTGGTATGAAATGAACCTTAAAGGTTTCCCCTGCCACACCAATTGCAGGGCAATTGGTGCTGCAAACGATGACACCGCCTTCGCCTCCCAAATACCCCACCCAGGCGTTGTAACCAATCATCAACAGATTTGTGGCAATCAAGCCTTGCTGCCACTCCAAAGCATCGTTCGTATCACTCATTGATACCTCCTTCGGGGGATCAAACACAGTAAATGGCGTTGCACAGATTGAGGTATAAATTTATAGCGCTTAGACGCATTGCGTGCAATACGCGCTTTCAGAGACGCAATAAAGCAGCGCGTCTCTATATTTACTTTTTGAAAATGTCTGTGATTCAAATGAAAGCCGCTATAGTTTGCCTTTGTAATATTTACTTCTTAGGAGTGAAAGTTTGGCGGCATCAATCATATTTTTAAATTGATGTAATCACCTCTTTCAAAAGACGAGTTTTTAACCGCTCATCATAATTTATCCGAATTTTAGGACGGATAAATTAGTGATTCCCATGAGTAATTGGGCATTTTTCCGAGAGTGGCAACAGCAGGACTGTCTACGTCATAACTTTATTTCTTATCTGTCTGAAATAGCCTCCATCTGTTAGTTAATACAGCGTTTCGCAATTGCTGCGATGATTTTCCAAAATACTCTCATAGGCAGTAGCTCTCACCATCGCTGCCTCTCAAGACGCAATTTGTACCATTAGTTAATCGCCTACTGCCCTTGAGAGAAAGCCTTTATCTGTAGCGTCTTGATCTGTGGGACTATGAGAATGTAAAGCTTAGTAATTGTATAAATGTTCATAAAAATACCTATCTGTGCCTCGCAGATGTAAAAAATTTACAAGTCAACTTCGGCGGGCGTTCTGACTCACAAGGAAAACCTTGATTACAGCTGCGGGACAGTGCCGGATTTACACCGGACTTTCCCCGTTTCCTCTAGCGGCTGTTCCCCACTAGAACCGAGATTACTTTGAATATTAACACAACTGTGATTTGCTTGCGTAAAATTCAACGGTCGATCTATACTGACATGCGTCATGAATTGGGGTAAGTTTGATCTTTTACCAAAACTTGCTCGCAATGGCTCTGTGACAATTCTTCTGGCAATTTTTAAGCCTAAGGAACTTTTAGAGTTACCAGCGTTTGAGGACATAGCGATCGCTGGCAAGTTTTCCACGTTGCCAAACCAAGCACCACTAAGCGGAATTAAAAATGAAAAGTGAAAAATTAAAAAAGCCTGAGTTGCAAGCCTTGAGGCGCAATGAGTGAATGGTAGGTTGATTTCCACGCCCCATGTACTAGTTAATAATTGTTTTCAATTCTGGCAATTGCTTTTTCTACAATTCATCATTATCTTGTATGCAAGCTCCATCCACTCTCTCACTTGACTCCACAACGGATATCCATGTTGTTCGTCGTGATGGTTCGACGATGCCGTTAGAAATTAATAAGATTCGCACGGTGGTTAATTGGGCTTGTCGCCAAATGCAAGCAAATTCTATTGCCCTAGAAGCGGGAGTTACAACTCGATTACGTTCTGGTATTACCACACGAGAAATTCAAGATAATTTGATTCGCTGTGCCTTGGATTTGTGTAGTCCCGAAGAACCTGATTGGCGGCAAGTGGCAGGGCGCTTACATATTTGGAGTTTGTGGAAAGATACTAAAGTTAGTCGTGGCTATCAATACGGGCAATATGCTCGGACTGTACAAGCCAAAGTTCTGGAAGGACAATATGATCGCCGCATCAAGATATACACGGACGTAGAGTTAGAGATTGCTAACACCTGGATCAATCCTGATTGGGATACAGATTATGACTACGCGGGAGCCGTGTTGCTCACGAAGCGATATCTCCTATCAAATGAGTTGCCTCAAGAAGCCTTTTTGACATGTGCGCTTTTACTTGCCTCCGTGGAAGCACCAGAAAATAGATTAACCTGGGCGCATAAATTTTATGAAGCGATCGCCCGTCGTCAAATATCTTTAGCAACGCCCATTTTAGCGAACTTACGAATTCCCAATGGAACACTAGCTAGTTGTTTCATTACGGCGATGGATGATAATTTGGAAAGCATCTTTGGCGGTATTCATGATGCGGCTCGTATTTCCAAAAATGGCGGCGGTGTAGGCGTGAATCTATCTCGCATTCGGGCAACAGGCAGTTGGGTAATGGGCAAAGCCAATGCATCAGGTGGTGTTGTTCCTTGGATTAAGTTGTTGAATGATACGGCGATCGCAGTTAATCAAGGTGGGCGTAGAGCAGGTGCTGTCACCGTGAGTCTGGATGTTTGGCATTTGGATTTACCTGAATTTTTGGAAATGCAAACAGAGAATGGGGATCAAAGACGCAAAGCTTATGACGTGTTTCCGCAACTAGTTGTCAGTGACGAATTTATGCGGCGAGTAGCAGCAGATACAGAATGGACATTAGTTGATCCCTATGAGGTGCGAACTCGTTTAGGCATCGAACTGGCAGAATTATGGGGTGAAGCATTTGAGAGTGCTTATCATCAAATTGAAGCTAGTTTAGAAAGTGAGATTACACTTTACAAACGAGTGAATGCTCGTCTAGTATTCAAACAGGTGATGCGAACCCAATTAGAAACTGGGATGCCTTACGTATGGTTCAAAGATACTGTGAACCGAGCTAACCCTAATCAGCATGAGGGCTATATTCCTAGTGGAAACCTCTGCCAAGAATCATGGTCAAATGTGAAACCTGGTGAAGAAGCACATACGTGTAATCTCGTAAGTCTGAATCTCGCCAACCTCAAAGATGAACACCGGACCGAGATAAGTCAGATTGCAGTACGTATATTAGACAACACGATTGAGCTCACCTCACCGCCGTTTGCTGCTAGTGCTACCCATAACACTAAATACCGCACAATTGGGGTAGGCTTTATGGGATTAGCCGACTGGCTGGCAAAACGTCATCTCACCTTTACCCATCTTCAGGAAATCAGTGATTTATTTGAAGATATGGGTTATTATTGCACCGCAGCATCGATGGAACTGGCGAAGGAACGTGGTGCTTATCCTGCTTTTGCGGGTAGTGAATGGAGCAAGGGACATTTAATAGGAGCAAAGCCTGTGGATTGGTTTAAGCAACACGCAAGTCAACCAGAACGCTTTTTACAACTCAGTCAGGATATCAAACAACATGGTATTCGCAATTCACATATTACTGCGATCGCACCCAACACTTCTTCATCTTTAGTTCAGGGTTGTACAGCCAGTGTCTTGCCCGTTTACAGTAAATTCTTCTATGAACAATGGGCAAAAGGTACTGTCCCTATCGCACCGCCTTACATTCGTGACAATTTATGGTTCTATGTCGAAAATAAGACAATGGATCAGAAAAAAGTGGTGAGAGCGATCGCCGCAATTCAACAATGGATCGACACTGGAATTTCTATGGAACTGCTGTTTAACCTGAACGCTGGAGTCTATTTCCCTGATGAACCTGAGCGCAGTCTCACGGCTAAAGATATTTTTGAAACCCTAATGCTGGCTTGGAAATTGGGTTGTAAAGCAATCTACTACATTCGCACTGTGCAGAAAGATAGTTTCACTGAATCGAACGAGCAATGTGTTGCTTGTGCAAGCTGAACACCAGTCATCAGTAATCAGTAAACAGTTATCAGTTATATCATTCCTCACTGATAACTGATTTAAGCCGGGGATGAAAACTAATCAAAACTGAATTAAAATGTACCAAACAAAAAGACAATCCTTAATGCCGATTAATCCCGTTTTCAATCCGAATGGGAGTGATGATACAGGAAACCGTTTGATATGGTTCGGGGAGACTACGAATTTAATGCAATTAAATGATGTTCGCTACTCGTGGGCTGTGTCTCTCTACCGTCAAATGCGCGAGAACTTCTGGATTAACTAGGTAGTCCAGACTAAATCCCCTGAAAACGGTGGAACTCTGTAATTTTTAGTGCAGGAAAACTTTCTATAATTGAAGCAAAGCATATCTTTTATAGAAAAAGATAAAGTGTTAAAGGAACTTGACCAATGTATCCTTTTGTGCTAGTATTGCAACCGAATATTACATCACAGACAATACCGTGCCAAGCCGACCAGAAAGTCGGAAGGTGTAGAGACTATCTAAAGGCAAGCCTTGGCTTGCAGTAGAGTAGACAGTAAGCGATTGACTGTCGAAGCGGGGGACTCCTCTAATCAGAGGATGATGATATAGTCCGATCTACATGGTGACATGTAGCAGCTTGAAAAGCGGGCAGAGTGTAGCGAACTTTGCTGAACGTAATGTCCCGAAAAGATTGATATTACTCCAGACGTGACAGATTATGTCAATCTCACGCCTGGGGAACGACGTGCATTTGATGGCATCCTCAGCTACCTCACGTTTCTCGATTCCGTACAAACCTGCAATGTGCCTCACATTAAAAACAGCGTTACCGCACCCGAAATTGCCCTGTGTATGGCGGAACAAATTTCACAAGAGGCTATGCACAATCAGTCTTATCAATACATCATTGAAACGGTGATTCCAAGTGATCGCCGTACACATGTCTACGATTTTTGGCGGCGCGATCGCGTTCTCAAACAACGATGCGAATTCATTGCTAGACTCTACCAAAAGTATGTCGATAACCCGACACCAGAGAATTATTTCGTATCACTGTTAGCAGATTACTTGTTGGAAGGATTGTATTTCTATAACGGGTTTATATTTTTCTACAATCTGTCCTCACGGATGCTCATGTCTGGGAGTGCTGATATCTTTAGAATGATTAACCGAGATGAACTCTCCCATGTGCGGCTGTATCAAAAATTGATTCCAGAAGCGATGCAAATTTTCCCCCACAGCCGTGAACAAATCTATGAAATGTTTGCGATCGCTGTAGAGCATGAATGCAAATGGACAGGACATATTGTCGGAGATGATATTCTTGGCATTACGACAGATAGTACAGAACAGTACACAAAATATCTGGCAAATACTCGCTTGAAGGCGATCGGTTTAGATCCATTATTTCCTGAAGCTATTTACAAGAAAAGCCCTTATGCTCACTTGGAACGTTTCTCTGATACTAAAAAAGAAGCAAATACGAAGGCAAACTTCTTTGAAGCAAGTGTAACTAGTTACGTCATGTCCTCTAGTGTTGAAGGTTGGGATGATTTCTAAGAGGCGTTTATAAAAAACTGGTTTAGATGTAGAGACGCGATACTATATCGCGTCTTTAAAAATGCGTCCCTGCTGAGATAAACGGAAAAATTCTGTATAATATTATGTCCTGTTAATTAACCATAATTTCTGTAGACATTGCACCCCACCACGCCAGTCGCCTGGGCGCGGGAAACCCGTCTTACAGCCAGCCAGCTAACAACCCCAATGCAGCAGACGGAAGAACGCTGTTATGCAGCTGGTTGGTCATTGGGGACACAACCAAAAGGTTATTGGTGAGAGTTCAGCACCAAATTAAATGAAGCTAAGTTTCCCTCCGGTGAATCATGTCTGGTAGCTGAAAGTTGTGCAACCATCTGTGCACGCGACGAAACCTTAAGCTTACGAAACATTCGCTTTAAAGCTTGCTTGACAGAATTTTTAGTGATCCAAAGTTCAGTCCCAATTTCTGCATTAGTTCGCCCCAAAGCAACCAACTCAGCAATTTGTAATTCCCGAGATGTTAGGCGATTAGTTCTGAAGGAGGGGGGAAGCGTTCCTACAGAAACAGTTTGTGAACGCACTATCGCAGCCCAAACGGATAAGTGCAAGCAGATGGCACTCAAATCGACTAGATTTTGGTTATCAAAGGCAGGCCTTGACTTTTCACGTGTGCAGCCTACAACACCCACTATTTGAGCAAGATTTATGATTGGTCCTGCCATCACATGCCAATGATCTGGACGGGGACAGATTAATTGCCAAGCCTTGGGTGATGTCACTAATGCTTCGTGGACAGGAGCATGACGCTCCACCAAATAACGCGCCACAGGATTATGTTCGATGGAGAGTGCAATTTTTAATATTTTCTGAAGATTGGGATCTGTTAAAGGTAGTTGGTCGAAGAAAAAAATGGAACATCGTTTTGCTGCAAAATGCTCACCAATTTTTGGCACAATTTGCGATCGCAGGTCATGTTCGCTATGGGCTTGCTTGATGGCTTCAAACAGAAGCCCTAAAGAACTTGTCATAAGTTAAGTTGTCTCAAGTGTACCCGATCGAGGTCTAGAAGCATCATCTGTACTCAGCCTATATTAGCTTTAATCTTAACAATCACTTGATATGACCATCAATTCGGAAATTGATCGCGATCTCATCCGTTCAATGCAGCTCTGTTGCAGTCTATCGCCCACCTATCAGCAGAATGAGCAAGTTTAAGAGGTAGAAATGACACAAGATGCAATCTTCAGCCCCTTCTTCGCAACAGTGTTTCTGACACTCGTTGTCTGGGTGTATATGTACATCCGCCGGATCAGTTTCATCACAAGCCAAAAGATTAGCCCGCAAGACATTGCTGCAACTGACACGCTAGCGAATATTTCGCCACCAAAGGTATCCAATCCATCAGATAACCTAAAAAATCTTTTCGAGATTCCAGTACTTTTCTATGCGCTCGTGCTATACCTGTTCATCACCAAGCAAGTAGATACCGTGTATGTGAATGCCGCATGGTTTTTTGTTGTATTTCGCACATTACATAGCGCCGTGCATTGTACATTCAATCTAATCATGCTTCGGTTCTACCTCTACCTATTTGCCACACTCGCAGTGTGGTTCATCGCGATCCGCGCAGCCCTTACTCACTTCAACATTTAAATATTTTTACGTATGTTTTTTGTACGCAAAAATACTTAAATACACTGTTAAGTCATCAAAAACGATTTAATCCTGTACGTAGTCTTTTCCTGTCACCAATGCCAATTCTGCTCGCATAAACTCACGTCCCAAGTAAGCCGCATGATCCAATCGGCTTACTGGGCAAGGTTTTGTTTCCTCAAACAGTTGAATACAAATTTCTTTGGCAGTTCTTCCTGTAAAGAGGGTAGTTGCTTGTCTTTCCACTTTGACGGTAGCCGGAATGGGTTTTCCGGTTTCTGGATCGACAGCTAATCCATGCTCATTAATTTGATTGGTAAAATGTTTAGCACAGATTAAGCCTGCTCCCCGATCTAAGTAGATGATAAAGTAACCGACTGGATCGAGTTCTAAAAATCGCTTGGATAGTTTGTCGTCAATTGCTGTAACTGTTTCTACCGTCGTTATCATCACGTTTAAACTCCAAAACAAAAAGCACCGCAAAAACGCGGAGAATGCACAAAATAGTGTATATAATGAGGCTTTATTGTTGAGTTCAATAATCAGCCTCTGACAAAAGTCTCAAAGCACTCAAGAGAGCTTACTGCTAACTTGGAGTTACATTAACTTCCTGCCGCAAGACTTTGGCGGCATCTACCATATTTTTCATTGAGGGCATTACCTCTTCCCAACGCCGAGTTTTCAAACCACAGTCTGGGTTCACCCAAATTTGTTTTACGGGTAAATTAGCAACTCCAGTCCGCAATTGCTGTAAAATTTGTTCAGTTGTTGGTACTACGGGGCTATGGATGTCATAAACTCCATTCCCAACTTGATGTGAGTAGCCACCTTCTGTGATTTCTCGTAGAGTTTGATTGTTACTGCGACTATTTTCAATCGAAATAACATCAGCATCTAACCGTTCAATATCCTTGATAATGTCACCAAATTCGCAGTAGCACATATGAGTATGAATTTGAGTTTGGGGTTGGGCTACTGCTGTCGCCAAACGAAATGCATCTACAGCCCAAGAAAGATATTCATTCCAGCGATCAATTTTCAGAGGTAAACCTTCACGTAAGGCTGGTTCATCTACTTGAATAACCTTTGCACCAACAGCTTCCAAATCCGCCACCTCATCCCGCAACGTTAGAGCAATTTGGAAAGCTTGTTCTGATCTGGAAATATCTGTTCGAGGATAAGACCAATTTAAGATAGTTACAGGACCTGTCAACATCCCTTTTACAGGTTTTTCAGTCAATGATTGAGCTACTTTAAACTCACGTAGCGTCATTGGGGTATTGCGAACCACATCACCGTAAATAATTGGCGGACGAACATAACGGCTACCATAGCTTTGCACCCATCCATTTTCAGTGAAAGCAAAACCTGATAGCTGCTGTCCAAAAAATTCCACCATGTCGGTGCGTTCAAATTCACCATGTACTAAAACATCTAACCCTAATTCCTCCTGGCGTTTAATACAGTCGGCAATTTGAACATCAATTGCAGCTTGGTATTCTTCCTGAGTCAATTCATCTCGTTTATAGCGCACTCGGAGTTGCCGAACTTCAGAGGTTTGGGGAAAGGAACCAATTGTAGTTGTAGGAAATGGAGGAAGAGGAATTTGGGAATCAATTCGCAATCCATATGATAAAGAACGCTGAAAATCATTTATCTTCAGCGTTTTCATTCTTTTTTGAACTAACTGATTGGCTGGATTAAACTGCTCGAATTGATTCCAGGTTGACGCGATACATTCTTGCTCTTTTTTCGTGTTTTCTCCGATTATTGTCCGAGCTAAGAAAACAACTTCTTTAATTTTTTGTTCAGCAAAACTCAAGACATTACGTAGATTTTCAGGTAATTGTTTTTCTCTGTTGGCATCGTAGGGAACAAATTGTAAAGAAGCAGATGGTTGAATATGTAAAGATATTCCATGTAAACTCTCTACAATCTCTTGCAACATGGGAATAAGTTTATTTGGACGAATCTGCCAAATATTTCTTGCGTCTATAACCCCTACACCTAATCGCTTACTTGGTGGGAAACCGTAAGTTTTAATTAACTCTAAGTTGCGACCGCGTGTCAAGTCTAAGCTAATAGCCGCAACGGGTAAATCTATCACCCAAGGATAAGCTTCCCCTAAATCATCAAAGTAAGTCACTAAATTTAGGGATATTCCAACTAACGAAAGTGACTGATAAACTGTTTGAAAGTGTTCCTGACAAGAATTGGCGTCACTTAAAACAAGCGCGGGTTCATGCATTTGCACTTCTTCTACTCCCAGATTTTTTAATTCAGTAAGTAGGCTGATGTACAGCGGAACTAGCTTTGATACTCCTTGCTGAATATTTATTTCTAATTTACTTAAGCGCAATAGTGTACAGGGACCAATTACAATAGGAATTGCCGCTCTACCTAATATTTTTTGAGCACGGCTAACTCTTTCTAAAAAGTCACTGAAATCTACTGATAATGTTTCTTCTGCAATTTCAGGGACGAGATAATGATAGTTAGTATCAAACCACTTTGTCATTTCCAAGGCGGGAATTCCTTCTTTACCCCTTGCCATTGTAAAGTAGCGTTCTAAACCGGAAACCTGTTGAAATCTTTTAGGAATTAGCCCAAAACGAAATGTCCAGTCAAGAACATGATCGTAGAGAGTTGTGTCTCCAATACCTATGAAATCAATCCCTGTTTCAAGTTGGGTTTTCCAGTTAGATTCCTCAACTTCTCGCACAGTTTGTAGTAATAATTCTGCTTCTAGCTTGCCACTCCAAAATGCTTCTAGTGCTTTTTTAACTTCTCGGTTTTTACCAATGCGAGGATAGCCTAATGTTGCTGTCTGAATCTGCATGAATTTCTGTTCCTTTGAAGATTAATTATTGAATTAGTAATACCGTTTTGCCATGAAGCTGCCCTCTTCTCATCTCTTATACCATTTCACGAAATTCCTGATACAAATAACGGGTTTCTAATTCTTCCCCCCTGCTCCCCGCTCCCTGCTCCCCTGCTTACCTATTTGTATCAATTTTAAAGTGAAACAGTATTAGCCCCTCAACAAAAGCAATCTTCTTGGGGGAATCTTCGATGAATGAACACTGCTAACTGAACCGTATTGGATTGAAAACTGGGAAATACTTTCTTGCCAAATGCTGCCACAAGTCGTGCAAACAAATAGAGTATGTTGTTTGTCGAGCATTAGAAAGAAAGCGAAAATTAATTATGCGTTCGTTAAAATCCTTGGTAGGGGCGAGGAAAGCTGTACCATACACAGAACATCCCTACGTCATTTCTCTTAATATCTATTAATTTGTGTAGGATTAAGTCCAAATCACAGATATTACATAAGACTAAGTTCGTGAAAATTAATTATGCGGTTGTTGAAATCCTTGGTAGGGGCGAGGAAAGCCGTTCGCCCCTACGTCCGGAACCGGAAATGTCTAATAGGCATATTACAAATAATTTGCAATGCTTAACAAGTAAGCTATTCAACATTTAACCTGCACACACTAGTACAAGTCGGCGGAAATAGAGCAACCATTTAAAATCCGTAAAAAGCCCATTCCATAATACTTTTGAATGAGTGACTTTTGAATGAGTGACTTTCGCCTTGCGGTACTAGAGGCTGACGTTACTCATCCCACAAGAGTTAACAAAATTTGATGATGCAAATTAGATGTGGTTTATTTAAGTGCAGATATTTACACTTAGAAAAACTAGTGTAAATTATGTATACACAGAAAGGTGAAATTTTTACAGGAAACTAATTACTTGTCACCTCGTAGTAAGCTGTAATCTGTAGCGGATATCTGGCTTTTTGAAGAAGTGAGAGTAACTAATGATGGAAACATTCATACTTTTGTTCATCTGTACCTCGCAGATCTGTAGAACTTATGACTTGACTTCGGCGGGCATTCTGACTCTGAGACAGGGATCTCATTACAGCTGCGGGACAGTGCCGGATTTACACCGAACTTTCCCCGTTTCCTCTAGTAGCTGATCTCTACCAGAACCGACTAGATTTAGTATATCACTCTTTGATACTTTAGACACTTTTTTCACATAACAATTTATTTGTCGTGTCATCAAATTAATATCGTTAAAGTTTGACGTGGGCGTTGTCGCACTTTGAAGCGATCGCCCACAAACAAACGAGGGCGATCGCTTTTCTTTAAAAGTTTAGAAACTTTTTTACTAGTACAGCACGGCGTAAAGAAAGCAACCATTTCAAACAGCCAGAAGCCTTGATTTATAACATTTTTGACTTTTGACTTTTGACTTTTGACTTTCAAGGGAGCGGTACTAGTATTCTATTGATGAGAATTTGTACCAGATACCTGATTCAGTTTCCCATCTGCACAAGGCTTAATCGGGTGTTTTGGTGAAAGGTGTTCACCCTCCACACCAACGGTTATACCCCGTATCTGACGCAGTGCATTGATAGACTTAGGACAGTCACAACCAAATTTAGCAATAGCAGCATCACTCTCTTCGTCAGAAAAATTTAGGACTTTCACTCCTGCTGGAGCTTGATTGTCCTGTTGATTGACTTTTGCCATAAATAAGCGGTTAAAAGTAGCCAAGTGTGCATTTCCGGTACAGTTTTGGCGACTGCAATTCACAACAGCTTGAGGAACTTTCTGTACAGATGTATTATCGGTTGGTTGCTCGGGATTAAAGTTAGCTGCTTTGACTGACTTTTCTGAGAACAATGTCAGCAGCATCGAACCCATTAAAGTTGAACTGGATAGAAAAATCAATCCAATTTTGTTCATTCTTGACTCCTCACTTAGAAGTAGTTATTTGATTTCTCAAGCTTAGCAAAGCTGATTAAAAAATAGTGTTCAATAACAATAATTAATTTAAATAACTAGTTTAAGGAGTCTCTATAAATCGAAAATAAATTTTACTTTTTTATTCTTAATAAATTTTATTTGCTTAACATGAACAACAGTATTTACGCTGAGTCAATTCACAATTAATTTCTCAGGACTCAATTTTATTCTTTCCCTTTTTCATGACAAAATAGCGAATATATTTTACCTTTCTATATTTCTTTACTTTGGCACTCAAAATTTAGATTTCTAACCAACCTAATTAAGAATGCGAAGAAAAATTAAAATTTTACCGACAACAATCAACCTTTAATCTTGCCCATTTATTCAATGGGGGAATTTTAGCTAGAATACCCTTTTTCAAAGGTTCCGGTCGTTCTGACCACGGCAGAGAACCATCATGCTTTAAATAGTATTGACTGGCACATTTCAATACAGCAGATGCACTATCGTCAATTGGTAAATCGCCAAAAAGATAGGTAAATTTTCCTTCTGCTACAAATGCTATCGCGCAGGAACGATTACAAGCACTCATGCATTCAACTGCTTGAATTGGGAATTTATCCCGGAATTCCCAGTTTTGCCAGAGTTCTTGAAGCTGCCTTAATAGTTTTTCACCACCACTTGAACCAACACGTTTACCGTCTTGCCAAACACTGGCACAAGTCGTGCAAACGAATAAAGTATGCTGTTTGCTTGTCATTAATTTTGATGTATGTGGGAGAAAGTCGAAATCGCAGGTATGAAGCTAAATTAACTGTGCAGTGTCGCATTAGTACAGGCAGTCAGATGACAGGAGAGAAATATCTATATAGACTATATGTTCACCTATTTTTAACTTTCTGGTTATTTCTGCCGTGCCGTACTTGGAAATTACAATACCAACGATTGAAAATCATTTGCAATCAACAGGTTATATGAAATCCGTTCGTACAGAGTTATTTATCCTTCCCCGATCTCTGCTTTCTCTGCAAGGAGTGCGGTTTTTGATAACTCAAATATCACCTGATTTGATATAATATTTAACCTTGCTTTTAGAAAAACAAGTCGGCTGTAGTCTATATACTTATAAATTTATCCCTAGCCGAAATTTGTAGATGATTTCCGACTTTACGATTAGGATACAGCAACTGTCGCTGTAGATTTTGAGAAGATTCATATTGACTTTTCATCTGTACCTCGCAGATGGATGTAAG
The DNA here is from genome assembly GCA_937873135.1 of uncultured Scytonema sp. Lineage (GTDB taxonomy): Bacteria > Cyanobacteriota > Cyanobacteriia > Cyanobacteriales > Nostocaceae > Rhizonema. Next base: position 18,566 of record CALMVQ010000061.1, on the reverse strand, counting down.
TTTGTTGTTACCTTCGGCGGGCATTCTGACTCAGAGACATAAATCTCATCACAGTTGCGGGACAGCGCCGGATTCGCACCGGACTTTCCCCGTTACCTCTAGTGGCTGAAATCACTAGAACCGATTTATAGCACTTTTATTATAAAATGATTACTCCTTTTAAAGCAATACTAGTACAACAAGGCAAAAGTAAAAAGTAAAAAGTAAAAAGAAAGAACCTTATTTTGTAAGGGTTTTAACTATTTCAGATGGGTGGTTTATTTCCGCCGATCTGTACTAGTTTGTCAAAGATTTGTAAAGGATAGGTAAGTTAGCGTCAAGAAACACTACTTTACTTTGGGGCAAAGTCGTCCGGACAAAATATAACTGTCCGGACGAGGCACTGTTAATAGTTGGTTAGGCAATCTTTAATGATACTGCTGCCAACCATCTTATGAGGTAATATTATATTTAATTGCGATCGCTGTCTCGATTGGGATTGGTATTTGCCGCATCTATCACCTCGATGTCATCGTACTTTTTAATGCTGTAGATGATGGTCGAGAGAATCCAACTGAAAATAAAGATGCCAATAATTAAGTAGCCAATTAAACCAAAATTATCGCTTAATTTCCCAATGAAATCCCAGAAAGGACCTGTTAGTTTAAGCTGATCGCCAATAATGCTAAGAACTTCAATCGTGCCTATAGCTACAGCAACCAACACCGAAATTAAGGTGATGGTCATGTTGTAGTAGAGCTTGCGGATTGGTTTGACAAAAGCCCAGCCATAAGCTCCCAGCATGAGGATGCCATCAGTCGTGTCAATCAGACACATTCCAGCAGTAAATAAAGCTGGGAACAACATGATTGACCAAATTGGCATTCCTTGTGAGGCACTGGTAGCCGAAATTCCTAGTAATCCCACTTCGGTAGCAGTATCAAAGCCCAAACCGAAAAGAACGCCGATGGGAAACATGTTCCAACTACTGCTAACAAGTCTGGTTAAAGGGCGGAAGAAGCGACCGATAAGTCCTCGCTGGTTTAGAGATTCGTCCAGAGTCTGTTCATTATATGTGCCACCCCGTTTGACACTTTGGAAGACCTTGAAGACATCCCACAAGACAAATGCATTGATAATGGCAATTACTAACAGAAAAAAGGCTGAAACTCCAGTGCCAATCAGCCCACCAATTTCCTTCAGACTCGGAAAATCTTTTTGAATCACTGCTGTGGCGAGGACAATGGCGATGGACATGGTAATGACAATCGTGGAATGACCTAGCGAAAAGAACAAACCCACAGCAACGGGCCGTTTGTTTTCCTGCATGAGTTTGCGGGTGACGTTGTCAATCACTGCAATATGATCCGCATCCACAGCATGACGTAGCCCAAAACTATATGAAATGGCTGAAGTGCCCAGCAGCAGGGGATAGCGATGGAATGCGATCAAGGCAAGTACCCACACTAAGATATTCACGCCTATCAGGAACGCATAAATGTTGATAATTTTACGTCTAACGTTTCTGGAACTATCGTTGAAAACACGTGAAAATCCTGATAACATTCATTCCTCCTTAATAAAGGCACATTTATACAAGGTCAAAAACGAATCGAACTCTGGATGTACATAACTATACGGATGTAGCCTCCGCTCATTCTAATTCATGAAGATTACTTATATTGACATGAATGTAAGGTTTAGTAAAACCTATTTATCACTCAGAGGTTGTACCTTTCCGTAGGAACCGAGCCTATTTAACCAGCAGGTAAATAAAATTACCTTATTTTTTAGATACATTGACGGTAAATAAATGTCTTTAGGTTTAATACTGAGTGCTTAAAAGTTATTTCAGGAGGGTATCCCAATGTTTCGCTTTGAATGCTCAAAGTTGTAGCGTCCTAATTTTAAGCTTATGAGTGGAGATGCATTACTTGAACTGATTTCACCTTTTGCTAATCAATTTGGGTACAGCAAACATGCACCAAATACAGATTGGCAATTGCCAAGCAAAAGCACCAATAAGCCACCTTCCCAAAAGGCGACTATAAACGGTAGTTACTTAAAAACTGGTGAGACTTTATGGAATTGGGTCTTTTCAAATTAGGTAGCTACAATTCCAACTCCCAAAGAAAGCAGCCCTGACGCGGATCGATTGTAAAAATGCCAAAAATCGGAATAGACCATCATCCGTACCTCGCAGATGAAAAACAACAGGTTGATAATCGGCGGGCATTCTGACTCAGAGAATAAAACATTCTCATTAGCGATCACTCGTCTAATTCGGTTCATCACCAGATGAAGAGTGAGCAAACCGTTAGATCGACTTCACAAATGAGTTGAACTGCACAAGCAGTTAGAATAGTATGTCAAAGGTTCCTGCTAGAAAATTCAAGGCTACGACATTCGGGCAGCAATTTTATCTCGGGTAGGCGTACAAGATCTTTGAAAACAATGTCAATTTCATTATATTTTCTAATTGGTTTTCTTGTGCTAGTGGTGATTGGAATTGCGGCTTATCTCCTGAGTGCTCGCAAGTATCAATCCTCAGCCACAGTCGCTAATTCCTACGATCAATGGACTGTTGACGGCATTCTCGAGTTTTATTGGGGGGAACATATTCACCTCGGTCACTACGGTTCACCGCCACAACAGAAGGATTTTCTGACGGCTAAATCTGACTTTGTACATTACATGGTTAAATGGGGTGGAATAGAAAAATTACCTCCAGGTACTACCGTCTTAGATGTTGGCTGTGGGATTGGGGGCAGCAGCCGGATTTTAGCGCGAGATTATGGGTTTGCCGTCACAGGGATTACGATCAGCCCTAATCAGGTGAAACGTGCTATAGAGTTAACGCCATTCGGGCTAAACGTCCAGTTTGCCGTCGATGATGCCATGGCATTGTCGTTTCCAGATGCCAGTTTTGATGTGGTGTGGTCGATTGAAGCCGGTCCCCACATGCCCGATAAAGCCGTTTTTGCGCTGGAATTAATGCGGGTGCTAAAGCCCGGTGGAGTGCTGGTTTTAGCTGACTGGAATCAGAGGGATGACCGCCAAAAACCTCTAAATTTCTGGGAAAAACCAGTCATGTCACAACTCCTCCATCAGTGGTCTCATCCAGCTTTTTCCAGCATAGAAGGCTTTTCGGAGCTTTTGGTAGCGACGGAATTAGTCGAGGGGGAGGTGATTACGGCAGACTGGACGCAACAAACGCTTCCTTCTTGGTTAGATTCGATCTGGCAAGGAGTGGCTCGACCGGGCGGATGGCTGCGTTTTGGAGTATCTGGTTTGATCAAGTCTGTGCGCGAGGTGCCGACGTTGTTGCTGATGCGTTTGGCTTTTGGTGCTGGGCTGTGCCGATTTGGAATGTTCCGCGCGGTGCGAGCAAACTCACGCACAGAATTGATGGACCAAAACTTTACCAACCAAACTCCTTCAAGCTTGGTTAGGGAACCATCAACATGATGACCAATTTTGAGTTTCAAGCAAATACCCCATCATTGAATCCATCTCCGGTGAACTGCGATGTAGTTATTGTCACCGGAGGCATTTCTGGTTTGACGCCAGCCTGTGGACTGCAATCGTCTGGTTTACAAATTTTAGTAGTGGAGGCACAACAGCAGGGGCAAGCAACAGAGCGATCGCTTTGCTATGGGCTGTCGCCGTTGACGAGCAAGATTTTTTGAGGATTCGGGTTATGGGAGCAAATTTCGCCACAAATTCCCCACTTTTTACGAGTGTTACTGTACGTTCGCTCATTTTTAACCTGTGCCGAGCATGGGGTGCTGATGTCGGTACTCCAGTGACGAGTGGCAACTCAGGTCATTTGTATTAACACAGTTTCCACGCTTGAGTAGTTTATGTACAAGGATGCTAAACCATATTTCAATTTAGGCTAAAACTAGAATAATAGGTAAAAATCTTCACCAATCAACTCCCTTTGAACTGAAGTTAATTTACTCCTGCTAAACTTTTAACTAAAGACAGGAGGAAAGGTTTAATGAATACTGTTGTACTCAATCTAGAACCAATTATTCTTTTAACCGATGAGCAATTTTATCAATTGTGTATTGCCAATCGTGATTTAAACTTAGAAATGAATGCAGTAGGAGAATTAATAATTTTGCCACCAGTAGGAGGAGAAAGCGGAAATCAAGAAGCTGGACTAATCACTGATTTAGAAATTTGGAATCGTCAAACTAAATTAGGGAAAGTTTTTAGTTCTTCAACTATCTTTATACTTCCCAATAGTGCAAAACGTTCTCCTGATGCTGCTTGGGTAAAGTTAGAAAGGTGGGAAGCTTTAACGTTAGAACAACGAAAAAAATTTCCGCCACTTGTACCCGACTTTGTGATTGAACTGCGTTCCGAGACAGATCGGCTTGCACCGATCAAAGAGAAAATGCAGGAATACATAGAAAATGGTCTGCGTTTGGGTTGGCTGATTAATCCTCAAGATCGCCAAGTGGAAATTTACAGACTTGGAAAAGTTATAGAAATTATTCAAATGCCAACAATTCTTTCTGGAGAAGATGTATTGCCAGGATTTGAGTTGCAAGTATAGCTTTGGTCATGATGGAAGATGGAACCGGACATCGCACTATTTGGTTTGACGAAACCACGAACTTAATGCAACTTAACGATGTTCACTACAATTAGCGGGACTTCAACATTTTTGATGAAAAAATAAGCCTCAAAACTATACAGGGCAAGGGAAATACACCAAATGCCTAAAAATGCCTGAAACCCATATATATCAACAAATCAGTGAAAATGATGTCAACGTCTCTCTATATATACATTTGAGGTTCAATTCTTGCTATTTTTTGTCTAAGTCCCATTAGTCTATATCGGCAAATGCGGGAAAATTTTTGGAAACCCGAAAAGATGACATCATCTGACTAAGACACGGCTTATACCGTTTCACTTTAAAGTTGATACATTTAGGCAAGCAGTTCTTGAGCAGAGGGAGCAGGGGATGCAGTTCTTGAGCGAATAGTATCAAGATTTTCGTGAAATGGTATTACAAGACGGCTAGATGCGATCGCATCTAGTGAGGGCACATAAAAAATTTTGTTAACTCCAAAGTAAGAAAAAATATCCCACTCATATCAAAATGGGATTGGATGTCTTTTTTGAAAACCAGGGTAGAGTATTGAAAACCCCTAGAGCAAGCCTTTTAAAGTATGTATTCATGATAAATTAGGAGTTACTATGACACCTGAAAAGCAAATCCAGCAGCAAATTGCTGAAAATATCGTTTGTGCCGATGAAATCCTGTTCAGCGCCCAAGCATGGAAGTTCTTCAATACACTAGGCAGGGGCTACCTATATCTGCATAAAGTACTCCAGGTTGAGCATACGAGTGGCAATAATTTTTCCCTGAATGAAGGTGGATCGCATCTAGGAGACAGAATGTATTATACTGCTAAAGGCACTCAAGCTTGGCAGATGATGCAACTCTCAGCAGCTGCAGCTAGTCAACCTATACAGTATGCCCAATTTTACGCTTTAATCGACAACTACGACCCCAGAAAAGAGTTTGTAGTGGTTGTGGGTTTTAACTATGGTTCTGATGCTAGAGAATACTTCTTTTTCCGAAGACCAGAAATTTCCCCTGAGCAAGCTTTTAAAATTGTGAGCGATCGCCCACTGGAATTTGGAATCGAATCACTATAATTTAATCTGAGCAAGCCTTCTTTTGAAATTTCTGGCGAGGCAACCAGACGTTTACCCTGAACATTTATCAATATTACAGTCGAGCACGTAACACCACGAATATAGCGATTATCTTTTGAGTCACATACAGAATGCCCTCTCCCAAGTTTGGGAGAGAGGTGCCAGTCAGGCTGGGGACAGGGAGAGAGTGTATGAGATACAACTGAAAAGCTCTAGAGCGCTCTGACAAGCCAGCTACTGGAATAACTACGGTAACAGTAATCTCTTAAGAGAAATATGAGATTATTTCTTAATAAACTTGAGAATAAACTTAATTAACAAAAATGGCAGAAGTTCTTACAGATGCTGAGTGGGATGAAATCTGGGAGCAGGGCTTACAAACTGGACAGATTACGCACCATTGTGATGATATTGAAAGCGGTCGTCAAGGCAAATCCTACCAGCAAAGGCTTAGATCTGGTTTTACAAACTTCCAAAGGGCAACAGTTACAACTGGTAAATCGCAGTGCTGGTAATAGCTTTAGCGCTGATATTCCCAATGCCCAACTACGCTTACCCAGTGGCTCGGCGTTCACATACCGATCAGACAAGCCAATTGCAGGTGTGATGGAGATAACGGTCACAAACTTTGATGCCAATACTATCCGAGTGACAGTCATAGGTGAGGCAAAACAGCCAACAGTGGAGTTATTTGACAGTCCAAATGAGGGTCTGATCTTCAGTGTTGCAAGTACTGTACCCCAGACGCAACAACCGCAAACTCAAACATAACAACCCCAAACACACAGAAGTGAAAGTCAAAAACAGCCAAATCAATCATCAACGTCGGATAATGAAGCAATTGAGTTGGTAGTGACAGGAGATGCTGATGGGTATCGCGAACCAAATGCCTCCTCTGCGACTAAGACAGACACCCCTTTACGTGATATTCCCGGATCGATTCAAACGATTAATCGACAAGTTTTTGAGGTCTATCAACCCAGGGCTATTTCATTCTATTTTTAGGTGCGGTTTTCACGAACCTTTTTCGGAAAAACAAAAATTTAACAACCGAACCGATCCCTTAAAATTGCCCATTTTGGGATAATTAACCACCCAGCATAAAAAGCGACATTCTAGAATGAAATAGCCCTGTGGAAGTCCCTCACTTGCACAACTTGTGATGAGGGTGATCGCGAATCAAGAGGAAGATGATTTATTACCAAAAAAGTCGAAACCTTTGTCACACCTAGCTTTTAGAAAATTCGAGCCCCTGTGAAAAGTAGGAGCGAACAGACAATTCTAAGGAGTTGTAGGACCAACGATGAACAGGTTGTCTGCTTGGATTGCAAAAATTATAAAATATCTAATGTTCGTAGTGAACATTAGCTAGGGTTTTTTTACCGTATTTGATTTCGTGTCAGCACTACCAATTTTTTGTAGTCAACACTCTCTAAGATTTTGATATAAATTTTATTAATATATACTTTAAACGGTCATTAAGTGAGCTTTATTAAAAGTCTGAAGTCTCTGCACATAATCTTTTCAGGTTTGAGATTGACTCCGGAGATAGAGAGAGCAGACGATGATTAGCTTGGTAGGTGTAATGAACTGCAAACAAGAACGCTTCAAACCGCAAACAAGTCAAAATTGAAACCACATTAACTGCAAATAAGGGGGGGTTCAAAACCACAATCACTGCATTCTGAACCACATTAACTGCAACCAAACCACATTAACTGCAAACAAACCACATTAACTGCAAATAAGCTGTAATGCCCAACAGCCGGGAGTTACGGCATGAGAGCGCCGGAAACTGTCCGAATGATAGGAACTTTTAAGCTGGACATATATGTCTATTTATGCGGTTTTGAGAATTTCAAAATTCGTTTCAACGATGCGGGTGCGAAACACTTTGGTAGTGGATTTGTTTGGCTTGTACGAACTGCCGACAATAAGTTTGACATTATCAGCTTGCCCAATCAAGATTGTCCCTGGTCAGAGGGTCACTATCCAATTATGTGCAATGATGTTTGGGAACATGCTTACTATCTTACCTACCAAAACCGTCGCCCAGAGTATCTCAAGCAGTGGTGGAATACTGTAAGTTGGGATGCTGTCAACGAACGGTATGCGATCGCCACTCGCTAGGTGAGTTCTTTGAAAATAAATTAACCCCCATTAACAACTTGCTAGGTTTTCTAGTAAGTTGTTAGAGTTTTACCAAAAAGCGAGCAGAATGCCCTCAAAGTAAAACCAAATTACACAAGCCAAATATGTTGCTGTTGTGATGCTCTTGTTCCAAAAGAACTGGCAGTTAGAGTGCATAACTGTAAAGTGTGTGGGTTGATATAGCAATCCTAAATCATTTGTAAAATCCTCTCTCTTTCTTTTCTTGGCGTTCTTGGCTCAGGAGCGGTTCATTCCACAAATAATTTTCACAACTCATTTAGGAACGCTATAGTAGATCGTGACATTAACGCGGCTATCAATATCCAACGAGTTGGGTTGGAAGTATTCCCAACTATAAAAAGCTGTAAGGGGAAATTGATGATACAGAGTACCCCTAAGGAAATTCTAGAATTAACTAGAAGCTTACATCATACTGCGTGCAGTTGATGTATGTACTTCACCGTCTTGACTCTGAGAAAAAGTATCAAACAAAGTCAAATTCCCTCAATAGTCATGTGTTTGCCAAAAAACTAGCATAGGGCTTGCACCTATGTTCCACTTTCTCCAACATTAAGAACTTGGTTTTCTGGTTAAAAAAATATGTATGTGATATAAATGAAATTCACGATGATTATCCAGAATTCAGACCACCCTGATATTTTCAGATTTTAGATTAACTTTAAAGTTGCTGTAAGTGAAAATTTTATTAACTTAAAGTCAGAAAAAATCTCTTTACAATACCAAATTGGGATTTGCCTCAACAACCAAAACTAGTACCGCAAGGCGGAAGTTAAAAGTCAAAAGTCAAAAGTCAAAAGTGTTATAAATCAAGGCTTCTGGCTGTTTAAAATGGTTCACCAGCGCTGCAGGAGGGTTTCCCTCCGTAGGCGACTGGTGAACCCGAAGGGTTACTTTATTTACGCGCCCGCTGTACTAGCATAATTATTTCTGGTAATTCTCAAGCTATAAAATAGGTGTGAACAAGTAATAAGCAGTTGCAATAATTTGTACGGAATCCATCTGCCCTTTGTAAATTTTTGTTGGTTTTATTTTCATCTCCCTTGCGTTATTAGTGCAAATGAGTTTCAATCATCCCTATGCTCGCTTACTGATAAATTCAGTGTTACTCCCGGAGTCAGAGGACAATAATGAAATTTAACGTTCTACTCAAGTTACACATGGGATTACCAAGGCAAGACATGTTCTTTTGGTGACTCAGTATTTGAAGCATCCTTTCCAGAGTGCCCAAATGTTACTAGTACAGATCGGCGGAAATAAACCACCCATCTGAAATAGTTAAAACCCTTACAAAATAAGGTTCTTTCTTTTTACTTTTTACTTTTTACTTTTGCCTTGTTGTACTAGTACAATTCCTCAGAAGACAGGAGACTGTAGAGAAACATCTATATGTAAACTAGATTTTTACCTGTATAGTTATTTCAACAGCGCTGTACTAGTACAGCGGGCACGTAAATAAAGCAACCCTTCGGGTTCACCAGTCGCCTACGGAGGGAAACCCTCCTGCAGCGCTGGTGAACCAGTCGCCTACGGAGGGAAACCCTCCTGCAGCGCTGGTGAACCATTTCAAACAGCCAGAAGCCTTGATTTATAACACTTTTGACTTTTGACTTTTGAATGAGTGACTTTCAAGGGAGCGGTACTAGTACAGTCGCCAACACAACCAAACACCCCTGCAGCTCAAGTCGTGCCTACTTTTGGAGAGATCTAATTCAACCCCCCAATAAATTGAGAGGGTTGAGGGAGGTAAAAATTTAACTTGTAAAGTGGCGATTATGAACCGCAAAAAACTACGTGACATCTTTTTTTACCTGCACCAATATATCGGTTTTTTTGTTGGACTGTTGCTAATTGTCATTGGATTAACAGGTAGCTTGTTAGTGTTCGAGCAAGAGTTTGACAACTTTATGATTACGCAACAGTATGGATGCATTACACCCCAACAGGTGCAGGTATCCCCAGAATCTGTGGTGAATACAATTGAGGCTCAGTATGCGGCACGAGGGGATCTCCATCTTTCTCGTATTTATTTGCCAGATACTCCTTCTTCTCCCTACGAAGGGGACTTGTTATCAACTGATAAGCAATTGACACAAGTTTTTGTCAACCCCTATACAGGCAAAATTATCGGTGAGCGTATATGGGATCAAACTCTAAAAGGTATGATCCTTAAACTGCACTACAGCCTGATGGCAGGCAAAACTGGAACTGTAATTGTTGGCATTGCTGCCTTTCTAATGTGTGTCCTCACCATCACAGGTTTACTTCTCTGGCCTGGTTGGCGTAAGCTAATTGCCGGCTTCAAAATTAAGCTTGATGCGAATAGACAGAGGGCGAACTTTGACATTCACAAAGTGGCTGGCATTATTACTGTGGTTTTTTTATTCTTTACCGGCTTTACGGGCTTTTGCTGGAACTTCAGCTTGGATCAGCCGATTGTTTACGCTGTGACATTTACTCCAAAACCATCCAAGCCACTATCCAAGCCAATTCCTGGTAAATCGACTTTAGGACTAACACAACAACTGAAAATTGCTTCTGCTGCCTTACCTAGTGCTATTACCAAAAACATTGATTTTCCCACGTTACCAGAAGATGCTCTAAAAATTCACATGAAGCTACCGCAGGAAAAAGTGGACTATGGGAATAGTAATGTTTATCTCGACTCTTACACGGGTGATGTTTTGCGAGTTGATAATGCTTTAAAGATGTCTTTAGGCGATCGCGTCCTCAACTCCTTTAGTCCTCTGCACTATGGTACTTTCGGTGGATTACCAACGCGCATACTCTACGTCTTCGTAGGACTTGCACCACTGATTCTGTTTCTCACTGGCTTTCTAATGTACTGGTATCGATATTGGAACAAACCTCGGCTCAGCAAGCGTACAATAGAACTGTCATCAATGCGTCGAAATTAACTGATAACCTACCCACGTGATCACGCGATCACTCCCGCTTTTAAGCGATGCCAAAGGCAACTTGTGGGCGTGTACGTAGCTTCAAGACACTGAGCGTCAAATTAAACTACCCAACTAGTTATTATAACTATTTTTCAGACACGCGCAATACTCAGTTCATCAAGATTGACACTCCCCGCTCTGTCCAATATGGAGGCAGTCATTAGTCATTGGTAAGAAGAATACTAATGACTGCCCTAGCACTCTCATCATTATTTTTTTTGGAAGTCCCATAGATCTACTATAGATGATCTTCCTAATCGAACCATATTGCAGGCTGATCCCAACAGCATCGTTTCCTACTCAACGGCAATTTATGTAGGCTCTACTACCCCCCGATTGGGAAGTTCAAAAGATGCGGCTGTGGTTATAGGAGTATCGCGGTTAGATACTGTGGGACCTGACTCCGGAGATGGAGAGAGGAGACGATAGTCAGCTTGGCACAGTTGCGGACTCAGAGAACAGCGAACGTAGCCCCGTTGTCTACCATTAAAATACTTAATCCAAGGACTCTCTGGTAAAGCCGCTTCAATTCGAGCGCTGGCGGTAAAGCTAGTAGTAATTGAGGTACCTGCAAATTCCGTGCCGACAATAGCCGAGTCAGGGTTATTGTAGTCCGCCTTCAAGTCACTGACCCAGCTGGCATGGCTATCGCCACTAATGACAATTGGGTTAGCGGGTTGATTCTGGCTGAGGAAGTTAAGGATTCGCTGCCGAGCGGCAACATAGCCATCCCAAGCATCAAGGTTGTATGTTGTGTCTGGTCCTGCTGTCCAGTCAACCTGAGTAAAGACAATTTGCTGAGCAATGACATTCCAGCGTGCCGAAGAGTTTTTCAGATTGTGGAACAACCATTTTTCCTGAGGAGTGCCAGTTAAGGTGGCATTGGGGTCAAAGGCTTCAGCGCAACGCGGTTTAATGCCGTCATTACACGGCTGATCAGTGCGGAATTGACGCGTATCGAGCACATCGAACTCAACTAGGTCACCAAAGGTTAATTTCCGGTAGAGCTGGATACTCGAGCCTTGTGGTTGGGATAATTCCCGCAGAGGCATATGTTCGTAGTAAGCTTGGTAAGCGGCGGCTAGACGTTGTAAAAATGCTTCGGGTGACTGTAGTTCCGGATCTTGTGGAATTCCACCTGCCCAATTATTATCGACTTCGTGATCGTCTGGGGTAACAATCCAAGGGAAAGCTGCGTGAGCGGCTTGCAAGTCAGGATCGCTCTTGTACTGAGCGTAACGGTTGCGGTACCCTAAGAGCGTAACTGGCTCACCGTTCCCCTCATGAGGTCGAAGAGCATTTTGATTGGAAGCTCCTTCATAGATGTAGTCCCCCAAGAAAACCACCACGTCTAAATCATCCTGTGCCATGTATTTGTAAGCAGCGTAGTAACCTTGCTCATAGTTGGAACAGGAAGCAAAGGCGAAGCGAAACTTATTTAGGCGATCGCCGCGATTGGGAGCAGTACGAGTCCGCCCAATGGGACTGACTTCGCTACCCACCTTAAACTGGTACCAGTAATCTCGCCCCGGCTCTAGCCCTTGAACATCTATGTGGACAGAATGACCCCATTCGGGAACAGCAATCGCCGTGCCACTTCTGACTACCTTACTCATGCTTTGGTTCGCAGCAATTCGCCACTGAACTAAAACGTTTTGCTCTGGCATTCCGCCCCCGTTCAAAGGGTCAGGAGCTAGCCGCGTCCACAGCACAACACTTCTTGGTAACGGATCGCCAGAAGCGACACCAAGCTTAAAGGGATAATCAGAAAAACTAGGCTGAGCAATGACGCGACGGGAAAATTGGGTTGCTACCGCCAAACCGGTCATTGCTCCAGCACCAATCAAAAAGCGCCGCCTTCCAGTCGGTGTAGAAAGTAACTGCTTGTAATCAAACCGCTGCATATAGTTCCTCCTCTAAAAAAGTTGAGCGACTAGCACACAAAATCCGCCAATGACCAAAATTAATTTTTGACATTATGGTACGTATGTGCTAATATGTACCTCATTATCCGATGACAATTGCAAAAAAACCTGTGAAAGTTTTCACTGTGAATAGGGTAGCCATAAGAAGTGCCAAAGCGAAAACAGTTCATGGCAGCAGTGCTAACCTGAAATAACGAAACATAGCTTTGCTTGAAACAATATTCACAATTGGAAATTGCCTAACCTTTCTACGGACGATACCTGTCTAAAGCTGTCAATAAATAAGTTGCCTTAAAGATATATGCAATCAACAGAAGAATACTATAAGACTTAAGTTAACTGTAAGTTTAGAACATATAAAGCTTGGGTTAAGGCTCTTTAGGCAAAGCGATTGTTTTCAGTAGAGGTGGCAGGGAGACAGTCCGAACCGCTGATATGACACTAGATTGACTGTGCAACTTCATGGGATGAAGCCAATATTATTTAATTTTTTATAGAGAAGTAATAACCTTCTCTTATCTTTTACTTAACTAATAGGTTTGAAAATAAACTTTGTTATCAGTGTTTACCAATTAAAAACTTTAATCTTAAACAAGAAGAATATGAGTCGCAAATTGCGTAAAAAATGGTTTGAGAGTGCATCAATGGGTGTCTTGTCAGGATTAACTGGAGCAAATTTATCCAGGAGATATGCTTTAAGACGATTGATAAACTCCCGTCTTGCCTTAGCTATGGCAGCCACCCTGCTACAAGCCTCCATTGTCCCGGTCGCGTTCGCTGGCTCGTCAACCACGAACGAATCTTTACGGCAGCCCCCGACAGTGACGACTCAGCCTGACGCCGTACCTGAGGTTGCACGATACATCAACGATCCGGCTAAGGAACCCAATTTGCCCCCGAAGGTGCTCGCGCAATTGTTACGGAATCGAATCAAGTACGTTTTCGTAATCTTTAACGAGAACCACTCGTTCGATAACGAGTACGGTACTTTCCCTGGTGTCAACGGACTCTACTCTGATGGTCGGAAGCCTCGTTCCCCAGAGCAGACGCCGGGCTTTACCCAGACATACAAGGATGTCAACGGCATGAACATCTCGGTTCAGCCATTCCGGATCGGTCCCGATCAGAATGCTAACGTCGTTGACAGTGTTGACCACTCGCACACCGGTCTCGCGTCCAAGATCCACGTTGTGAACAACGAGGCACAGATGGATCAGTTTGCTTTTGACGAGTACACGCGCTTTGCGTCGAGAGGCGGAGCCGCCAACATCTCTCAGGGCACGCAGTACGCAAACCTCGTGATGTCGCACATCGACTGCGACACCATTCCATTTTTCTGGAAGTGGGGCAGTCGCTTCACGATGTTCGATAATATCTTCGCGACTGAGGATACGCCTTCTACCCCGAATGCAGTGGCGATGATCGCTGGACAGTCGGGTGAAACGCAGTGGGTCAAGCACGGCACAGACGGTCAATCCTACACTGTAGGTAGCCATAGCGGTACAACGCAGGCTCCACCGTTAGTCAACGACCCGCAGCCCTTCTACGGCTCTCAGTTCGACCAGACGACTGACAACAGGCAGCCAGCCGGCGCGAAGGAGAGCTACGCCGACAATAACATCTCCTCGAACCTGACCTTCGCCAGCTTACCGCTTACCTTCCAGGGGAACAACATTGAGGCGATCCTGGCGACCAACAAGAACCCTGCGTTCGATCTGCCCGATATTCAGCAGGACATCCCCTTCATCCAGAACCTCGGGATCAAGCCAGTCAACTGGCGCTGGTATCAGGAAGGCTATGATCTTGAGCCAACAGACACGAACGGTGTCGCCTCGCACAATTCCTATGTCAGCCATCACAACGGTGCACAGTATTTCGGCTATGTCGCCAATACACCGCAAATAAGCAAGAACCTGCGCGGGCTTAGTGACTTCTTCACGGATACAGCTAATAATTCCCTGCCGAAAGGCGGTGTCTTCTACATCCGGGGTGGCTACACAAACCTACAGGGGCTGAAGCCGCCGATCACCAACCCCAACACGCCTCAGGATGAGATAGCTGCGATTAATGCGGCGAAGGCAGGCGACGATGACCACCCAGGCTACAGCGATCGCCAACTCAGCGAGGGGATGGCGGCTCGTGCGATCAATGCGATCGCGTCAAATCCGAAGCTTTGGGCGCAAAGTGCAATTATCATCACCTACGACGAGTCGGATGGCTTTTACGACCACGTTCCGCCGCGTATCTTATCCTATGGTCCTGATGGGCTGCCACTCTCCCGTGGCGTCCGCGTGCCCCTGCTCCTAATTTCGCCCTACGCGCGGACACATGCTGTCTCCCACGCTGAGGGTGATCACAACTCAGTGATCCAGACAATCAATGCGATCTTTGGTCTGCCCGCGCTTGCCAGCCTGCCTGATGAGGCGCAGGCGCTCGCAGCTGGCAACTCCCCACAGTTCAACCAGTTCGGACCTCCTGGGTTCGAGCAGAAGTACCTCGGTCCGCGCGACATCAACTCGCCAATCACCGACAGTCTACTCTCAGGCTTCGATCCCAAGCGCCTGCTTGGCATCTCACCTCTGCTGCCTGCTTCGTTTGCGATGATTCCAGACAGCGTTGTGAACACTCTACCACATTATGGTGGACAAGGTTGCCGAGCGATCGGAGTCACTCCCGAGGACCAGCGCCAGAGGATTGTCAACAACATCCCTAAGGGCTTCAACCCCCTGCCAAGCACCTACCCGGCGGCCAACCCATAAAAGTTAGAAGAACGGATGGGGTGCACCCTCACAGGGGTAGGTTTTTTACTATTGGGTGTTGGCAAGACTTGGATGACAAGGTAGGAAATTAAACAAGTCCGGAAAACCGAACCTACCATGGTTCGGCACCAGACCAACAAACTGCCTCTTGAGCCTATTTTTTCATTGAACAATCTTCCTTGTCTGCCTGTCTTCTCATCCCTCAAGTCTTGCCTCAACCCAATTGTGAAAAACCTACCCTTGTCAGTGGGGTGCGCCCTATCCATCGCTTTCAGACGATTTTAATATCCCTATTGTTCGACATTTTCTTAGGAGAATAAAATTTATGCGCTTGCTGTTGGTCTTGCTAACCCTGTTCGGTGTCTACAGCTCAATCTCCGTCGCTCAAGCGGGTTCCGTTGTCGAACGCGTGAAGACGCGTGGTGTGGTTCGCTGCGGCAGCGTCGAGCGACCGGGACTCGCAAGTGCCGACGACCACGGTCACTGGACAGGTCTCAATGTGGATGTATGCCGTGCGATTGCCACCGCAGTGCTCAGATCGCCGGACAAAATCGAATATCATGAGTACGAGACAAAGAAGGACTTCGACGCCGTGCGCAACAACCAGGACGACGTCTTCTTCCTGACAGGCTCTGAAATCAACGAGCAAAAGCTGGCAGGTAAGTTGGTACCCGGTCCCGCAGTCTTTCTGGAATCCCATGGGGTGATGGTGGCGTCTACCTCGGCAGCGCACCACCTTGGTGACTTAGCTAAGGACACCATTTGCTTCATGATCGGTAGCTCGGTTGATCGGAGCCTTGAGGCGTACTTCGGTGCGCTCCATCGAAACTGGTACCGCCGACCGTTTTCCGAAGATGGGGAGATGATCGACACCTACAACGTGCAGAATTGCCATGCAGTTGCTGGCGAGATCACAACCCTCGCAACGATCCGCCTCGACCCAGGGGTGAATAAATTGTCAAGCCGCATTCTCCCGGAGCCATTGATAACCTTCCCGGTGATAGCTGCGACCGGAACCGAGGACGCGCAATGGTCCGCACTCGTCGCATGGACTGTGAACACGCTCGTTAGCGCACAGAGGCCGGAAACGCGATGGTACGCAGGTGGCGCTAATGCAATGCCGATCACAGCACCTGAGCTAGGTCTCGATCAAGACTGGCAGCGTCGCGTTCTCACAGCGGTCGGCAACTACGGCAACATCTTTGATCGCAATCTCGGTAAAAGCTCCCCACTCAAGCTCGACCGCAGGCTTAATGACAACCAGTTTCGCGGGGGAGTTCTCCTAAGCCCGTTCCTTGAGTAATCTCATGATTGACCTATAGCGGTTCTCAGTTGTCTCCCATACACTCTGTCCCTCTCCCAAGTTTGGGCTATCCATAAAATCACATCTTTTTTTTACAATCTTGGAACCCAGATGTCGCCTGCATCTTAAAAACTAAGGTATGAAGCATACTTGATAAACTTCCCATGATTCTTGTCGCTAAAAATTCATTTTTATTGAGAATAAGCGACGCAAGAATCAGGGTAATATAAAAACGTGAGTGATTGTTTTCACAAATGTTAAGAGAGATCCGGGTAATGGATAGGGGGAGTGTCAAGCAACTTTACGATTGCGGTTAACTTGAACTTCTTGTTTATGTTTCTTCACTCTCAATATAGCACCACCAACACTTAGCACCACTAAACCTAATGTATAAGATGCTTCAGGAACAGGTTTGGCTTGACTAATCACGCTAACGTTTGGATCTAGAGCATCACCTGTAGAATATACGTAATCAAATGCATTTTGATCATTAAGAATACTAGCACGCAGAAACAATCCACTCCAACGCGCGACAGTTTCTACTGCTACATCTTGAGGTATAGTTGGTGTGTTTGTGTCTGGTAGTGCACCTGCTGGGTTGTTAGTATTTGTAATACCAAAGTGGTTAGCACCTATGATACTAATGAAAGCTTTAGGAGGGGTCTGAATATTATCGTAGGTTGCCTTGGCTCTTTGAGGAAGAGCTACGTTATCTATTGTTCCTTGCAATAGAGCAATGGGAATGCCTGAATTGTTGATGGGAATGTACTGTTGAGTCTCAAAGTTACGTAAATTTGCACCAAAGAATGCTCCTGCTAAGAGTTCATTAGGTCGGTTGAAGGAGCCTTCACATAATATAGGCACACAAAGGTTTGCGATCGCAGATAGTCCAACAGCAGATCCTTGGGAGTGACCTAACAAACCTAGTTTTTCTGTATTCACAACACCAGCAACAGGTGAAGCCGGATTTGAGTTTTCTGCTACTAATTGTGTCAGAACAGCATCTATTTCTGAGGTTTCAGGTAGTAGACCTGTAAAATTGAATTCTGGTAAAGACTTTGGGTGATTTGGTACAACGACCACAAATCCGTAACGAGCTACTGTACTGGCAAAATTTGTGTAATTGGATTTATCTACATTTGCACCTTGCAATAACAAAGCAATGGGAAACGAGTAGTTGCCTGTTTTTAGGTTCGAGGGGTTCGGATAGTAGATATCAGCCAAGTCATCCGACGCGGAAATTGTAGTACTGTAGCTACTCACATTCTCAAATAACGGAGTATCTGTGATGCTTGCAGCTGCAACGGTTTTTCCTATACCGCAAACAATTAATGCTGTACCAGCAGCTACTGACAATGCTTTTAAAGTCATCATAGAAATTACTCTTTATCTAAGTATACTTTCAGCAAGTATGAGTATACCTGATAGCAGAATTCGGGACAACTATCGTTATTTGAACTCTCCACGCTTTGAAAAACGTGGATTCTAAACTGTTGTTGCTACGGGGTCTAGAAGACCCCGTAGCAACGTTATTTTGCCCCAAAGGAGCTTTGACTGGCTCAAACAGTCCTACCCGCTCAAATTAGGCAGCCTTGACACTCTCCGTCCTAAAGGAATGGAGATTCTTAAGACCTTTCAGTCTTAATATCCTGACTACTCAGGTACGCGCGGCTCAATACGTTTGCCGAACGACGGCGTATTGATGTCTCCTCAAGGTTGTTTCGGGCGTGACTTTCTGGCTCTTGCGTACTTAACGTGCCAAATTGATAGGATAATGCCAAGCTAGTAA
>CALMVQ010000060.1 GCA_937873135.1 uncultured Scytonema sp. | reverse complement strand
ATTCGCGAGATAGCCTCGCGAATAATGTGTTTTCTCCAAATTGGGATGCTCCCTATAAATTTGTGTTACAATAGTATCACTGAAGACTATTCACTATGGACTATTCTTTGTTAGCATAAATAACCCCCCTTAGTAGGAGGTAATCAGAGAGGGTGTTCATGTGATAATCTTGTAAAAAGGGGAAAAGAAACTAGAGTTCGGAAACGGCTTGTTTACCGAAGACAAGAGTGTGAAAGACTCGAGATAAAATAAAAGTTGAAAAAGTACGTTAGTTTCTCCTTAGCTGATAATTAAAAATTGAGGTAATATCTCAGGAGCGATCAGTTCAATGGATTATATAGAAAAGGTACTGGAAAAGCTAAAAGAATTGGCACGTAAGCTGATTGAAGCCATTTTAGGGCCTGAGGCTGAGCCGGAACCGGAACTGATTCCGATTCCTGTAGATGAGCGATCACGTCGTCGCCACCGTGCTTAACTAGGCACAGGAATCAATAGAAGTGCATTCCACAAGCATTTTGGTGTTGCATGGACCAAATTTAAATCTACTAGGACAGCGAGAACCTGGAATCTATGGATCTCTAAAATTAGTAGATATTAATCGTCTCCTGGAAGAAGAAGCTGTAAAGTTGCATTTGGAAATTTTTTTGATGCAGTCGAATCATGAAGGAGTGTTGGTAGACGCTATTCATGAAGCATTGGGTAAACATCAAGGAATCTTGATGAATGCCGGAGCTTACACCCATACAAGTGTAGCTATAAGAGATGCGATCGCTGCTGTTAACTTGCCGACGGTAGAAGTCCACTTAAGTAACATCTATCGTCGAGAAGATTTCCGCCATCATTCATACATTGCGCCAGTAGCAATTGGGCAAATAAGTGGCTTTGGAGAGCAAAGTTACTTATTAGGCTTGCAAGCGTTAGTCCATCATTTAAGAAATAAAAGTTAGGAAGCGCGAATATAGGTAAAGATATATTATCAAAATCGAGGCACAGGAGTAATGTACTGATGAGTTAAGAATTGAGAACTTTTAATTGAATAGTTTATGCGTTACTCTCTAAATAGTCGGTTTAAAGGCACGATAATTGGAACACTCTTAGGTGAAATTATACTTAATCGCGACCGCAATCTACCTAATCTGAAGCTTCCACACGTGCAGAAGATAATGGAGGGTGCTGAAAGTCTGATTGAATTGGGTAGATTTGACTTTGACGACTGGTTAAAACGTCAGCAGCAAGAATGTCTTAACTCAAACACTTCAGATGGCATCTTGTTAGAAGCAATTCTAAATACTATACCAGTCATACTATTTTTTCATGACAATACAACAAAACTACGACAAAACCTACAACAGGTCGTAGAAATTTTGCCAAATAACCTCGTAGTACAAGATGGAATTCTCGCTATAGGTTATGCGATCGCTAAGTCTCTCACTGAAAAACTAACTCCTCACACCCTGATTCCGGAAACGGTGGCGTTTCTTGGAGAGACACCCTCAAACTTACCACAACAATTATTAAAAGTTAATGATTTGTTATCCCAAGGGGCAGGATTAGAAAAGGTACAAGCTGAGTTCAGTAAGGAAGAAGAGTTAAGTCACGTTATTCCTATAGCATTTTACTGTTTTCTCAGTACCTTAGAAGACTTTCGCCTTTCATTGCTGCGCTCTGTTCAAATCAAGTCGCGCTCCCTAACTCTTAGTATGATTACTGGTGCTTTATCTGGAGCATATAATAGCACAGGAGGGATTCCCGTAACTTGGCAGATCTTACTTTCTCAAACAGAGTTGCTAGATTCAAGAGTCAACAACTTTTCTCTGCTGTTAAACTTAGCAGATATGCTTTTAGCTGTATGGTCAGGGGTGTATAACTCTGAGAGACATCTTAAAAAGGTAATCGGAGAAAATGCAGTTGCAGCTCCTCGTGTCATCCGGTTGCGTTAATACCGTATTTGGCTTTCAACCTTGCTGGGTACGAAACAGTTGGTTAGAGTCAATCAATTGTCGCTCCGCAGATTTTTGCTTGTCCCCACCCTTTGTACCGTTCACTATTTCCACTGCTAATCCTAGGCTCAAAAATTTAAAATCGGCTAGTCTATAGTCAGAATGATCTCTCATAGGAGGGTTTCAAGAAGGAAAAATTTTATGGTAGCCTCTTATGTTGACGTTGAATATTACTCCTATGGAGAAAAAACAGGCTGTCTTACCAAGATTGATTTGCACTTACGTAAAGAAGTCCGAAGCAGATAATGGTAACATTTTATACTTTTATTATCAAATAAAAGTGCCTATCTTATTTTGAGAATAGCAATTGTAGCAAGTTGGCATTCAGAAAAATTTCCGATTGGGATTGTTTTTTTTTAAGCTATCGAAGTCAGCAGCAAGGTTATAGGAGATGAAACAAGCCCCATTTTTTCAATCCTTTACCCAGCAATTGATTCACTGGAGTCAACAGTTCAAAGAGTTCCGACAGGGTTTGTTTTTATCAAAGAAAACTGAGAAAAGCGAAAACCTGCCAAAGTCGGTCAAAATGAAAAGTAGCATTTATGCAATAAGTAAACTTTATAGAAGTAGAAAACGTACCCCCCTTGTTTTCGCGCTTGCTGTGTTGTCCTTCATTGGAGTTATGGGACATGATTTATACAACCAACCTCAGCTACGGGTAGGAACTACTGCGCCACAGACGATTAAAGCCCCTGTATCTGCTAATATTGAAGATAAGATTAGTACAGACCAAACACGTCAGTTTGCCAGTAAAAGTTCTATACCTATATTAATGGTCGATCTGCGTGTCAATGGAGAAATCGACCAAAACTTAAAACAAATAATTAATGAAGGCAACAAAATTCGCGCCTCTGAAGGGTCTTTTCCTTTTTTTAACACTACTACCTTATCCATATCTATCCAACGTTACTTGCGTTCCTGTTCCTACTGGGAATGGCAAGCGCTTCAACTAGCTGTAGAAAATAACGCAAAGCACAAGTCAGGATCGTCTTTAAAGCCGAAAAACCAGAGAGATGTTGAAATATTGTTACATGATGTTTCTACGTCCTTACGTCCTCATGTTTCGGAATCCCTTTCCAAAGAAGACGCACAATCGATTGATTTGTTCCAAAAAGCTGACTTTACGCAAGCAGTGGCAGAACTAGAAGCTTACCGTCTGAGGACATCAGAGCAAAATTTGTTAGCCCTGAACACTCTTATCTTAAAAGCTCGTCAGAGCTACAGCCAAGCAAGCGCTAAACTTTTACAACTATTCACCATTAACCCACAAATCGTCTATAAAGATACTTCCTTCCTTGACTTACCAGATGATAACTGGGCAAAAACACAAACGGGAATCCACTACAGTGCGGAACGAATTCTCACTCAAGGCATTTCTCCAGGGCTACCGCTAAATATCTTAAAGAATGCTGTGGAATTACAAGTGCAAGGATTAGTGCCAAAAGACGCCGAACCTTTAGCAACCAAGATGTTAATGGCTGTCCTCAAGCCAAATTTGAAGAAAGATGAAATACAAACCACACTACAGGCAGTACAAGCTGCAGCTGGGGTGAAGCCTGTGATGGTTTGGATAAAGCAAGGTGAGATCATTATCCGTAAGGGGGAGAGAATTACGGAATACAATTTTGAGGTGCTGGATTATTATCACCTGACTCGCCGGGAGATTAACTGGCTGGGATTAATGCTATTGGGTGGCTTGGTAAGCGGCGCTGTCAGTATTTTTGCCTTTATGGAACGGCGGATAAAGTCCCGAATGCGGCAAAGCGATCGCTTCTTAGTAATGCTACTAACCTTAAGCACACCATTGCTACTGACAATGGGTATAAATTATACAACTTGGAGTGCTGTCGGTTTATTATTGGGTAGCTTTTACGGACCCGTTTTAGGCATGACAGTTATGGGACTGCTGTTGTTAGTGCTATCTGTTAGTTTGGAAGTCAGTAAAGTAGCGCTTTTGGCTGGTGCAGCAGCAGGGTTGTTAGGCAGTTGTATGGCACAACGACTGCGATCGCGTGAGGAACTTGCTCTGTTAAGTGTTGTGATTGCCTTGACTCAGGGAGGCGTTTACCTAACAATCAAGGTTTTATCAGGTGCAGCATTTGGTTCATCTTTATACGTTATATTGCAACAAGCAGCGTTCTTTTCCTTATCTGGCTTAGCTTGGAGTATTGTAGCGCTCGGGTTGAGTCCCTATCTAGAAAAATTCTTTGATTTAGTCACCCCAATCCGTTTAGCAGAACTGGCAAACCCCAACCGCCCCTTATTAAAACGACTTGCTACGGAAACTCCCGGAACCTTTCAACACACCTTGTTTGTCGCTACCCTTGCTGAGGCTGCCGCTAAACAACTAGGATGCAATGTCGAATTAGTGAGAGCCGGCACATTGTACCATGATATTGGAAAAATGCACGACCCTTTAGCATTTATTGAGAATCAAATGGGGGAACCGAATAAACACGATACAGAAATAAAAGACCCTTGGAAGAGTGCGGCAATCATCAAAAAGCACGTCACAGAAGGGTTGGTTATGGCACGGAAACACAGCTTGCCAACAGCAATCCAAGCTTTTATTCCAGAACATCAAGGAACGATGCAGATTGCCTATTTCTATCACCAAGCCCAGCAAATGGCGCAAGCCGACCCAACAGTAATAGTAGATGAAGCAGATTTTTGTTACGATGGACCAGCTCCCCAGTCGCGAGAAACAGCAATCGTCATGTTAGCAGATTCTTGCGAAGCGGCACTGCGATCGCTTAAAGATGTGACTCCAGAAAAAGCCTTAGCAACTCTCAACAACATCCTCCGTGCGAGATGGCAAGAAAATCAACTCGTACATTCCGGGTTAAAACGAGAGGAAATGTCCCAAATAGCCGAAATTTTTCTTCAAGTTTGGCAGCAATTTCATCACAAGCGCATTGCCTATCCAAAGTTAAAAGCAAGCAATTAAACTAGAAAAACTTTACAGCGAATGGTGGTATAATCTTAAGCTACAATTGGCGAGATCTAGAGGGAACTGATGACCGCCCTGATCCTCAACTTACTTCCAACTATAGAGCTAACGGATGACCAGTTTTTCCTACTCTGTCAGCAGAATCGAGATTTACAGCTTGAGCGGACTGCTGAGGGAGAATTGATTATTATGCCACCGACGGGATGGGAAAGTGGAAATCGAAATAGCAGACTGACACAGCGCCTAGGCAATTGGGCAGACGCTGATGGTACGGGGCTAACTTTTGATTCCTCCACGGGTTTTAAGCTTCCTAATGGTGCAAATCGTTCGCCTGATGCATCTTGGGTAAGACAAGAAAGATTAGAAGCGTTGAAACCAGATCCTGCAAAATTCCTCCCGATGGCTCCCGATTTATCAGTAGAATTACGCTCTGCAACAGATAGCTTAGATACACTGCAACAAAAAATGCAGGAGTACATTAATAACGGCGTGCGTTTAGGTTGGCTGATTGATCAAGAGAACCAACGGGTAGAAATTTACCGCCCAAACCAGGCTGTTGAGGTTCTGCAATCCCCTACAAGTCTATCAGGTGAAGATGTGATGCCTGGGTTTAAACTAGATTTGGCACAGATTTTAAACTAGCACTGCTTTGTATAATTAAAAATTACGCTTTGTAGAATTAAAAATTAAAAAAGTTTGAGTTGTAGGAATAGTAAATGAACATTAACCCTGTCCCTATTTCAACTCTCTTTATTGGGCTAAACGGTTTGATTGCTTTTGCACTATCTTACATTGCAGCAATGGCAAGGACAAGAGCTAGAGTTTGGCACGGAGAATCAAAGCAAGATGTTATAACTCAGCCGAATTATCTGGAGAATCCTACCAAATGGGTTGCCTTTATTGAAAATTTCTCTCAAAAGTTAGAGGCAGATCAAGTTGGTGATGATGGAGTGTTACAGCGGAAAGTACGCGCTCATGGGAATTTTACTGAATATGTTCCGCATGGGCTGCTCTTGATTCTGGCGCTGGAGTTAATGAATTCGCAAATCTGGCTTTTATGGCTTCTGGGAATTGCGCTTACATTAGCCCGAATTGCTCATGCTTGGGGTGTGATAAACACTTATGGCCCCTCTCCCAGTCGTGCAACTGGGTTTTTCCTAACCTGGTTTGTCTACATTCTCGGTGCAAGTGCTTGTCTCTACTATGGGATCGCGGGAGTCTTTCAGGGAAGGTAGATACCTGAAGTCGTAAAAAATTATCTACTAAAAAATAGAAATGCTGTTTGTATCAACCCCACAATAAAACCTAAGATACCGCCTAAAGTGACAATTGCCTGCAATTCATTTTTCACAATTCCCTCAATCGCACCTTCTAAATCAGCTGGTGAAGTTGACTTTACTTTTTCAACAATGACTTGATCAATAGCCAAAATGGGAATTGCTTGAGCAACAATTGCTTCTAAATCTTTTTCCAAATACTTTTCTAAAATTGAAGCCATTTCTTTACTCACAACTTTTAAAGAAGAACTTACAACAGCAGAACTTGTAAGACGGTTCAGCAGCAAAGAAGATGTTTTTTCCCAATCAAAAGACTCACTTAGTTCTTGAAGAAAATCACCACCACGTGTTTGTAAGTAATGACGAACGCTTTCACGCGTCGTCTTGCGGAGTTGCCGTACCGTGCCTATTGGTAAACTTTGTAAAGAGATATTTTGCAGTAATTTTTTGAGGCGATCGCGTACTTGTAATTCTTGGATCAATTCTTGCATCAGCGCATTTGTTGCCTCTTTTTCATCCAAACAATAAGTTCGCAAACGAGTTAAAGTATTGCGTACACCAAACAAATTTGCCACCACCCAATAAGTACCACTGGTTTTTTCGCGAAAGCTTTCATCAATAGTTTGAATCGTGCGATCAGTTAAAAAATCAATGACGACTTGTCGCAGCACCTCTGGCGGCAATACTACTTGGAATAACCAGTCAGCAAGGCGAGTAGCTTGTTCTTCACTCAGTTGAAATTCCAGTAATATCTGGTCAAAAACTTGATTGACTTGCACTTCTAAAAAGTCTTCTCGCCGTGCTAAAACTTTTAGGAGACGCGGTAAAGATTCCCCTAACAAATCCCGCAAAATTCCTGCCACGATCTTGGCACTTTTTTGCTCTTTATCAGATTTGATTTGGTCGATAGCCATTCGCAGCAACCAGAAAATTGCTCCTTGCACGCGTTCGGTTTGCAACAGTCGCCGCGCCAAATCTTGCAATTCTGTTGGTGTCAGCAGTGACCCCATAATAGTCTCAGAGACTTTTTTGGCAAGACGTTCTTGATTGCGGGGAATCAATCCAGGCGTAAAAGGAACCCTTCGTCCACCAATCAAAATTGCTTGGTAAGGACGAAATAACATTTTGATGGCTACATCGTTAGTGAAATAGCCAATAATTCCACCCAAAATAGGGGGAGACACATACAACCAGAGATGGGACCAATCCATTGAATTTTGGATTTTGGATGCGTGGATTTAGAATTGTGAATTTAGGATTTGAGATTGAGGATTAGGAAAAATCCGGTTCCCAAAGCCTAGTTACCATTCCCCAATCCAAAATCGCAAATCTAAAATTTAAAGTTTCGTAACGACTAGCACTCCCATCATACCGTTTGCGATGGGGTAGTGTGTAGCAGTGGCAAAACCAACTTGACGAGCTATTGTAACCTGCTCCGCTCCCATAGGAAAGCGATCTAAGCTGGGACTGATATAAGCGTACTCTTCTTGTAAACCCAGATTATGAGCAGCCCGAACAACGAGATTGTCCAAATACCACTGTTGAAAGGCACGGATTTGTGGATTGCTGGGACGGTGAAAGTCTAAAATTGCCGCTTTCGCACCTCTTTTAAGAACACGGTGTAATTCTTTCAAACATTGGGGAATCGATCTTACATTTCTTAACCCATACCCCATAGTCGCGGCGTCGAATTGGTGATCCTCAAAGGGTAAATCCAGCACGTCAGCTTCCACCCAAGTAACTCGAATATTTGAGACGGGGTTACTTAAATCTTGAATGTGGGGATATTGGCGTTGAAAGCGTTGTTTGGCAATTTCTAACATTGCAGAAGAAAAATCTACTCCATACACCTGTCCTGTTGCTCCCACTCGTCTTGCCAAGCGCAAGGAGAGATCTCCACTCCCGCAACATAAGTCAAGGCAAGTATCTCCGGGTTGAGCGAAGCTCCATTTTACTGCCATTTCTTTCCATACCCGGTGTTGTCCCAGACTTAACCAATCGTTCAACTGGTCATACACTGGAGCAATGCGGTTAAAAATACTGCGAATTTCGTTAGTCATTGGTTAAGAGTTAGTAGGGGCGGGTTTAATCAACGCGCACATCTTCGCTCCGGCTGAGTTCTTGAGAAACCCGCCCGTACAGGAGTTAGGAGTAGGGGCAGGTTTTACCGATCAATATTAAATATGTCTATTGATCAGATAAAACCTGCCCGTACACGAGTGAAAATTCATAACTCATAACTCTCTGCCTCCTAACTATTTCACAGATTGATGATAGCGAGTGCAAATCAGTGTGATCGCCACCAATTGGGCTGATAAATGAATCAATGTGAGTTCATCTTCTCGCAAAGTCCAAGGTTGTTTCCACTGTAGCGACAAAACTGCTAATACTTCATTCCGGTAAACAATCGGGACAACTAGATGCGCTTGAATACCAGAATTGATGTAGTGAGTAATATCACTTAGATTTTTGTCTTTAGATACATTTACCGAAACTTGCATGGTGTGAGTGGCGATCGCCTCGGAAGTTAACTGGTCATGCACAAGCCAGTTATCTATTCTCTCATCACTACTGTATAATCCTTGAGCGGCAAAGACATTAGCCTCTAGGAGTTGCAAAATACAACTATTTGCTACGAAACTTTCACCAACAGCTGTGGCAATAGATGTGAGAGTAGCTTCTAAGCTAGAAGCCTCCTGAGTAACCTGTACCAAAACAGCCAGCAGTGCCATTTGGGCATTTGTACGCCGTAATTCTTCTGTACGTTGCTTAAGTAAATCGTATGTGTCTACAGCTCGTTGAACCACTGCTTGTAGTTCATTAGGGTCCCAAGGTTTAGTGATATACTTGTAAACTTGTCCGGCATTTATTGCCTCCACCAAGTCTTCAATATCAGTAAATCCTGTCAAAATAATCCTCACCGTATCGGGAAATTGAGGTACAGTCTTACTAAGAAACTCAGTTCCCTTCATTTCTGGCATCCGTTGATCAGAGATGATGACTGCCACTTCTCCCTCTGCTGCTAACACTTGCAGGGCTTGGACTCCACTATCGGCTTTGAGAACATTAAAGTCGCGTCGGAAGGTGCGGTATAGCAGATCCAGATTATCTGGCTCATCGTCAACTACCAAAATTTTTTGCTTTTTCGGTTTCTTTATAGTCATTAATTGATGCCGGATTTTATCTAGTTCAACAGTTGGACTATGATCTTGAGAATAATTCCTTTAGAGCTTTCTTGTTCTCATCTATACCAAGATATTTTGTAAACAGCTTGATTGCAAGGGGCTATTTGTTGTATGTATGGATCATGATTCAAGCGCCATACTACATTCAACAGGGTAAATTTAAATTAAAGATATTTTTGTCTTCAGACAAATTACGTTGTCAGAACTCTCTTTACTCACAAGACAATGCAGAACTTAGTGTGAAACCCTATGGAAGTGGAGCGGAGGAGAAAATTATGATGAGAGTTTACAGTTAGAGCATAAAATAAAACTTGCGGCTGTTGGTATTCATAGCCCTTCAAAGTGAAGCTCGCTTACTCATTTAACATGACTGACCTACCACCATTAGCTCAAAATCCTGATAACACTCCTGATGATGTAGCGCAAGAATTACTGCGAAAGCTCAGACAAAAGCAAGGTAACTGGGTAGAATGGGGAATTGCACTCGCTCAACTACAGAAAGCTGGTTACAGTCCCCAGGCAATTTTTGAAGCGACTGGATTTGAACCGATCCAACAAAATCAGGTTATTGTTGGCTCACAAGTCTACAATTCTTTAGAAAAGGCAGAGGCTTCAGTTGCAGTGCGATCGCACTATGCTATACGTGGAAGCGATGTTTTATATGAGTTACGCCTACTCACTCAAGAGGAACGAGCTACAGCAGCTGAACTCACTTTCTCTCACCAAATCAACGCTGATGAAGCGCGGGAAGTCGCTAAAGCAATTAAAGATTTCTCCCGCTTGCCCACCCTGCCTGAAGGATTTGAGAATCATCCAGGGGACGCCATAGCTTATCAATCGTGGAAATTTGCTCGTCAATATTCGGACTTTCAAGAGCGATCGCGCCAAATCGCTAAGGGATTGAAATTTGCTCACTCGCAAACAGCAAGAAAAAAAATCGAACAGTTACTTACTGATTTCACCGTCGTACCTAAAAGTACCGCCCCCAATTTACCCTTTTACCGATTGGAATCAGAGGAGGATCTACCCCGCGTTGTCCCTGTGGTAGGTGAGTTACCATTGACACCAAAAGACTTACAAGCTGTTCCTGTCGTCAAAGAAATGCAACCATTTCGCATGGTTAGATTTGCAGGAGAGCAAGCTTGGGTACCGATACCGGGTTGGCAAGCTGTGTTGGGTGCAGAAGATCCAGTGGTGATTTTGTGCAATAGCGATCGCTTCCCCACCCAAACACAAAATACTCCAGAACCCGTGCTGGTCATTATAGACCGCGCTCGGCGTGAATGGAATGCTACCAGTTACTTTGTTGTGGACAGATCTGGAGAGTTAGATTTTCAGTGGTTTGATACCATACCAGAATTTCCAATACTGGGTCAAATTATTCTGATTTTGCGACAAAAGAAAATTCTGGATGAAGAATTAACCAAGGATTCTTGGCAGATTGATGAATAGTTGGTTGCTAATTGATGGTTGTTAGTTGTTTGTTCTCAAATAAGAACAACTAACGACTATCCAATAACTATTTAGCCTTATAATACAGTTTGGGTGTGTATAAGTAGGTGGGCATGAAAAATTGTCGTTGAGGTAAGGCAGCTATGCTGAGGGCAGCTATGCTGAAGGGAAGAGAGTTTTAACCAAGTTTACGTTTCGTTACATACCTTGAAATTATAGTGCCTACCTACTTACACTATATTTCATGCCTATCACAAAAGCTTGTGATGGCTTGAACGACGCTGACATTGTCTATCTTTTAAAAGTCTCCACATTTGCCGATGGAAGACATTTATCAATGGAATTGATTGTCGGAAATCCAATAACTCTTAGTTGGGAGCTATAATTCACCCAGATAATAGTGCTGAATAAAGCAGCAAGCGCTCCTACCGAAATTCCAGCTAAATATCTAACCTCAGAGCGAAGACGTTTAATCTCTTCTCTGCTGTTTTTTTCTACTCCTGGTAGAGAATATGATTGAACTTCTGGAACTATAGAAACTAGCTCTTGTGGTTTACGGTTCAAATTTGTAAAACTAACCTTTACGTATAACCAGTTCGTAATCAGTCGTGGAAAATTCTTCTGAAACCAAAGCCAAGCAAAAATTCTGACTGCTGGTTCCGACACTTTGGCAATTGATTTGACTATAGGGTTAAGGGGACGATAAGGAATCTTTTGATTAATCAGGTTGACTGAGGCAACATCGTAAAGACGATCAAAGATAAGCTTGACAGTAACCTCTTCACTTTTGGCTAAGTGAGTAACTAGTAGAAGAACATCACGTATACACTCTTGTTCTGTACGCTCTTCTGCCAATCGTTTCTGACTCTTCAGTAACTTAGGAATAGACACGGCTAGATTAACTCGGTTACGGTGGCATTAATCATAACTTTAAGTATAAAGTAATATTTGATTCTGGTAGCTGTCATCCACCCCAAGGCTATAAAACTTCTATGCTTAATGACATATTTAGGTAGATTCGACTAAGAACCACTATAGTTATAAATTCCGACATCGATAGAGTTGATAGGGGACTCCAATACGGTAATATTGATTAGGGTCTATATTGCAATGAGTTTGAAGGGCAAATCCTACTTGCTGTGGATAGTCATGGTGTTTTCTTCCAGGGCCAATAACCCATAAATTCAGATTTGATGTTGCTGGTACAGATAGTTGCGAAAGCTGTTGCCAAACAGATTTAAAATCTGGCGATTGTTTGAAAAAAGCAAAATGAGAAGCAGGGAGTGGGGAGTTGGAAGGAGCGACAGAAGTAAAATCGCCCTTGTCTACTGCCACCCTAGATTCCCTAAGCGGTTCAAGTGCTAAGGCGAAACTTAATCCCAACGCCACATCTTGATAGTCTCTATATGCCATCACAACCATAAGTGGAACAGCAGGTTCAAAATTCATATGTTGAGCAACTTGCTCAGGCTTGAAGGGTTTTTGAAAAGCCAAGTTAGAAATAACGAAAACACAACTGAGAACGCCGACAAGTAAGAGGATAAATTTAGAATTTCGTTTACTTATACTAGCAGCGAGCAAAGCGCAAAAGCTTGGGTAATAGACGAAGCTATATCGAGGAATAGCGGTGATATCCTTATCTAAAAAATAGACAATTGCAAAGAATTCTAACAATACCCAAACCGAGAAACTTAAGAGTGTTAGTGTCGCCAAATGTGTTGAAGGTATACTCCACAACTGCTTTAAAGCTTTAAAAACTTGCCAACCTACCCAAATACCAAACAAAGCCATAAATAAACCACAGACAATTGCCACTGCTAGGGGCTGCTCTTCTGCAGGTAGAACAATCACCATTAGCACCCAGTTTAGGAAGGTTTGATAAAAGGGAGCGATGAAATTTGCAGGGGCAAGCCAGTCTGTTTCTGCACGGTTAGAATGATGGACTATTACCCTCAACCAAGGGAGAAAGCTGATGGCAACACCACTGATAGACAGAATGAGTGCCAGCCAGATTTTGCGTTTGTTGAGGATATTCGCCCTACGCCAATACATCAGCGAAAGGAGCGTTGCAATTTGAGCAATGAATGCAAGAATACAGAAGTAGTGGATGTAAAAACTCAGACTGTTGAGAATTGCCCATCTCAACCATACCCAAAATCTAACTGTCTGACGCTTTTCAAGATCCTGTTGAATTTGTATCAGCCCTAATAATGCTAAAGCAACCGCAAGCATTGGTAATGTATAATGTCTTGCTTCTTGGGAAAGGTAAACAGTAAAGGGCGAGACTGCCATTAAACCTGCTGCTATGATTCCAGCAGATGGTGTGAAGGCAGTACGATTGACGAAGTACATGACGACGATCGCACCCACACCCGATAAAGCTGGTAGACTTCGCAATTTTTCTACCCACTCTTTTCCTAAAGGAATCATCCACCCCAACCAACTGTACATCCAGCAAAAAAACAGCGGTGGATGAGTCGAATACCTAGCGACGTTTTGGGCAATTTGAGAACAACTAACTCCCGGTTGGAAAGTGAACACTTCCTGTAGGCGCTCAACTGGGAATACTACATCTAAAGGCACGTCGTTATAGCTTTTCCCAAAGCTGAATATGGCAGTGATGACTTCATCCATCCATAGAGGTTTGAAATCCAAATGCCAAAAGCGCAAGAAGGCACCCAGTGCGATCGCAAAAGCCAAACTTAGGTAATGGAGAGACAATTTGTTTTTTGCCATTTTATCTCCCTAAGGTAAGCATTCAATGCTCAGTTGTCAACGCACATAAATAAGATAAGTATTCTTACCTTAGGGATGGAAGTCATAACTGATGGAATTATAAATTATGAGTTAAATTGTCGCGGTTATGAGGTTCATCAAAATTAATCAACGGGCCGAGCGGTACAATGCGAGTTGGGTTAACCTTGGGATGACTTTTATAATAATGCCGTTTAATGTGGTCAAGATTACAAGTTTCCTTGACTTGCGGCTGTTGGTACAAGTCTTTAAGATAATTCCATAAGTTGGGATAATCAACGAGCCGACGTAAGTTGCATTTGAAATGCACGTAGTAAACGGCATCGAAGCGAAATAGTGTAGTAAACATACACCAGTCTGCTTCAGTAATTTGCTCCCCGCATAAGTATCTTTGCTTTCCTAACACTTTCTCCCAATTATCTAGAGCATCAAATAGTTCCGTTACCGCTTCATCATAAGCTGACTGACTTGTTGCAAATCCCGCACGATACACACCATTATTAATGGGTTTGTAGATGGCTTCTATTGTCTCATCAACAAGTTCTTGCAGATCTTTGGGACAAAAGTTCACATTTTGTTTAGCCAAATGATCAAACTCTGTATCAAGCATCCGGATAATTTCACGGGATTCATTGTTAACAATTGTACCCTTCTGGATATCCCAAAGAACTGGGACAGTTACCCTACCGCTATAGTTCGGCTCAGCCTTGGTATATATTTGCCAGAGATAGTCCTTACCATTGATGGTATCGGGGATGGCTCCAGGTTCATCAGAGAATTCCCAACTATTGTCGTGAATCTCTGGGGCTACTACTGACATACTGATAATATCTTGTAGCCCTTTTAACTGGCGCATAATAGCTGTGCGACAAGCCCAAGGGCAAGCCCAAGAAATATATAGATGATAAAGTCCTGGTTCAGCTTTAAATCCACTGGTACCATCGGCTGTAATCTTGTTACGGTAAGTCGTGGATGGGCGGACAAATTTACCTTCTGAGTCTTCTTGATCTCGTTCGGGTACCCACTTACCTTCCTTAAGGATTCCCAAGCCCATAATTATCTCCAATCACTAACTAATCAGCGTTCAGGATTTTCGGCACTTTGAAGAATTCACCTTCTTGTTCCGGCGCACCTTGAAGAATTGCTTCTCTTTCGAGATAAGGTTGTAACTCATCGGTTCTTGTCACATTGCTGACATCAATCGCTCTAGTAGTCGGTGCTACATCGCTGACATCTAGTTCATTCAGCTGTTGAAAATAGTCGATAATATTTCCTAACTGGCTGGTAAACTGCTCTTCTTCTTCCGGTGTCAACTCTAAACGCGCAAGATTGGCTACTTTGCGAACTTGTTCACGATCAATCATGATTTAGTCATTAGTTATTGGTCATTAATTATTTGGTCATTAGTCATTTATTATTCACAAATCACAAATAACCACTGGACTTTGGACTAAAAATATACGTCAATTTGCGATCGCCCAGTCGTTTTCAACCAGTTTTGGGCTTCAATGTAGTTATTGGGAGCCATGCGGATAGCTCTAACCCAATAATCAGCAGCTTTGTCAAACAGGGCTTCTGCTCCATCTTCGTCTCGTTCTTCCTTAGCCCTCTCCCCTTGGTAATGGTAAACAACTGCGATATTGTTCATAGCTTGAGTTAGACGCGGATTGCATTCAAGCGCCTGGTGATATAGATCTAGGGCTTTTTCGTGTTCGCCGTTGCTCGCATATATTAGCCCAATATTATACAGGATATAACCGCGATCAATGATATCTTCTTCTAGTAGGAGAGCTTCTTGATAGTTATCTAAAGCCTCAGCATATTCTCCATCTGCCTGCGCTGACATCCCATCCCGATAATAAACAAAAGCCTCTTTAGCTTTTTTGTTGGCTGGCAGAATTTTCAGGATGATATCTGCCATAACAGTAAAGGATTTGTCAATAAAGTTGTCGTTTTTCTGTGTTCTTGGCATATCTTCGCGCTTAGTGGGTGTACCAATAATATATCTGAGCTAATTGTTTTTTGTCGTTTGTCAATACTCTTAACTAATGTCGATGACAAGGCGACTATCCTGGTATTCTAAGCTATGACTGGGATTTCTTATCCCCCCTACTTAAGGGCTTATATGTAAATGATTGTAAATATCTTTCTGGAAACTGAGTTATGACTTCCGGTTCGCTCATTTTTTTTAGGAGTCAGGATATTGCCAAGAAATAAAGACGTAAAATACCTGGATCTTCCGTAGCCTCAAAGGATAGCTTTTTTGATAAAACTCCTTTCTTAGCCGACGGCTGACGACTGATATGGCGTAATACATTCCGAGCTATTGTGTCTGGGATTGTTGACTAGAGTACTGACTGGGTAAGCACTCATCTCTACGGCAGGGTAGGGGCGCAAGATTTGTTGTAGTGGTTCGAGTGTTTGCACTTGAGGATTTAGCCATAGATCGTAATCCTGATGAGAGAGGATGACGGGCATGCGATCGTGGATCGGTTGCAGTAATTCGTTCGCCACAGTTGTCAGAATTGTACAGGAGGCTATTTTTTTTCCTTCCGGAGATTCCCATTGCTCCCATAATCCTGCAAAGGCAAAAGGCTGTGCATCCTGAAGACGAAAATAAAATGGCTGCTTTTTGAATTTCTCTGGATGCGAGGAGAGTAGCTTTTCTCCAGAAGCGGGACTTTTAGTTGTTTTACCTTGTTGCTGCCACTCGTAAAAACCATCAGCCATTACTAAACAGCGTCGGTGTTTGAACGCAGCGCGGAAAGCCGGTTTTTCTGCCACAGTTTCCGAGCGAGCGTTAATAAGCTTCACCCCTATTCCTGTATCTTTTGCCCACGACGGAATTAATCCCCAGCGTAACTGCTGAAATTCCCGCTCCTTGTCTGAATTATACGATACTGTCGCTACCGCTTGCGTAGGTGCAATGTTATATTGCTGCTCTAAATCAGGAAGGGATTGGATCTCGAAAGCTTGGGCTAACGTTTCTGCAGATTGACTTAAAGTAAATCTTCCACACATCTTTTTATCTTCGACTAATGAAAAATTACAACATTCAAATACCTGAATCAGATAATACTTTTATTTTTCATTTTGCAGATAATTACTATATGACCTTTTTCCCTGTTCTCTGATAATTTTACCATGCTTGTTTGTTATTTTAAATGATATGCTGGACTTTAATCCATGATTCATCAACCACTTCATTTTTATATTTGTTTCCATGGAAATGCTAAAACTGTATGATTTTTTACCTTCAGGTAATGGCTATAAGATACGTCTTTTGTTGACACAAATTGGCATGCCTTTTGAAAGGGTAGAGGTCAATATTTTGACAAAGGAGACACAAACGGCAGAATTTTTAAGTAAAAATCCCAACGGTAAGATTCCCGTTTTGGAAATTGAATCAGGTAAATATTTAGCAGAATCAAATGCCATAATGATTTACCTGAGTGAAGGAACAGAATTTTTGCCCTATGACCGCTTTTTACGAGCGCAGGTGCTGCGATGGCTATTTTTTGAACAGAACAGCCATGAACCTTTTATTGCTACATCCAGATTTTTAATTTCTATTTTAGGTAAAACTGAAGAATATAAGGAAGTCATCGAGCAAAAACGCGAACCAGGTTACGCAGCACTTAGGATTATGGAAAACCATTTAACGTCGCACTACTTTTTTGTGGGAAAACGTTACACTATTGCCGACATGGGTTTGTTTGCTTACACTCACGTAGCTAATGAGGGGGGGTTCGATTTGACACAATTTCCTGCCATTCAAGCTTGGATAGAACGAGTCAAAGCGCAGCCAGGATACATTAGTATTACAGAAGTTGGGAGTGGAGAGTAGGCAGTAGGAAGGAGGTACTGGGGAGAAGAGCATAAATAGTAGAGACGCTCCAAAGAGGGGTTCTCGACATCTCTTGTTTCCACACCTCTTAACTTTTATGAAGTTTTCTCTATGAATCGCAATCAATTTCAATTAACTTTTGGCGAGAAGATAAACCTGATTTGATTCTGATAGATGATTTTGGTAGATCAAATTTTTTTGACAGTAGTTTAATCAACTCTTCATTAGCTTTCCCATCTACAGGAGGAGATTTTAAATGCACAGTTAAACTACCGTCAGTTTCTTCGACGAGCTTTTGAGTTTTGGAATTAGGTTTAACTTTAACTTGTTTTTGCATAAGGCCTTCTATTTAATTGTCGCAGCCACAACCAACCTAAAAGAGAACCCAATAAATAAAACGGAAAATCCCACCAATCAAACGTAGTACCAATTAACCATTTACCAATCAACGTGGCGCGAAACGCTTCAAGCAAGGGTGGATGCCATAGTTGTAAGAATTCCAGTATACAAGTAATAACAAACACCCATATAGGTATTTGTCTCTGTGCCGCTCGACGCTTAAAAAACAGCAATGCAAACAAGCACCAAAATATTTCGTAAAACACAGCAGATATATGGTCATTAAACCACTTATGACCGGGACCCATATAGTACTTAAATAAAAAACCCATCGCGATAACGATGAGTAGAGAAAAGATTAAATAAAGTTTGTGATTCTGTATAAACGGCATTTTTGCTCTGAAAGTAGTGAGTAGATAATGTGGACGAGTTAAAGATTATTGCTGATCTCAGAATCAATGAATTATTGAAATTTTAACTCTACGCTTCACATAAGGCACTTGCCAGTAAATAAATATCCAGCCGTATGTCAGCAAGCCAAGCGCGAAGTCTTGGGGGCGGAAGCTTCCCTACGACGCGAGGGATATAGAATGAACTGCTGGATATTTATTTTTATGGATATCCCTAAGAGCGATCCTACTCCTAAATCCTCACCTAAACCTATGGGTAATTTGGGCTACCGTTCCCAATAACAGAAACCTTGTGTCGGTAAACTAATTCGCC
The DNA here is from genome assembly GCA_937873135.1 of uncultured Scytonema sp. Classification (GTDB taxonomy): domain Bacteria; phylum Cyanobacteriota; class Cyanobacteriia; order Cyanobacteriales; family Nostocaceae; genus Rhizonema. The sequence continues at coordinate 49,644 of CALMVQ010000060.1, read as the reverse complement.
ACCATACCAACCAGAAACGCCCAGAAGCGTCGCGACAACGACTGAGAGTATAAGTCCCCAAGGTAATATAGGTGACACGGGGTTATTCAAGCGCAGGAGTAGGTTGACAATTGTAAGTACCAATGCAGAAACATTAAGAATTAAGTGCGCCCAGCCTGCAGTACGTTTGCGAACTCGTTGTATTCTTAGAAAGTCCAGCATCCCAGTCAGGGCTGCGGCTAATCCTCCTACCAATCCACCAACTATTAGCCAAAATGAGGCTCGTGCCCAAAAAACATCGCTGTTTAACCAGAATACTGCGTCACTTAACAGCGCTCCAACAAGAAAAGCGACTGGAAATTGTACGAGAATTGGATGGATCGGATGCCCAACGACTGAAACAGTACTAGGCACACCTGTATCATTGAACTCTCTGCTATCACTTTCCAGAAAGGCTGGGATATTTGGGTAGGGTGTTGTGGTTCTATCTTCAGTTTCCATAATTTACATCCCTTAAAAAAAGTTTTCAGCCACAAAAAAGTTGCTCGATTACTATTTAGATTATCCCATAAATAAATTTTGTGGTAAGCGTCGCAATGATTAATCTTTTGGACTTAAGATATTTTTTGACTCTAAAATTATCAACATAAAATTTGCTCGGTTGAATTCTACTTGCTCTCTTGGTAAAGCTAGAAAAATACTCAAAAAAAATTATCTATCTGGCGAGGGAAGATAGTATTTGATTAGTGTCTGTCTAAAAGTAGATTCGGAAAATCCTTTGAAGAAATTCTTTTTTCTCTATCCTTAGTTTTTCAGCTATCAATCAAAAGAAAGATGGAGCAAGACTAATGGTTATGCCAACCTGAAAGCATTACTGAGATGAATAAATTTCCAGAGGGGAGCCATAAAATGGTTGCAACATTAGATGATACTAAACGTTCTGCTATAGCTGTAAAATTGGCAGATGTAAAAGTACTTCAACAGTTGTTGATTGAGAACGAGCAACAATTTCTCAAAGAACTCAACGATCCAGAAGTTCGCGATAGCATCCAGAACATGCTCAATGATGACCAAAAAAATCTGGGCGTTCTGGAAACTGTTATTGGTCAGTATGGTATTCAAGCTGAACCAAAAGAAACCATTTCAGAAATGGTAAAAAAGGTACGCGAATTGATGCAAGGCTCTAAATTGAGCTTGTATGAAAAGGTTTTTCAACACGAATTGCTTAAGCATCAACAAGTTATGAGTGGTTTAACAATCCACAAATCTGCACAGAAAATTGGTGCTGACGTACTGCTGGCAATTGGACCTCTCAATACCGTTAACTTTGAAAACCGCGCTCACCAAGAGCAACTCAAAGGTATTCTTGAAATCTTAGGTGTTCGCGAATTAACCGGGCAAGATGCAGACCAAGGCATTTGGGCACGCGTTCAAGATGGTATGGCCGCATTAAGCGGAGTTTTAGGTAGTGTTGTTACCCAAAACACTGACAAAAAGGATATAAATGTCCAGGATGTCATCCGCCTTGATCATGCTAAGGTGAATACTTTGTTTACCGAATTGCTCGCTAGTAACGATCCCCAAAAGATCCAAGAATACTTCGGTCAAATTTACAAAGATTTGAGCGTCCATGCTGAAGCTGAAGAGCAAGTCGTATACCCCAAGGTACGTCCTTTCTACGGTCAGCATGACACTCAAGAACTGTATGACGAACAAGCCGAAATGAAGCGGATGTTAGACGAAATTAAGGCGATCAATCCTTCTTCTTCTCAATTCAAAGATAAAATCAAACAGCTCATGGACGTTGTCGGCGATCACATTCGTCAAGAAGAAAGTAGCATGTTTGCTGCAATTCGCAACAACCTCAGCACTGAACAAAGCGAGCAACTTGCTACTGAGTTCAAAGCTGCTAAGGTGAAATTGCAAGAAAAAATGGGCGTTGTCAGCAAATAGATAAATAAAGAAGCGTTTCGCTTTTTTACAGAACTGAATTTATAACTCCCATCATAATAGTAATGGGAGTTTTTATTTGTTGTTTCCCTACTCTTGTACGGGCATAGGAGCGGATGTACTCGGATGTTATCTATACTCAACTCAAGGGCACATCTGCTCCCAGCATTTTTGCGTTGATAGATTACTAGTACAAGTCGGCGGAAATAGAGCAACCATTTAAAATCGGTAAAAAGCCCATTCCATAATACTTTTGAATGAGTGACTTTTGAATGAGTGACTTTCGCCGTGCGGTACTAGTCTGAATTTTGCCAGTATTTGTAAACCGTGTATGCGAGGGTGACAACTCCGGTCACAATAGAAGATTCATCAACTTCAAACTGGGGATGGTGTAATGGATGATTAATAGCTCGATCTTTGAAGCCTACACCCAAGCGAAACATGGAACCAGGTGCATGTTCCAAATAAACAGAAAAATCTTCAGAACCCAGAGATGGTTCGGGTAAGACTTGGACGCGATCGCTACCCCAAGCTTCTTCTGCGGCTGATTGCAACAACTGTGTCAGGGTATAATCATTTTGTACACTTGGTACCCCCCGACGATAATTCACTTCATATTTCGCGCCATTGGAATCACACACACTGGCAACAATTTTTTCAATCCAGTCAGGAAGATTGTTACGTGTTTCGGGATGTAGCGATCGCACAGTCCCCAATAGTTGTACGCGATCGGCAATTACATTTGGCGCTCTGCCACCATTAATTTGCCCAATGCTTAAGACAACAGGACGTAAAGGATTCTGGGTTCGACTAATTGCTTGCTGGAGAGTGGTAATCACTTGTGAAGCAATCCAGATAGCATCAATTGCTTGATGTGGGCGAGCGCCATGCCCAGATTCTCCAACAATGATAATCTCTAATTCATCAGCAGCAGCAGTCAATGCTCCGTAACGTACACCAATAGAACCTGCAGGAATAGAGGGAAAAACATGAAGGCCTAATATTGCTGAAGCATTTTCCATCGCCCGATCTGCCACCATCCAGTTTGCACCTTGGGCAATTTCCTCTGCTGGCTGAAACAAAAATCGTACTTTACCTGGCAACTCCTCTGACATCTGAGACAGAACCATTGCTGTTCCTAAGCCAACCGTCGTATGGACATCGTGACCGCAAGCGTGCATAATTCCTTTTACTCGAGATGCGTATTCCAAACTAGTGCGTTCTTGTATTGGCAAGGCATCCATATCGGTACGAACTGCTAATAAGCGGCTATCTTTGTTAGTTCCTTGTAATTCTCCAATAACGCCCGTTTTGCCCACTCTCTCTTGTACGTAAAGACCATTAGAAGATAATACACCAGCAACGAAGGCGGCTGTTTGGGACTCCTGACCGCTGAGTTCTGGGTGAGTGTGAATGTGACGGCGAATTTCAATTAAGCGAGGCGCTAGTTTTGTGGCTAAGTCTTTAATTTGGGTAAGCATTGATCAGTTCAAATCTCTACGCTTTTTCTTCATCATAAAGAACAGAACAACCATTTTCTCGTAATGATTGATACAAAACTACTTAGCGAGGAGTCAAGAAATAGGAGTATAGACACGCTGTTTAAAGCGTTTCTACAGGAGTTAGAAATTATTTATCTCCCTCTCCCCCTGCTTGAGAACGCTCACCTCTTTTTCTCTATTGTGAGTAACAGGTTGAACCAGTGCTATTTTCGTGTTTAAATTTGTTACATTCCCTAGAATTTGTACGCTCTAACGACCACCAATAAGGTTTGTTAGAAGTCACGACGCCAGTGGGCAGAGTTGTCAGTTGGTAGTTTGCTCCACGGAAATTGGTAAAGTCTGTGGTGGCACCTTTCATGTTAGCTGCGGCTAAATTAGCGCTGATGAAACCAGTATTACTCAAATCAGCATTTTCTAAAGATGCCGATTTTAGATTTGCACCCGTAAAGGAAGCGCCTGATAAATTTGCGGATCTCAATACTGCAGCTTCCAAATCTGCACCAGTGAAATCCGCATTGCTAAGATTAGCTTGAGATAAATTAGCTCTGTTCAAATTAGCATTTCGCAAATTTGCATTTTTCAGATTAAATTGAGTTAGATCTGCACCACTCAAATCACAACGGGGACAAGTACTCGTTGCCTTCAGCTGGGCCAGATCTTGCGGGTTGGCTGCAAAAACTTGCTTTGTAAACCCAAAACAAGCTAACAGTACAATAGTAGCGGCGATCTTAAGGTTCATGTTTTTACGAATAGCTCAAAAGTTGAAAGTTTACTTCATGATGTACTGCTATCGTTACACACAAGACCAGTTCAGCAGCTCGGAAGTATGAAGAACTGATAAAAAAGTTGTTAAAACATTGTAAATTCTGATATGATGCATAGTCGAAATTATATAATGACTCTTAGAATGAATTTATCAGCAGTTGTGCAAAGCGACTAGCTGACTCAAACAATTCATTGGGCTGAGAAAGTCAAGGGAGTTGACACCCCGCAAATGCCAGCCCAGCAAGTTGCTTGCAATTAGCAAGTTAGCTTTTAGAACCATTGAATTCCAATGCTTCTAATTGTGGAAGTGTCAACAATAGCTATACCGAAACTCTATAGATTCCGAAACATGAGATCCCCCCTTGCCAAATTGTAAAGCGGTAAGGGGGGATCATAATATATGGAGAGTCGGGAAGGGCATTATCGCCGCCATGACCAATCATCGGTGGTTTGACACTCTCCGTCCGCGCACTCGCTGTGATTATGCGCGACCTTTCAGTCTTAATATCCTGATTGCTCAGGTTGCGCTGGATAATCACGTTTGCCTTTAAAAGGCGTAAAGATGGCGTAAAAAGAGGAAATTGCTGATGTCAACCAATGAATATTATCGTCACAAAATTCGCAAGTTTTTGACAACCTCTTGCTTGGTATTATTCGCTCTTATCGTCATCTTTGGGGAGAGTACAAGTTGGGTCCTGGCTCAGGGACTTTCTCCGGCAAGCGGTATAGCGGGAGAGGTCAACCAAAAATTATCCGAAGACCTTAGCCCAGCTTTTGTTGAAAAACAATTTCTATTTGAGCCGAAAAGCGGAATATTGGCAGAGGTTAACCAAAAATTCCATGAAGACTATGACAGGGTAATTGCTGAAATCATCTCTACCTTCGGAAAACCAGGAGGTCCAACGGTACTTATCTTTACAATGAACAATTTAATCATATACCACAATGGTAAGAGGGAAGAACAACAATTTATCCCTCCTCTCTATAACCAGCTCAAGGCTATTGAGCATCATCCCCTAGCTCTTTATGTGACTTTACAAGCCTATGAAGGTCAGAAACTGACAGATTCTCTTAGGTATTTTTTGGGACAACGCTCTAACTTATTAGAACAAGCCTTAAAAGGTCTCACTGAAGAAAATTGGCATCAAAATATTATCGATAACCAGAAATCTCTGATCACAGACTCGATAGAATACATTAATCAAGTTTTAGTGGAAGGACGCATAAATAGTGATAAGCTAAACAACTATGTTCGCCTAGTTAAGTCCAAAATTGTAGAAGGCATAAATTCGGCAGCAGCCGAGAAATTAGAATTTCTCAATGAGAAAATCAAAAGCTTGCTAGCGAAAGAGCGATGGGAATCTCCCTATGTGGTGATAAGTAGCGTTCATCAAGCACGACACGGTGAGCTTGTCACTCAATACTTCGAGCGCGTGTTCAACGAATTTCAGGGTCATGGAGCGGAACGAGAAGATCGGATCGTCTATGCCGAGTCGATTTTTGACGACGAACCCAAAGCACTCAGGTTACTGGCAACCCACATTCTAGATCAGAAACTGAGTTCAGCTTTCTTCAAAGATTCAAGGCGGCTGCAAAGCGATGCCCTGATGGATGCTGCTAGCTTCTGGCTGTGGCAACATACAACCGACATACCCAAATGGCCTTGACACTCAATGCAGTCTCTGCATGTATCTGTTTGTCTTAGGATTTAGTTCAGTGACTTTTCTCCTAAAAGGCTACTTCCTAGGTTTAGCCGAGGGGCGTACCCTTCGCAACATGAGTGTTGTCTCAATTGTGGTAGGATACCTACCAGTAGCTGGAGTTGCTTTACAGTTTCACAGTAACCATTTATTGTGGTTGTCTTTGTAGATGTTTATGGCAACAAAAATGGTAGCGCTTGGAATACAGCTACCTGGAACTTTTAGAGAAGCTTCAAAAGAACCATCAGCTTCTCAAAATATTGCTGCTAATAACTAACCTAAAAAACGCCAGGGAGGCTCCCGTTTGTTGTCTCCTGACTTCTAACGCCATCCCAAAAAGCGCAAACCGGGCACAATTAGGTAGTAACTCACACCGAGCCAGAAGCTCAGGAACACACCTAAAAAACCAAAAAAAGTCACAGGAAGCCACAAATCCCCCCAGTGTAATGGACTTAAGAACTGGAATAAATTGGTTGGCAACCCTAAAGTTATTAAACCAGAGAAGATGATCGCAGTGCCAAATGCAGCAATCACAGCATGAACTATGTGATGGCTGCGAAGACCTAAACCGAGGGTAAGTAAGGAAACTGCGGCTAAAATCAATCCCACTAACCCATCAACAGCGCTTTTTGGTGTCGTTATTTGTAAAACTAAGCAACCAATTCCATAACCGATAACACCCATGAACGACGCCACCACAAACTGTCGTCGCTGACCAAAACCTCCTGCTATCACGAGTCCCCAAGCAGTTCCTAAACCAGCACCTGCAAATAACAGAATCTCTGAAGCCAAAAAACCTTGAGTATTTGGTAAAACGGAGGGTATCTGACCAAAGAAAATTTCGAGTACCCTTTGATCCAAGTTCAGATGATTGGCCAAAACAAATCCGGACACTGTCCCAAAAACAGCACCAACGCCAGTCAGAAGCATTGTCCAAATTGTGTCCAGACAGGCGAGAAAAATCTTGAAAATTGTCGTTAAGACAAACAGAATACTGTTGCCAGTGGCTTGAGTAAAATCAACAAGTGCTTGCCTAAAAGTTTTTTCCAAGTCGGATAAAAACTTTATCGATAACTCTAACAGTGATGGTTGAGAAATCTTTGCTAAACGTTTTTTGATAATTGCTGCGTTGGCTGGACGCGATCGCACGTTCTCCTGCACCATCTCATCCAGCAAGTCTGCTAGTTCGGGATGAACATTCACATGCTTTCGCCAGTGCAACTCCCCAGTCAAGGGATCTTCCAACTTCAAAAAAGATTGACCCGTTAACATCTCAATCATTGTGCGACCAAGAGCGTAGAAATCGGTAGCCGGTCCGACATTACCCCCAGCAATTTGTTCTGGTGGACTGTAGCCAGAAGAGTATAAGCGAGTTGAAGAAGACTGAGAACGAAAGAATTTGGAACTAAATTGTTTTGCTCCACCAAAATCAATCAGTACGAGACGATCCCCCCAACCACCAGAATTTTGGGTACCGAGTGGCGATCGCAGCATTAAATTAGAAGGTTTAATATCGCGGTGAAGAATTTTGCGTTTATGTAGCTCTTGTAAAATCTCCACAGTAGAGGTAAACCAGTGTAATACCGACTCCTGGGGACACCCTTGAGGATACTGCTGGAATACTTCCTCCAGAGTATGACCATGGATTTTTTCCATCACCAGACAAGGTAGCTGATCTGGATTTGGATTACCTAGATCGATAACAAAATAACCATCAGCATTCACTCTAGGCACACTCGGATGCCGTAAGCTACTTAAAACGGCGGCTTCTTGAGCGAACAGTTCTCGTGCCTTCAAAGAAGCTTCTACCAAAACTTTCAGAACCTTTTCCGTTTGCGTCTTTTGATCCCAAACTGTATAAATTTGGGCAAATCCTCCCGAGCCTAAACGCTGGAGTGGAACATAACGCTCTATAAGCTGAAGCGATGCGCCACAGCTATTACAAAATTTGTTTCCCCAAGGCTGGGGATAAGGACGCGCACAATTTGGATTTATGCAGTGACTTGCACTTAGATTTACCAGAGACACAGCAGTTCAAGAACAGGTGCTGTGTCGATTGTACACAAATAGGGAGTAGGACGTGGGGAATTTGGCTTGGGAAAAAAATTGAGGACTCTAGCGTTGCATCATCAACCATCTCATCGTTTGGGTCCCGAAGTCAAAGCTTTTACCTTAGTCGCATCGTTTCTCACTTCGTACTCAGCTTACGGCACTTCCATCCCAACTCATAGGAAACATATATTCTCCAGACGAGGGGAGATCTTTATTTTTGCTAGTTCGGGTTTCTTCATCAAGAACTTTGATGACTTTGTTGTAAATTTCTTCTGCTTGTTGAGGAGAATCACCAATGCTGGTTAATCCCAATTTACCAAATTGGGAAAGAGAACCCATTAGATGAAAGACCGTGCCTGTTTCGGTTCCACTATCAAAGTGCAACCTTTGGTGGGCGATAATGTCCATAAAGTCGTCAGGTAGGAGTCCTTGATAGCGCTCCTTTTGAAGGTTGTCAGTAGCAATGTAGTATTTTTGACGCCCTTGCTGACTGTAAAAGGAACCAGATGAGAGATCGTAGCGACCGTTAGTTAATAATTTTAGACTCATGAACGGATGGGTAGTACCGCCCTTACGTAGGTTAATTTCAATTGCTTGAATATCCCACTGTCCATTACCTTGATCTACAGTAATAAAATCAACTCCAAATCTTTCTAATGCACCTTTTTTTGCCAAGGTTCTGCCAATTTTTAAGCCGAGTTGTTGTAATTGCAGTCTATATGATTCATCTGCTGGAAATCGGCAACCAAGGTAAATCTGACCGTCAGGCCCGCCAAGAATTTGATCGTGGGTTGAGAGGATTTCCACATCGCCATTGGGTGAAATGCGTCCTTGCACACTGGGCGATCGCTTGATTTCCCCTTCTACAAATGCTTCGACAATTCCCCCTATCTCGGTGAGGCGTCCTTTGAAATTCTCCCAATGCTCTTGTTTTGCTTGAAAGTTCATAGTTGAGAAGCCATCGCTAATTGCGGCGATACGTTCACTATGAGAACCACCCGGAGGTGCTAAATTCGCAATTGGTCTAAGATCCAGCAGCGCATTTCCTTCTCCAGAAATGCCTTCGTTGAGTTTGACCACAATCCGCTTCAATGTTGGTTGGCGTTCCCATAACTCAACAGCCGCTTCTGCCAAATCTGTATGATTCCAAACCCGATCACTGCCATCAGGATGTGGAACTTCACTTTCTGCAAAAATTTGCCGACTGCCACTTTTACTGCCCCAAATCTGTAAATCTGGAGCTGATGCGTACAGTGGTACATTCAATTTCACAGATAATTCTGCTTCGTAAACGTCAGAATTATAGCAGATCATATATGATTTTTCCAGCCTCAAAGCTTGCTGAATCCGCTCTACCAAACGAGGACGTTCTAAAATCTTTTGAGTCAATGGTTTTAGAGACGAATCGTAAGTAGAAAGGAGCAGCAAGCGATTGCGAGCGTGAGAAAAAGGAATTCCCGGCAACAATTGTAAATAGTAATCAATAATACTGGGATGCAGTGGCATTGATGTGACGTAAATCAGTCTCGTGCGAGGATTTCGCAACCGAATTAACGAAAAAAGCAGACGTTCTTCATAATGCTCGCAGCCTTCAATTTTTCTGAGTTCGCGTTGGTCAATACTCAGCGAGGGAATGACTAAAATATCCGCATCGCTATCATCTAATGAGTCGAGAGTTTTCCAGCGATCGCGCAAACTTAACTGAAGATGCCGAAACTTTTCAATTTGTTCTGTCTCAGAAATATTAAGCATTTGCATAGTATTAATGTTGATTACTCTACCACTTCCTTGCTCTGGTTGACTCAACCAAAAAGATGATCGTTTATTTAGGCAAGCCTGCCCGTTCTGATGATTGTGCGGCTTCACTTACTCTACCCAAAGACATAACCCAAGCAATTAGTGTGCTCATTTTAAACAAAAAAGGCAATTAACGTTATTTTCATTATGAGATAACTTTACTTTTTACGTTCCTCTTAAGGCAGAATTTAGATAAATTTGTTTTATTTCTTTAGATTGATAAACTTGAAGCATATAAGAATTAAATTTAAAAAGAAGGGTGGAGAGGAGAACTTTTTTACCTTCGGGGAGTTTTGTAGTGACTTTCCTTGCTATATAAGTAAAGTTAATTATAACCATTGTACAGTGGCTTTAACAATGAGTATATTGGTATAAAACCAGGGGCAAAAAAGCAAGGTTAGGAATTACAAGCAAATACATACAACGTTAAACCTTGGATTTAATTTTTGATCCAAGGTTTAGTTTTGAATTAAATAACTATACAGGATACACCATCATCATGTCACAAGAACAATCATCACAACCACCACAAGAACAGGAACTACCAGGCGATGAATCGAAAATGACGCCAAAACCCAAAGCAGACGATCCCCAGTATCAAGGGAGTGGCAAGTTAAAAGACAAAGTCGCATTGATCACGGGTGCAGATAGCGGGATTGGTCGTGCTGTGGCGATCGCATTTGCTAAAGAAGGTGCAGATGTGGCAATTCTCTACCTCAACGAACATGACGATGCTAAAGAGACGAAACAGTTAGTGGAAAAATTAGGGCGTCGCACAGTGGTTATAGCAGGCGACATTGGTCAAGAAGCTTTTTGTCAGCAAGCTATACAACAAACGGTGGATGAACTTGGCAAACTCGATATTTTGGTCAACAACGCCGCCGAACAACATATGCAAGAAAGCATTGAGGATATTAGCGAATCACAATTAGAACGCACTTTTCGCACGAATATTTTCTCAATGTTTTTTATGACAAAAGCAGCGTTAAAGCATCTTAAAGAAGGGAGTGCGATCGTCAATACTACATCCGTGACAGCTTACAAAGGCAATCCGCAACTGCTTGATTACTCTTCAACAAAAGGTGCGATCGTTGCTTTTACTCGTGCTTTATCACAAAATCTAGTCTCTAAGAAAATTCGTGTCAATGCTGTAGCCCCTGGTCCAATTTGGACACCTTTGATTCCCGCAACTTTCCCCAAAGAGAAAGTTGAAAGTTTTGGCAAAGAAGTTCCCATGGAAAGACCCGGACAACCTGAAGAAGTTGCACCAAGCTTTGTATTTTTAGCATCGGATGATTCTTCTTATATAACAGGTCAAGTTTTACATCCTAATGGTGGTTCAGTGATTAATGGATAATACCAGTTCTCTGTTAATCTGCTCATTATTTTTACCTCTCCTAACCTCCTCAAAGCTTCGGTGAGATTAGTTGTGGGGCTATATAGAGATCCGTGGAGATATCCTGAACATTGAAGTTACAGATACCCAACTTCACATATAGTTGTTAGTAATCTATGTCTTCACGAATGATTTAGAACTAATATAGCAATCCTATTGGAGTTACAAACTTTGGCTGTTCAGATCCCCGACTTCGCAGAAGTCGGGGATCTTGGCGTTTACGAATCATTTATGATTGCTATATATACATATTTGTATGACTATGGTAATAAGATTTTTTTGATATGGCTAGTGCAACAAGGCAAAAGTAAAAAGTCAAAAGGCACTCATAATGAAATCCTTATATATCAAGTTTTTGGTTTGAAATTTACTGGTAAGTTATTTCAGCCAGCCTGCACTAGATAAATTATACCAAATTGAAAAAAGAATGCGACAGATGCCCATCTAGGGGCGAACGGCTGTTCGCCCTTACGATTGATTTATATGTTGCCAACATTTTGGAAATTGGTATTATATTCAATTTTTTAGAAAATAAAACATCAGAAAAATTTCCTCAAAGATTATTTATATCTAGTAAATATAAATATGTTGGTATCAATAAATAAGAATTTGTAGTACCACTCACTCTCTCCGGTGAACTAGAATAACTTTTCAGTCTTCCTTAAGTGATGAAAGGCATCATGAGCGCTTCCTTGTCTATAGCGCTGAGAAATTCTAGTACACTTAGTGCCGAAGCGCTTTTGACTTACCTCTTGTTACAATACAAATTCATCAAATGCAGTAATTCAAAGACGGGTAGTGCGGGTTTTTCCTCTACCCAAGCAACGAAAGTCAAGTGTTTACCAGTTTGTCATATGGTTTCTATTGCCCGGAAAAATCTGTTTGAAGATATTCCTCGCTTCGTTGTAGCGCAGGCAGGGATTATGTTTGCCGTCAGTCTAGTGACAATTCAGACAGGCATCTTCAATGGGTTTACTCGCTCCTCTTCCAAGTTAATTGAGAATTCAACAGCCGACATTTGGGTAGCGTCAGATAGTATGGTGTACATTGACCTGACACTACCACTACCTTTAGCAAATCTCACTCAGGCGCAAAGGGTGCCAGGAGTTGATCGTGCAGAAGCGCTAATTGCGACTGGAGGTATGTGGCGTCACAAAGGTGGTGAGATTGCCCCCATTAGGGTGATTGGATTCAACCCACAAGGGCAATTGTTTACACCACAAAATATCACGCAAGGAAGTTTGAGTGCGTTGACTGAACCATTCAGTGCAATCTTGGATAAAAGTAATATTAGTTCTCTCAATATAAAACAGATAGGTGACACTGCTGAAGTGAATACTTTAGGAGTACGTGTGGTTGGCTTAACAAAGGGAAACCGCTCAATTGCGTCAAATCCTTATATGTTTACTTCCTTAGAGAATGCCATCTCTTATTTAAATTCAGGCAAGAATCCGACTTTGTCCTGCCGATTGCCATCAGGCTCAAAAGATTTTCAGTGTACCAATGTTTATGAACAATCCGACAAACCTGATAGTACTGCGCCAAGACAGTTAGCTTCAACAGATCCGATTACTTATATTTTGATTCACGCTAAGCCTGGGGAGAATCTACAGGCACTCAAGCAGAAACTAAACGCCGCCATACCAAATAGTCGTGCCTACACTCGTCGTGAAATGGTGAAAAGGACTCAAAGTTACTGGCAAGAAAGAACTGGAATCGGTTTTCTTCTCGGTCTTGGTGCAACAGTGGGGGTTATTGTTGGGGCAATTATTGTCGGTCAAATTCTTTACTCTTCTGTGTCAGATAATCTCAAGGAGTTTGGAACTCTCAAGGCGATGGGCGCGTCTGATTGGGTTATATATGGTGTGATTGTTGAGCAGGCAATGTGGATGGCGGTTCTAGGCTACGTTCCTGGCATAGTCCTTTGTGTGGGAGTTGCAGCTTGGACATTCTCGAGTCAGGGGATTCTCATTTTAATCACACCAACAACAGTGATCGCAGTTTTTGGGATTACCGTTGCAATGTGTGTCGGCTCAGCAGTTTTCGCGATTCAAAAGGTCACGCGTGTTGATCCGGCAATTGTTTTTAAAGCATAATTTCAACATTTGCGGAAACACCGAGTGATGATTTGTAGTCATTTTTAGTGAACTATGGGTTCGCGATGCTAATCCCTGCTTTAAATCAAAACCTGAAGGTAGATGCCAATCATTGATAGCACTGCCAGAGTCTACCGGAAGCCATATATACGCAATCGCTTAAGTGAGTACAATATATATATATGTAAATAGCCCAGGAATAAAAAATCAAAATAATATTACAGGTTCACCTAAGTTTTTGAACCAACTCTAAATAACTTACTTAGCATACTTAATAACTAACTACCTAAACAAATGAGTCCCCTACAAGTTTCTTCTACTATATCCCCTAAAATTAAAAATCAAGTTGCTTCTACCCCTAGAGGTTCTATCAGTACTGCAACAAAAGCCATCCTCGTTAAAGGGGTAGAGATGGCATTCCAATCAGGTAAACAATCATATAAAGTTCTCAAAGGAGTTGACTGGGAAATCCCTAAAGGTGATATTCAACTCTTGATGGGACCATCAGGCTCGGGGAAAACCACCCTGCTGACAATTCTAGCTGGATTGCTAACGCCGACAGAGGGACATGTTTACCTGCTTGGAGAAGAAATTACAGGTATGTCTCGCAAAAAGCTGGCACAATTCCGGCAGCAAAACATTGGCTTTATTTTTCAGGGGTTCAACTTGTTTTCGGCACTGACAGCCTCAGAAAATATTGAAGTAGTCCTCAACATTAAAGGCATACGTGGACGGGCAGCGAAGACAAGCGCACAATTACTGCTTGAACAAGTAGGGTTGGGTGATAAAGTGAATCTAAAGCCCAGCGATCTATCCGGAGGACAGAAACAGAGAGTGGCGATCGCCCGTGCTTTAGCTGGTAATCCCCCATTAATTATGGCAGATGAGCCAACAGCAGCATTGGATTCCTACAGTGGACATACCGTAACTGACTTACTGCGTAAACTGGCGAAGGAAAACGGCTGTACAGTGCTAATTGTGACTCATGACCCTCGGGTAGTAGACTTAGCTGATCGCGTGGCTTACATGGAAGATGGGATTCTCAGACCAAATAATATGTCTTTTCTCCCATCTAGGTAAACAGTCCTGAGTCCTGAGTCCTGAGTCCTGAGTGCTGAGAATGAAGTGAGAGAGGATATGAGTTGAAAATTTGGAATTTTTCTTTATTCACTTTCTTCCGTCTCAACACTCAACACTCAGCACTCAGTGCTGTTTGAGGGCAACTTAGCAAAAGTGTTTCTAATATTGATCGGGGTTGCCAACCAAGTTGGTTGCGAGCTTTCGTAGCGTCAACTCGGACACATCGATCATAAATATAGTGAACGCGCTCTCGGCTCAGAGGTGGCTGCCACTGCAAAAGACGTCCGATAGGATCGAGTAAGTTACCCGCTAATCTGACTAGGGGTTTAGGAACTTCACGAGGAACTGGGATGCCTGTTTTTTGTGAGAGAAGAAGAAACATTTCGCGGGTGGTTAGGTCACCAGCCGAAATAATATAGTAATCTCCGGGTTTACCTTTTTGGTCTGCTAAAATCATTGCAGAAGCTAAGTCGTCCACATGCACAACGCCAGTGATGCGATCTGAGCCTACCCAAAGTTTTAGCCTTCTTTTCAAAAATAACTGGATGACTGGACCAAAATGGGGATCATCAGAACCAAAAATTCCCGAAGGTAGAACACTGACGACGGGAAAGCCCTTACTGGCATATTGATCTACTAGCTGTTGCGCTTGGTATTTGGTGCGATCATAGGCAGAGGAAAAGTCACTTTGTGTCCTTTGGAAAGTTTCATTCACCACTTGACCCTTTGTATCACCAAATATGCCAATCGTACTACAATATACCATCGATACAGCGAACGCTTGAGCTACTTCTAGTACTGTCCGCGTCCCCTCTACATTCACCCGTTCCATTTCTGCTTCATTAACGATTCCAAGCTCGACATAGGCTGCGGTATGGAAAACTGTATCGACACCATTCATCGCCGTTCGCAGTGCATCGCGATCAGTAATATCACCGTAAACCAATTCTACATTGCAACCAGACAGACGTGCTAAATTACTAGATTTACGTACCAACCCCACAACAGTGTTGCCTTGCTGCACTAAAGCTTGCACCAAGTGAGCACCTGTAAATCCGTTAGCTCCTGTCACTAGGGCTTTCATAAAGCTTTCTCGTAAATTCGGTAAGTTTTATAAATCTTACCGCCTGCGGCTTCAATCAGTTTACGAGAGGGAAAATTATCTTCGTAAACATGTCCAAGTTCTCCCCGTTTGTATGGTTTGCCTTTGAGTCTTCCACCTTGCATTCCCAAATAAATCAGAGCTAGCGGCACCATTTTCCGGCGATACTCTGGAAGAGAACACATCACAAGCACCCTTCCCCGCTCAACTTGACGGCGGTACCAAAGAAACTTAAGAATTCCCAGCCAGTCTAATTTCCCGTTGACGTGTTTCAGCGCAATATTGTAATCAGGTAATCCCATCCAAAACCCAATCATTTCGCCATTATATTCTGCAATTGGGAAGAGATCCGGATCTACCAAGCTTTGTAGATCTTTTGCTTCTTCCATAAATTCTGCCTCAGTTCGTGGAGTAGAACTCCAGTTATTAGCAAAGGTACGATTAAAAAGTTTATAGATGTTTTTGGCATCTTCCTCGAATGCTTTCCCCTTAGTCCTCACCGGACGGAAGTTCACACCAGATTTACAAGCAATCCGATAAGCTTTCTCAAATTCAGGTGGTAGAGGTTTATCTAAAGCAAAATCATAGGCATAAGCATCGTTTGCTTTCTGCCACCCATCCCGTTCCATAAACTCTGGGTAGTAGGGTGGGTTGTAAGGCATCATCAACGCTGGCGGCGAGTCAAATCCATCAACTAAAAATAAACAGTTGTTGTGGGTAGAAAGATCGATTGGCCCTCTAACTTTGGTCATACCCTGCTCTCGTAACCAGTTACAGGCAGTATCTAACAGTGCCTGAGCAACAGTAAAATCTTGAATACATTCAAAAAAGCCAAATAGACCGACTTTCTCACCTTCCCGCTCGAGCAACCGCTGATTCACCGCAGCAACAATGCGTCCAACAGCCCCAGATCCTTTTATCTCGTGGGATAAGGCAATAAACTGTTGTAATTTTCCATACTCAAAAAAAGTATTTGTCGGTAGAAAATATTTCGCAATACTACTGCGGATGGGTGGTACCCAATGGCGATCGTTGAGATAAACCCGGTGTGGAACATCCAAAAACATTTCGTTGTCTACTGGAGTGGTAACAGGTCGAATGTCGAATGTTGCTACTTTATTTAACATTTTGGAATACTATC
Source organism: uncultured Scytonema sp. (assembly GCA_937873135.1). Classification (GTDB taxonomy): domain Bacteria; phylum Cyanobacteriota; class Cyanobacteriia; order Cyanobacteriales; family Nostocaceae; genus Rhizonema. The sequence goes on along the minus strand of CALMVQ010000060.1, from coordinate 33,084 downwards.
TTGGCAATTAAAAGCATTTTAGGTAAATTTGAGTAGATCTTGGTAATGGGCAAAGTGTGAAAAGATAATTATCTTCACCATTACCTATTACCCATCTTTAATTTACCCCAACCGAGTTATACTCCTAAATTTCTCAGTAAGGCTTCTACTCTAGCAACACTATCTGACTTACCCTGTTGTCTATACAAATCGCGGGATTTTTGAAAGACAACAATTGCATCTCTGGATTTACCCTGCTTCATTAACTGTGTACCCCTAATTTCATAAGCTTGAGGGTTTCTTGGATCCAGCTTCATAGCTTGTTCGTATGCCCAATTCACATTAGAGTATTCCCCCAAACGCAACAGGACTGTACCCAATCCTAAATAAGCATTGACATTATTCCGGTTCAGTTGAATTGCACGACGATAAGCTTCTTTCGCTCCCCTATTGTCTCCCAAATTACCGCTCACATAACCCAAAGCGTATGCATAATCGCCATTATTGGGATTTAGCGAGACAGCACGACGGTAAGCAGCCAACGCTGTAGGAAAGTTTCCTTGTTGAGCGTATAAATAACCAATACCAGAATATATCGTCGCGTTTTTTGGTTCTAGAGTAGCGGCTTGTTGATACACAGCGATCGCACCACTGTAATCACCACCACTTACTAGCCTACGCCCTTCTTCCAACAGTTGCTTTACTTCTGGAGTACTTCTTTGTTGCCCTCCAAATGCCCCAGTCTGAGCCACTGCGGGCATTGTTGCAGCAATGCTTCCCACTAAGAAAACACTTACCAAGAACGATGTTCGATTGTACACAGTGAGTTACCTGAAAGCTCTTGCGACTTCTTCCACAATTTCCGTAATTGCTTGTCCATTAAAACAAAAATATTCAGTTTTGAAAACTTGATTTGCTGACTTTTATAAAAGATTCATGATGTATTCATTATAGTCTAGGGTTTATACTAAATTTACAGTCTATTTTGATACACTTATAAATCTAAGAAACTTCCAAGAATGGCTTCATAAAGACTTAAGACTGTCAGTACTGTACTTACAAGTCTTAACATCTCTTTGCTAGTTAGGTCTGGTAATAGGGAGGAATTTATTCGCTTCGACGCAATTACCAACTACCACACATCACATGTGCCTAACGAGTCACTTGGGTTATTACGGTTGATACCTACAGCATCATTTTTGATGGCTCAAGTTTGCCCTTACTCATGACGCGAAACGCGCTACTGTAAAGTGGCGACGTCTCACAGTTTTATTAGTCATTGTTTATAGTTGACCACCAAAACTAGTCAATGTTCCCAATACTTTCACATGTGCTGAGTAATAATCTCCCAGTAGATTTGCAATAAGTCACGAGACTATAGGGTTTTCATAATTATTGTTGAGAACTCGGCTTTGAATGCAATTACCTGGAAAGATTTAATATCAAAGGTTTCAGCGATTTTCTTATAGTCAAAATCCAGAAGCGCCGACTGCTCAATTTTCCTGTCAATTCACTTAACCAATCCGCAACCTGACGAGCATTCCTGCAGATAGGATTGCTATGAAACAAGCAACATCATTCACCACTTCAGGTATGAAGCCTCAATTCCTTGTTCTCGTCTAATCTGAGCATCTTTCTCAAACCACCTAATAATTTGCTCTGCTGTCAAATCTTCAATAGCAACACTGTAATCTCGAGCAATGTGCTTCAAAAGCCTAAGGGAAGAAATTGTCAACCTCGCTAAAAATTTTTCCGGGAGGGAAAGTAAAGCAGTATCTACTTTTGCTGACTCTTCTAAAGTTAAAAATTGTGTTGATGGTTGCTGTGTTGGTAATTCCATAAATTCTCTTTAAAATTGATTGGAAAAGAACGCAGAATTCATAATAAACGAATAGAATACCCGAAGAACTAATTTAATGAGCCATCAGTACAATTACTAAATTTGTAATTAATAAGAGTAAAAGAATATATTGGTAAAATTAATTACCAATTTTTTGTGAACAATGAGCTAGACTTAATACGAAAAACAAACTTATTCATTAAGTTTTTATTTTCGCACTTGTACCAAATAGCCACAACGGTGTTCACCGTTAATAATCCAGTGGGTACGCTCTACTGTACAATCTGGTAGAACTGCAGCAAACATTTCTAATTCATGCCCGCAAACACTGGGGAAAGACTCAGCAACGTTGGAGATTGCACAATTATGCTCGGTTAAGATGAAACTGTCACCAACTGAAGAGTCCCCCGATTCTACAAGGTGAGACTCAGTCATATAACCTTCAGCTTTTCTCAGTTCTACCAAGGTTGCCACCCTCTGATTCGGCGAACCGTTACCCAATCGCTCTCGATATTCTTTTGCTTTGCGCTCCCACTGTTTTTGTAAAATTGAACTGACTTGGTCGTGACCTACCGTTTCTGCTAAGGTATCTAGTAAGGAAACAGCAAATTGACCGTAGCGATCACTCACTGTCCGACTTAAGCGATCGCGTCCCTGACGACTCAGTTGATAAACGTGTTGTGGACGTCCCATTCCCGCTTGAACTGAAGACAAGACAATAAGATCTTCTGCCTCCAAATCCTTAAGATGACGACGAATCGCTTGGGGGCTAATATTTAAAGCTGCGGCGAGCGCTAAAGCCGTAGCTTGCAAGTGTTTCAAAAGATATTCTAAGATATCTTGCTTGGTTGAGGACTGCTGCGTAATCGCCATCTTCGTCCCAAAAACTCATGTAAATTTTCACTTTGACAACAATGTTGTTGTTAATCTAGCGTAAAATAAAGATATATTAAACAACAGATGTGTTGTTTTAATCTCCATCTTTATTGTAACAGCAGGATAACAACGAGCGCGACAAGAGATGGAAATCAGCTAAAAATAGCTCGTCTCCCATCCTTAAAGAGATTCCCAACAGCGAACACAAGAGAAACCGAACGATGAGTGCCACTGTCAAAACTTTAGTTAACCAGCCCTACAAGTACGGCTTTATCACCAATATTGAAGCCGACACAATTCCGCGTGGATTAAACGAGGACGTCATTCGCGTCATTTCCGCAAAGAAGAACGAGCCGGAGTTCATGCTGGAATTTCGGCTCAAAGCTTACCGCCAGTGGCAAAAAATGACAGAACCGACTTGGCACAGCGTTAAGTATCCGCCAATTAATTATCAAGATATCATTTATTACTCAGCTCCGAAGCAAAGTAAGGAAAAGCTGAAAAGCTTGGATGATGTTGATCCAGCAGTGTTAGAAACCTTTGAAAAGTTAGGGATTCCCCTGTCAGAACAGAAGCGACTGGCGAATGTCGCCGTGGATGCCATTTTTGATAGTGTTTCCATTGGTACCACCTTTAAGGAAAAGCTTTTGAAAGAAGGTGTCATCTTCTGCTCAATTTCCGAAGCATTGCAAGAATACCCAGAAATAGTGCGAAAGTATCTAGGAAGCGTCGTTCCGCCAGCTGATAATTACTTCGCCGCCCTAAATTCTGCCGTATTCAGTGATGGTTCCTTTGTCTACATCCCCAAAGGTGTAAAGTGCCCGATGGAACTGTCTACCTACTTCCGGATCAACAACGGCGATACGGGACAGTTTGAGCGCACCCTGATAATCGCTGAAGACGACAGCTACGTCTCCTATTTAGAAGGCTGTACCGCGCCAATGTATGACAGCAACCAGTTGCACGCGGCTGTTGTCGAACTCGTAACTCACGATAATGCTGAGATTAAATATTCTACCGTACAGAACTGGTATGCAGGTGATGCTAAAGGCAAAGGCGGTATTTACAATTTCGTCACCAAACGCGGTTTGTGTAAAGGTGTAAACTCTAAGATTTCTTGGACACAGGTAGAGACTGGGAGTGCGATCACTTGGAAGTATCCCAGCTGCGTACTTGTAGGCGATAACTCTGTGGGAGAGTTCTACTCAGTAGCGCTGACGAACAATATGCAGCAGGCTGACACTGGTACCAAAATGGTTCACGTCGGCAAAAACACCCGCAGCACAATTATTTCTAAAGGAATTTCTGCTGGCAATTCCAGCAACAGCTACCGAGGTTTGGTAAAAATTAACCCGAAGGCTGAAGGAGCAAGAAATTATTCGCAATGTGATTCAATGCTCATTGGGGATAATGCCCACGCGAACACTTTTCCTTATATCCAAGTGCAGAATCAAGCTGCCAAGGTAGAGCATGAAGCTTCTACTTCTAAAATTGGGGAAGATCAACTATTTTTCTTTAGGCAGCGAGGTATTTCAGCAGAAGATGCAATCTCAATGATGATTAGCGGTTTCTGCAAGGATGTATTTAGTCAGTTACCAATGGAGTTTGCCGTGGAAGCTGATAAGCTGTTGAGTTTGAAGTTGGAAGGTAGTGTTGGGTAAAGTTTGTGGTAAGTGCTTAAGTGCTGGAATAAAAAAGCGCTTCAGCGCTTACTACTAATAAGAAGAGAAAAAATATGATTATTGAAAATAGTGAAGTCGTACTGTCAGTAAAAGATTTGACAGCGGAAGTTGATGGAAGTCCGATTCTTAAAGGTGTGAATCTTGAGGTTCGCTACGGAGAAATTCACGCCATTATGGGACCAAATGGTTCTGGGAAAAGCACTTTTTCCAAGGTGTTAGCAGGGCATCCAGCTTATAAAGTGACTGACGGTGAAGTGATTTTCCAGGGACAAAACTTACTGGAAATGGAACCGGAGGAACGTGCTCGCTCTGGTGTATTTTTAGCATTCCAGTATCCATTGGAAATTCCTGGTGTTAGCAATTTGGATTTCTTGCGCGTGGCTTACAATTCCCGCCAGAAAGCACAGGGTTTAGAGGAATTGGATGCGTTTGATTTTGATGATTTGATAGAGCAAAAGCTGGAAGTGGTAAAGATGAATCCGGCTTTTCTCAACCGCAGTGTAAATGAAGGCTTTTCGGGTGGTGAGAAGAAGCGGAATGAGATTCTGCAAATGGCGCTTTTGGAACCGAAGCTAGCAATTTTGGATGAGACGGATTCTGGTTTGGATATTGACGCGCTGAAAATTGTCGCCAAAGGGGTTAACCAACTGGCTAGTCGTGAGAATGCCACGATTATGATTACCCACTACCAGCGGTTACTCAATTATATTGTGCCTGACTATATTCATGTGATGGCACAAGGTCGAATTGTCATCTGCGGTGGAAAGGAACTGGCGCTGGAGTTAGAATCCCGTGGTTATGACTGGATTCAAGAGGAAGTTGTGACTGAGGTGGGTGTGTCATGAGTATTCAAGTTTCTCCCAGTGTGGGTTCTGACACCCTACTAGATAGAGATGATTATTTGACAGGTTTGTTAAAACTGATTGTCGAGACTTCGCCCAAAGCGTCTCTACAGAGAATTGAACCACAAACAAGTGCTTGGTTGCAGGAATTACGCCAAAGTGCTGCCCTTTGGGTACGTCAATCAACTCTCCCCACCACCCATGATGAAGAATGGCGCACTACTGATTTGTCGTCTTTGCTCCAAGTGCAATTTGACAATAATGTAGAGACTCGCCACAGCGCGTCTCTAGATATCACGCAGCTCACGTTACCAGAAGCTGTTAACAGTCGCTTGGTTTTTGTTAATGGAGTTTATGCGCCTGATTTATCAGCAGTTTCTGGGTTACCTGACGGGGTTATCGTCAGTAATTTGGCTGGCTTGCCTGTAGAGAAGCGTTTACATGAGTATTTGGCTCAAGCTCAAGGCTCCACAGAAGTCTTTACTGCCCTCAACACGAGTGGGATGAGCGATGTTGCTGTGGTATGGGTAGCGAAGAATGTGGTTGTGGAAACTCCCATTCATCTGCTGTTTATTTCTGCTGGTGAAACGGCAACTATTTCTCTACCGCGTTGTTTGGTGGTGGCGGAGACTGGTAGTAGCGTGACATTGGTTGAAGAGTTTTTGAACCGCCTTGGCGCAGCCTCTCGCAGAGAAGACGCCAAGAGCTCTAAGGAAGAGGTTTATTTTACGAATGCGGTGACGGAGATTTGGATAGAGGAGAATGCTCGGGTAAGTCACACTCGGATTGAGCTTGATGGTGCAGAGGCTTTTCATATTGGGAAAACGGCTGTTAATCAAGCACGTCACAGTTCCTATACTTGTCATGCAGTGACTCTTGGGGCAAAGTTGTCGCGGCACAATTTAGAGGTTTGGCAAGCTGGGGAGCAAACGGAAACGACTCTGAATGGGTTGACGATGATTGGGGGAAAACAGTTGGCAGATACTCATAGTGCGATCGCTCTTAATTTTCCCCACGGTACGAGTCGGCAATTACACAAGTGTATCGTTGGCGATCGCGCTCATTCGGTATTCAATGGCAAAATTTTTGTTCCTAAACCCGCGCAGTTGACGAATGCGGAGCAGTTGAATCGTAATTTATTGCTATCATCTAAAGCCAGAGTTGATACCAAACCTCAATTGGAAATTACGGCAGACAATGTTAAATGCGCTCATGGTGCTACCGTTAGCCAGTTGGAAGATGATCAAATCTTCTACCTGCAGAGCCGGGGTATTGATGACAACGCGGCTCGTCACTTATTAATTAATGCTTTCGCTGTCGAAATCATCAACCAAATCCCCATCTCCTCTTTACGTGAAAGACTCACGCAATTTGTTAGTAGGTAGTGGTTAGTAGTTAGTAGATAGGTGTTAATGGTTAGCAGCCAGTAAATTTTTTGAACAACTAACAATTAACAACTAACAATTAACAATTAACAATTAACAACAAACAATCCTATGACTCTAGCTAAAGAAAAAACACTCGCCGATCAAGTCCGTGCTGACTTCCCAATACTACACCAGGAAGTCAACGGTAAACCCTTAGTCTACTTTGATAACGCTGCCACATCTCAAAAACCTTTGCTCGTAATCAATACGATTCGAGATTACTACGAGCAATACAATTCCAATGTGCATCGTGGCGTACATATCCTCAGCGCCAAAGCGACTGACGCTTATGAAGCGACAAGGGACAAACTTGCTGCTTTCATAGGTGCTGCATCGCGTCAGGAAATTGTTTTCACCCGCAACGCAACCGAGGCGATTAATTTAGTTGCTTACTGTTGGGGAATGAACAACTTGAAGCGAGGAGATGAAATTATCCTCTCGGTGATGGAACACCACAGTAATTTGGTTCCTTGGCACTTTGTTGCTTCAAAGACGGGCGCAGTGCTGAAGTTTGTGGATCTCGCACCAGAAGAAACTTTTGATTTGGAACAGTTTAAAAAGCTTGTTTCTGATAAAACAAAGTTGGTATCTATAGTACATGTCTCTAACACTTTGGGTTGTATTAATCCAGTTAAAGAGATTTGTGAAATTGCTCATAAATATGGTGCCAAAGTCTTAATTGATGCTTGCCAAAGTGTCCCACATATGCCGATCAACGTGCAGCAAATTGACTGCGACTGGTTGGTGGCATCAAGTCACAAAATGTGCGGTCCAACTGGGATAGGGTTTTTATATGGTAAGTTGGAACTTCTACGTGCCATGCCTCCCTTTTTAGGTGGAGGCGAAATGATTGCTGATGTATTTTTAGACCGATCTACCTACGCAGATTTACCACATAAATTTGAAGCTGGGACACCTGCAATTTGTGAAGCGATCGCTCTAGGTGCGGCAGTTGATTATCTTAATAGCATTGGTATGGATAAAATCTATGCTTATGAATCAGAATTGACAGGTTATCTATTTGAACAGTTGGGACAAATTCCTAGCATTCGCATTTATGGCCCATTACCTAAGATCGCAGGTTTGGGTAGAGCGGCTCTTGCTGCATTCACGGCTGGCGATATCCACGCCAGCGACTTATCTACATTATTAGATCAAGAAGGCGTTGCCATTCGTTCCGGACACCACTGCACGCAACCATTACACCGCCATTTAATGACTTCGTCAACGGCAAGGGCTAGTTTATCTTTCTATAACACTCGTGAAGAAATAGACATCTTTATCAAAGCTTTGAAGGAAACTTTAGACTTTTTTGGTGGTCTTTCTAGTTAAATTGAGAAAAATCTAGGTATAAACTTTGTCTTAATACTACATGTAACATGAAGACAAAGTTTATCTAGCAATTTTATGGTGTCACCTTGTAAGCATGATTGCGATCTCAAATCCTGCAGAACAAAGAACAGTGCTACATAACATTAGCTGGGATTTTGAAGGCTTGCTGAGAGAAACAAGTGAGGACAGAGTTTCACGGTTTGCTTATGAGTGTGGCACTTTGGAAATTATGACTCCACTTTTTGAGCATGAAAACACCAAAATTCAATTTGCTCGTTTCATTTTTGCTTTGGTTGAGATACTAGAAATTGAAATTAAAAGTGCAGGTTCGACAACATTGAAGCGGCGATTAGCAAAGCGAGGAATCGAACCAGATAACTGTTACTACGTCCATTGCTCACCTGCTATCAGAGGTGAGCAAACACTTGATTTAGAAATAGATCCGCCGCCCAACTTAGCGCTTGAGATTGATATTATCAGCAGTTCAATTAACAAATTAGGGATTTACGCAGCATTGGGTGTACCCGAACTGTGGAGATACAAAGGACAAGTTTTGAAATTTTATCAGTTGCTAGAAGGGAAATATATTGAGTGCGAGTATAGCATTGCCTTTCCTATAGTATTAATAGTAGAAATAAGTCGCTTCATTGAGCAAACTAAAACTATGGGAGAAATTGCTTTGCTCAAATCTTTTCGCTCTTGGGTAAAGAACAAGGAGAGGCTAATATAGCAGTCCTTTGCATTACTTTGTAAAATTCTCTCTATTTCGTTACAGGAGCGTTTACAGCGAGGGAGCTGTTTATTCCAAAAATAATTTTCAAAGGACTCCTCCAAAGGATCGCTATGGGGCAGTAATAGCTGTGAGATCGCCTCTTTTAACCAAGCGGGATTTCCCGACTGTAGCATGTAATTACCATTCACTATAGCAGTCGTCCTTTGCGTTACTTGATGAAATTCTCTCTCTGTTTCTTTACAGGAGCGTAATTTCGTGACATCCACTATCTATTTATCCTAAAATCTATCCGCTACCAGCATTTTATTGCGATAATTCCCAAAAGGCGCATGTCTAAGCGCTCGACATCAGTTAGTGAAGGAAGATTAGATGACACTCAAGCGATTGGGTTTAATTTTAGCAAGTATAGTAGCGCTATTTCTGTGTGTTCAAGCTTTAATTGAAAGCTGGCAGGAACCTCAGTTTCAAGATCGTTTGGAACTATATCAAACAAATATCGTGCTGCAAGCTGCGTCTTGGGAACCGTCAGATAGCAACAATGGAAATTTCAAAGCGGCGCGAGAAGCAATAGTTGGCGAAAAACCTCTAGAAAATGCGACACAGCAGTATGAAGAAGCTCGTAAATCAACTGAAGCTAATTTAGAAAAAGCTAAAAACAAACTCGCAGAACTACGTTCGGAATCTTCAAAAACTCTTACAACCCCTAAGCCTCAACCGGAAATTCCTCCTGCTACTAACGCCTCTCGTCTCCAGCAGAAACACCAGTTACAGCAGTCAGTTACACAATTACAAAATTCACTTGCTGAATTAGACTTGCAACTAGGAATTTTACAAGCACGACAAGGACATAAGGATACAGCTTCTAAAACTTGGAAAGGATTGTCGGAACTTTCGCAGATTGATTCTAAATTCGTCAACTCTGCTGATGTGCTGAGTGGAATCTGGAGCGATCCTCCTCGTCTTTTGCCCAACGCCGAACAAGTCGTTCAATCTAATTTAGAAGGTTGGTTTCGCTACACGACTCTCGCCCAACTTTACCAACTCCAGCAACGTCAAGAAGCACTGGTGAGCCTCAAAGCCAGGGAACAAGAAGTGGCTGAACAAGCTTTGTTGAAATTTGCAATTATTGGTACTGTTCCACTGCTGGGAGCTTTGATTGGTATAGGATTGATAATTTTTTTGGTATGGCAACGCTTTGTGAAAGGGGACGCTGCCTTATTGGCTCAAAATGCTAATGTGCCTTGGTTGACGCCTTGGAATGGTGAAACGATTTTGCAAGTCTTTGTCCTTGGCTTTTTTTTAATGGGACAAGTCGTACTACCCTTAGTATTATCTATCATTCCTATTCCTCGTCCTATAGGTAATGTGCGAATTCAAGCATTATACGTCTTGGTAACTTACCTGTTAGTGGCAGCGAGTGCACTGTTTGTACTGTATCTGTCTATTAAACGTTTTTTCCCTCTACCAGAGAACTGGTTTCGTTTCAATTTTAAAGGGAATTGGTTTTTGTGGGGCTTGGGTGGCTATTGTGTGGCTTTGCCCGTAGTCGTGGTGGTGTCATTGATCAATCAACAACTATGGCAAGGGCAAGGTGGGAGCAATCCTTTATTACAACTGGCGTTGTCAGCACAAGATTTTGTCGCACTGGGAATGTTTTTCTTTACTGCTGCGATCGCTGCCCCACTCTTTGAAGAATTTTTGTTTCGCGGCTTTTTATTGCCTTCCCTCACTCGTTACTTACCTGTGTGGGTATCGGTTCAGGCTAGTGGATTGTTATTTGCCGTTGCTCACCTCAGTTTGTCGGAAATTTTACCCTTGTACGCGTTAGGATGCGTTTTAGGAGTTGTCTATACGCGATCGCGCAATCTCCTTGCTCCCATGCTCGTTCACAGTCTCTGGAACAGTGGGACTCTACTTAGTCTATTTCTTTTAGGGAGTAGTAAATAGTACATTTTTCCCCATTGATAAAATTACAAATTGTTGCCAAGTCCATTGTCATAAAAATTTACCAATTATAATTGGCAGTAAGCATCAAAAAATGCTAACTTGGCAACAAATTTACTTGTAGTATAAATTACACAAGTGGGTGTGTTATATATAACAATAATAAAGCGGAGTGATGGCAATCAACATTCCGTTTATTAAGTATGGAGCGCAAATAAATTCTTAGTTGCGACTACATTATTGAATTCAGTTGATCAGCCGCTCTAATCTAGCTTCTAAGGACGTGTATTCATGCCACTTTTCTAAAGTTAAATAAGAGTAGAGAACAACAAAACAAATACTAATTCGTAATTGGCTTTAATCACAAAGAGCGCGCTGAGCAATTTTATTACATTATTAGTCAAATCTTAATAATTCGCGAATTACCTAAAATTAAATGTAAAATTTAATACTTTTTCGTTACTGATTATTTTCTCTATATAAAATTTAGCGAGAAATTATGCACTCAATGTCCTCTCACTTTCTTGAGAAGTTTCGCGTTAGCATATAAGTATAATCATATACAACGTAACCTTATAGGGTTTTGTTGTTAAAGTTAACAAAAGTCACCAAAGGCTGCTATTCCAGTAGTGCTTGTGGCTATTTGTTTTAGGAATTCTTTCTAAAACAAAGGTAAAAATATATATACCTAGTAAGTAAATACATTTACTTGGATTCTTAGGAAAATTTTAAGTTTTATTTTATACGTTACACGTAAAGGAGTGACAATCATATGGCAAATCTTACCCCCAGTCAGGCGACCAAACAACTTCTAGCTGGGTACTGCGGTATTATTTTTGGAGGTTTTGGGTTCCATAAATTTATTCTCGGTTATCCAGCAGAAGGCTTAATCATGCTGACTGTTTCTTTAGTAGGCAGTTATTTTACCTACGGCTTTACATTGTTGATTATGCAGCTTGTAGGTTTAATTGAAGGGATGATCTACTTGAATAAGTCTCACGACGAATTCATTAATACCTATTTTATTAATAAACAGGGCTGGTTCTAAATATTCTTTGATCATAATTTAATTTCTGCTCCCTGACCATCACAAGAGGATTGATTGAAAAACTCTTCCCAGATCAGAGAAAGGAAGCAAAGAACACATAAGTAATTTAAAAATTTTGAGGGAGTATTTTTGAAGACTTATTGTCTAGTAGATATTCTTATGTATGGTGCATTACCTCATTAATCAGTCCACGGCAACGCATTTAAGAGGGCATATTACAATATGCTCTTATTTTCTCTTGTAGCAATTTTCAGGTAAAGTCTGCGGGAGAGAAGTTTCTAGGAGCGCGAGCTTTACGTAAATAGAACACAGTCTTTGCATATTGCCAAGAAATAAATGCCCAGCAGTTCATTCTAGATCTCTCGTCGTAGTCGTAATATTCCCCAATCCGTAGTGCTATTTATTTTTATGGATCACTCTTAGAGGCGTTCGCATGCACGGCGTTCTGTGTAGGGTAAAGCTCTTCACCCTTATAACTGTAAGTCAAAAAACTATTTTCAAGTAAATTTACGGAGTACGAGTTTCAAGCACAACGTTAAAATCGATGCATAACTTATGCTAAAAGAGTTGTATTCAGAAGCATTCAGAATATCTTTAATAAAATTGCGGAACACTAAACTTTGAATTCTGCTTTCAAAGAAGAATGATTTCCACAAGGGAATGTTACTCAATTATTTTTATTTAATAAAAAATATCTTATTTCTAACAATATGGTAACGCTCAAACGTAAAAACACAACCTTTGCCGTACTTGCCTTATTTGGCTTAGGATATTTCAACGCTATATCTAGTTTGGAAATCAACGATTTTTGGAAAAGCGAGATTGCTCTCATACCAGCACAACTAGTTTGTATAATCTACATGACTTACCTACTTTGGAGTCGTCATTATCGCTCTGTCGATCTGGATAATTAGAAAAAGTTAATATTTTTAGCTCTCAAAGCTGTGATTTTCGCCTACTCTCAAAGTAGAGACGCTTTTAAGCTGTTACACGACTCAACTTGTACATTAAACCGTTCGGTTTGTCCTCAGTCATTAGGAATCAGCACTTCGGAAAGTGCGTTCTCTGACTGTGACTAAACAGAAGCGTTCATTTGTCACAAAGAACGTTTTAAGAGTTACAACGCTTCAAAACGTGCAACGTAGACTTGCGTTAGCTTATTAATGCGTTAAAGTTTCGTAGCAAATCCAAATTCTTGAGAATGCAAATTGTCCCGAAAACTAACTTCCCTCTAGAACAAACTCTAACTACAAAGAAAATTACCTTAGATGTTGGAGGTATGAAGTGTGCTGGCTGTGTTAAGGCAGTAGAACGACATATCTGTAAACATCCTGGAGTCAAAAGTGTTTCTGTAAACCTGGCAACAGAGGTAGCAGTTGTAGAATCTGAAGGCAATACGGTAGATCCAGATTCACTGGCACAACAATTAACCGCATCTGGGTTTCCGACTCAACCTCGGAAATCTGGTAGGAAAAAAGCAAGCGAAACACAAGCAACACAAGATCCAGAAGAACGACATCGCCAAGACATGCAGTCTGTACAAAGACAATTGCTCATTGCTTCTCTACTGCTAGTACTGTCGTTAATGGGTCATTTTGGTAACATGACTGGCTTCGTGTTACCAGTCTTGCATAATATTTGGTTCCACTGTGGATTGGCTACAGTAGCGCTACTCATTCCAGGGCGTCCAATTTTAGTGGATGGCTGGCGCACGTTACGGCACAATGCACCCAATATGAACACCTTAGTGGGATTGGGAACGCTGACAGCCTACACTGCCAGTATAATTGCTTTACTATTTCCCCAACTAGGTTGGGAATGTTTTTTTGATGAGCCAGTGATGATGCTCGGCTTTATCCTTCTCGGACGCACATTAGAACAACAAGCTAGAAATCGAGCTGCTGCCGCATTCAGGCAATTACTTGCGCTCCAGCCACCAATAGCCAGATTGATTGCCAAACCGAAAGAAGCAGATTCAGGAGCTAATTCTTCCCCTGCCTCAAAAGTTCTTGCTTCCTCCCCAGTGACAGAGATTCCTGCTGAAGAAGTACGTGTTGGTGAATGGTTACAGGTTCTACCAGGAGAGAAAATCCCCGTTGATGGTGAGGTGGTGGAAGGGCAAACAACAGTAGATGAGTCGATGCTAACTGGAGAAGCATTACCAGTCATAAAGCAACCAGGAGATCTGGTGACAGGAGGAACGCTAAACCAATCAGGGGCGATCGCAATCCAGGCAACTCGTACCGGAGATGACACCACTCTAGCTCAAATTGTCGCCTTAGTAGAAGCAGCGCAAACTCGCAAAGCCCCGGTACAGAAATTAGCAGATACAGTCGCTGGGTACTTTACTTACGGGGTATTGACAGCAGCTTTGTTGACTTTCGGATTTTGGTACTTTGTTGGCAGCCATATATTCCACGATGTGGTCATCATGTCAAGTGGTATGCACATGGCACATCAAACCCCACAACTTCATCCCGACTCCCCACTGCTGCTAAGTTTAAAGCTAGCGATCGCAGTCATGGTAGTTGCTTGTCCCTGTGCTTTAGGTCTTGCCACACCAACAGCTATTCTAGTGGGAACTGCAATCAGTGCCGAACGCGGTTTGTTAATCAAAGGTGGCGATGTTCTGGAAAGAGTACACCAGTTAGACATTGTGGTATTTGACAAAACTGGTACTCTGACGACTGGTCATCCAACTGTTACTGATTGTATCTCAATAGAGGAAAATAGCGAGTGGGCTTTAGTGAGTGGAAAAACCCACTCCTCATTCTCTATTCGCTACTCCCTAATACAACTTGCTGCAGCAGTAGAAAGTGGTACCTGCCATCCCCTGGCAAAAGCGATTCAGCAGGAGGCAAATCGGCAAGAGTTAACTATACCAACTGCTATAAACTTTCACACGGAAGTGGGATTCGGCGCGTCTGCTGTGGTAGAAGGTCATTTGGTACTGTTAGGAAATGAAGATTGGTTGCGCTGGCATGGAATTGCAATCAATGAAACTGCACGCTTACAGGCTCTGGAACTGGCATCTTCTGGAAAAACAGTTGTATATGTTGCCGTTGGAGAAACAATCATCGGACTCATTGCTATTCAAGATACTCTGAGATCTGATGCGTCTTCTGTGGTTGACAAATTGCGCTCTTTGGGTTTACGAGTTATCTTGCTTAGTGGTGATACATTTCAAGCAGCCACTTGTATAGCTAAACAATTAGGACTAGAGAACATTGATGTGATGGCAGGTGTCCCCCCAGCTAAGAAAGCTGCGGCAATACAAGATCTCCAAAATGGGGGAATAGGGAAGAACACGACTGCGAGAGCGATTGTGGCAATGGTAGGAGATGGCATTAATGATGCTCCGGCTTTATCTCAAGCTGATGTAGGAATTGCTTTGCACTCTGGAACCGATGTCGCTATTGAAACGGCTGACATTGTTCTGATGCGCGATCGCTTAACTGACGTTGTGGAATCGATTGAGCTGAGTCGTGCCACCTTCAACAAAATCCGCCAGAATTTATTTTGGGCTTTTGCATACAATACACTTGGAATTCCCTTAGCTGCTGGTGTTTTATTACCTAGTTTGGGTTTTGCTCTTAGCCCAGCAGGTGCTTCCGCACTAATGGCTTTTAGCTCTGTTAGTGTTGTCACAAACTCAATTTTGTTACGGCGAGAGCGCAAATCGTCCTTAAGCTATGCCTTTAGAGGTAATCTTTCCGAACACAATTATTGATTTTCTCAAACTCAGGTTACACTAGGTCGGTAGTTAGCTATTACGAAACTTATCAAAATAGTGCTAAGTGCTAAGCGAGTTATTTTATACGAACTAAATTTCTCGCCAAGGCACTTCTTTTTCGGGAAAACAGTCAGAAGCTCTTGAATTTAAACATTAGGGAGCAAAAAAGTCTTCCTGTTGACAATCTACCGGATAAATCATGCAGGGGTTCTAATCTTTGAAAACTCCTGGCTTCAAGTCGGGAAAGCCGCCCACAGTGCTGTCTCTTCAAAACTCAAGGGAGATGGAAGACACTGTTCTGACTTCTCACTCTTATAGATAAGTAAATTAAATGTTTACCAATTTATATCAGCATCATAGACTTTAAGTTAGAGAATGACAGCAAACAATAATCAAAAAATTTTGATTAACAAAAGTTCCAAAGATTGTAGCAATGATTTGTCAATGGCAGCACAAATTAATGAAACCCATCTGTTAATAATAGAAGACGAGCAAGGACGCAAAGAATTTCCTCTTGATCGCTCAATGTACTCAATTGGTAGAGATCGTGACTGCGATATCCGTTTAATTTCGCAGTTTGTTTCGCGTCGCCACGCCACACTAGTCAGGCAGATCCGAGACGGTAGTAGCCATAGGTATTATTATCGAATTCTCGATGGTGATGAAAAAGGTAAGCCGAGTGCCAATGGTCTAATGATCAAGGGACGTAAGATGGGTTCTCACGATCTGAAGAACGAAGACGAAATTATTTTTGGTCCTCAAGTGCGTGCCATTTATTATTTACTACGAGATACTATGCGACCGGGGCAGACAGATTCGAGCGAGTATGATATTACACTAATTAACCCTGGCATGACCGAGGATATTGAAGACTGAAACTTGACAGATGAGAGCGATTTCTACTAAGTAGGAGTCGCGCCATCCGACAAGGAGGCACGGTGGATAAAAATCTTCACATCCGAACACGAGTGCGATCGCGCTCTTGATTCATAAAGCTTTCTTTTGGGCACCACTATCCTGCAAGACTTTCAATCAGATGCCAATAGCGGCAATCTTCAATCGCCTGTTTAATAAATTCAAACATTTGTTGACAGTGGTTTTGCAGCTGGAGCGGCAATTCATCATTTTTAATGACAATACTCATTCGAGTTCCTGTGTCAGTGGCTGTACTTTTATCTATAAGCGCTTCCACTGTCACCAATTTGGAAAAGGAAACATTACCGGGAATCTCTCGCGCCATAATGTAATCGGGTGTGTAGTACTGAACATCCAAATTACAGTCTTGCAGAAGTTCTACAAGTAACGGTTGGAGATCGTTAATTGGAACAGAAATAATAAATGAACATGTATAACGAGCCATAATAGCCCCAAGTCTTGCAACACTCCGTCCATCCTATAATAGTTTACGAAGTAGACTAAATATAGTTTACTTATTATCTAGATTCTGCCGAACAAAGAAAAATTTGACGACTGAAGGCAGTGGTTACCTAACTGAGAAACATGAAAGTAGCAATTACTGGTGCAACAGGATTTGTCGGTAGTCGTTTGGTAGAACGACTCCAAGGGGAGGGTATGAAAGTGCTGGTATTGACTCGTAATACTGCTTTTGCCCAAAAGATTTTTCCATCTACAGCTTTTCCCAATGTGGAAATTGCTGCTTATACACAGAATGAACCTAGTTTTTGGCATCAACTTGCTACATGTGAAGGTGTTGTCAATCTTGCAGGAGAACCTATTGGCGAAGGACGTTGGACACCAGAACGCAAGCAGGAAATTCTCAACAGCCGTAAGTTAGGTACCCAAAAAATTGTCGAAGCAATACTTAACGCCAACCCCAAACCAAATGTGTTGGTTAACGCCTCAGCTATTGGTTACTACGGTACAAGCGAAACAGCAGTCTTTGATGAAAAGAGTCTAGCAGGCCAAGATTTTCTTGCTCAAGTCTGCCAGAGTTGGGAAGCTGAAGCCCAAAAAGTTACAGATGTTGGTGTCCGACTGATTATTCTGCGATTTGGCATAGTTTTAGGGATGGGTGGTGCCCTAGGAAAAATGATTACACCTTTCAAACTCTTTGCAGGTGGTCCTATTGGTAGCGGTCAACAGTGGTTTTCGTGGATTCACTTAGATGATGTCGTTAATTTGATAATCCTTGCTTTAACTAAGCCGGAAATGCAAGGAATCTACAACGCTACTGCCCCACACCCAGTCCGCATGACAGAATTGAGCAAAACAATGGGACAAGTTATGAATCGTCCTTCCTGGTTACCTGTCCCTGCTTTTGCAATGGAGGCTCTTTTGGGAGACGGTGCAAAGGTCGTTTTAGAAGGTCAACAAGTCCTTCCCCAACGAACCTTAGCGACTGGCTTTAAGTATCAATATTCTCATCTGCAACCAGCACTTGAACAAATTCTCAAATGAAGTTAGCAATTAGTAGTTAGTAGTTATACTTGTCACCAACTACTAACCGTTACCAGTGTTCAGAAATTTCCGAGAAATCCAACTCAAAATGCCACTGGTAATCGCACCAACAATAAGGATAGTAATTGCCGGAGTAAATACAGGCTGCCAAAGTTTGTACCATAAATCCAAACCCAGTGGCAATCCTGACTGACGTCCGATGACTGCGATCGCGAGCCATACAAAGCCGAAGATAACTAGGAATACATCGGCTACTAAAACGTAGTTGAGCCAGCTTAATAGTTTATCTTTCATAAAGGGATGATTGAGTAGGGGGTCAAGAGGCGCAGAGTTATGAAGATGATATTTCCAATACATTTCCAGGATACGTGAACTTACCTGTGTGTAGAGTAGATAATCTCTACACACGTAACTTCTTTGAATACCTGTTCGGCACTAACGCAAACTGTATTGACCTTTATTTCTCATTCCTGTACGGGTGGATGAGGAGAAGAGATCAGCAGAAGCAATGATGCTTTGTATATTAAAGAGAATGATAACTCACTCATCACTTTTCAAATAGCCAGCTTTTAACTTTTGCCAGACTTGACCAATTTGGTTTTCTGCTTAAACCTTCTTCAATGCTATTTTTGACTTCCTCCTGCCATTCAGAGTTAACAAATATTAGCTGTTGTGCAAAGTCAACATGTTGCCGTAAACCTTTTTGACCTGTTTCCAGCATTGCTACAGCAAGATTCACCCTAGCTTGTGGATCTTGTGGATTTAACTTGACTGCTTTTTGTGCCGCCTTATGAGCAAAGCTTGGTTTATCATCAAGCAGGTACAACCATGCTAAACAAGTCCAAGCCGGACTGCTTTTGGGAGCGCGATCACATACTTCTTTAAATAAGGGGATCAACTCTGAAGGTGCTTCTCCCGCCTTGTATCGTTCCAAACCTGTATCAAACAGGGATTCGACTGTTTGAGTCATAGCCAATTCGTTATGAGTCATTGATCATTCGTCATTAGTCCTTTATCATTAGACAACGACAAATGACAAAGGACAATATTAGACACCAAATGATTTACCGCAACCACAGGTTTGAGAGGCGTTAGGGTTAGTAAATTGAAAGCCACCGCCAATCATAGCATCGCTATAATCTAGCATTAAGCCATAAAGATATAACAAGCTCTTACGATCGCAAACAATTTTGAAGCCATCGTAGTCAAAAACATCATCATGAGGGGTAATTTTACCTGGATCTTCAAAATCCATCAAGTAAGACATCCCGGAACAACCACCTTGACGCACTCCAACCCGTAAGCATAAATCTGTACCTTGCTTATCTTGCAAGAATTTCACCTGTCGCAGAGCGGAGGTGCTCAACTGAATTCCTTTTTGTTGAGATTGAGTTGCTTGTGCTTGTGTCATCTGCTTTTTGGTCTCCTAAGTTATTCTAAATATGAGAGTGTAGAGATAAGGTTTCTCATTAAAAGGTCTCAATTGCCCAAATTACTCCAAAAGTTTTTACATATATTCTAGCGATATAAATGCCGCTCTAGGCCAAATTGTAAAGAGTCGGGCGAAAGCACACAAAGATTTTTATTCTAGAATTGAGAGATTCAGTATTTCTAGAGTTTAAATCCCATATGCCAACCAAATCCGCGCTCGCGCTCTTACTAGTAGCCGGGAGCTTTCATCCAAGACTAGCCTCAACCCAAGCATGATACTTCATAAAAATAGCTTCTTTTGATTAATTTACTCTATGACAAGTTTTAATCGCTCTACCAGCCGTCGGTTGAAGAAATTAACCCAAATTCCTTCTGTGTGGGAGGGCGATCGCCGTCCATTGTCATCACAAACCCAAGCCGAGGACTCAGAGGCAAAGGGCGAATGTATTCTGTGGGTGGATGGCTCACAAGGGATTGTTCGGGGAATGGACGTAGTAGCACCAGAAACCGGTCCGGAGGCGATTGTTCGCACCTTAATGCGAGCAATCGAACATCCCCACAGTCCAGCCAAACCAGCTCGGCCTCAAAGAATTGTGGTTAGGGACAGAGAGATCCAATTTTATCTGCGCGGAGTGCTGCAAGATTTGGACATTGGAATTGACTATGCACCAGAATTGCCTTTGATTGACGAGCTATTTCGTGGATTTACTGAAATCTTAGATAGCCAAGTTCCCGATTTACCTCCGCAATATGCACAAGCTTTGCACGATAAGGCATTTGCAATTTGGCAAGCAGCTCCTTGGCAATTGTTAGAGGAACAGCAAATCTTGTCAATAGAGATTAACAAGTGGGATGTTGGTACACTTTATGCCTCGATCGTGGGGATGCTGGGAATGGAGTATGGGGTCTTATTTTATCGTTCGTCCGAGTCCTTAAGACAGTTTCGAGCATCAGTTCTAAGAGATGAGGAATCACAAGGGCGTTTGGAAGAGGCTTTTCTCAAGCAAGATTGTCTGTTTCTTACCTTTGAGCATACTGAAGATATTGATGAAGATGACGACGACTTTGGGGAACTAGACTTATCGGATTTGCCGTTATCAGAAATTGACCCTACTTTTGGCAATATCCATCCTTTAGAAGGGCTGCGATCTGTTTTGTATGACGAAGAAGCACTTGTCGTTTTTGTCGCCTTAGAAAGTCTTTGCCGCTTTATTCGCGATCATCGTCGCCAGATGAGTGAGGATACTCTTCCCCGACTCAGTCGTCGTTATCGCATTTCGCTGCCTCAATCAAATGAACCAACTAAATCTGTTTCCGTCACTGTCTCTACTCTGCCCGAGTTAACAGCAGAATTAGAGGAAATGGCAGACTTCGACATTCCAGAGGAAGAATCAGAATCAACGTTTCAGTCTTTGCGAGATGACTTGATACCAGAAGATTCTTTCCTCAGCTTAGGCGTAGTCTCTTGGGAAATGTTGGAGTACTTGCATAAGCAAGTTAACTACCATAAAGCAGGAGAAATTAGACAAACTGGTGAAGGTTTACCTGTGATTTTAATTCAAACTTCCCGTCCCAAGGCAAAGTCTGTGATCGAAAATATTGAAAAAGCTGGAGGAATAAAAGCAATTTGCTTTAATCCAGGAGCAGATCCAGATGAGCGCAAGCACTACGACTTGGGTTTGTTGCAAACTGAAAATGGGGAATTGTTTTTATTTGGTGAATTTGAAGATGATGACCCAACACACGTAGAAGCTCGGAAAAAATGGAATCAACGGTGTAAAAATACCAAAGGATACTGTGGTTTAATCGTAGCTAAAGGGCTAACAGGAACTTCCCGTGGCAATCCCCAGTTAAGAGATATGATGGCTGTGTTTGAAGCTCAATCCATTTCACCTAAAGATTTAGGACTCGGTACTCTTCAACTGATGTCTCAACTGCAACTTGAATAATTACTTAGATTATAACCATAAATATAATTCTATGGGCTAATGATGGGTAGAGTAGCGTAAAAAACAGCCGATACTCATCTTATGGGGTACTGCTTAACTGAGCTTTGAGCAGATCATGGAAAGTATTTACCCCTTACAGACTGGATGGTACAGCAGATTTGACATTACAAACTTTACAAATCAATTGCTATAGACTTTTTACTAACTTAATTATTTTAGATCTAATTATACTTTATCTATTATTTATGAAGCATCTATATAGGGCTTTTAAATCATTCGTGAATTAGAAACTCGGCGCTCGCAACTAACCAGGTTGGCGCGAAAAAATCATAAATAGGTAGTAGTTTGGGGTCATTGAGCGGGAATCGCTAAAAAGCACGCCTACTTTATTTATGAGGTTCTGTGAACAAAGGCATACCATCATCGCAACTTACTTAACGCTCTTTTAATACTTTCGCTTCTATTAAATGTGAGGTCCTATTTTTACGTTAGTCTTTGCCTTGTAGACTTTGTGTGTGTAGGTGTGACTGGAAGTCACCTCAATATCCGAATTTTCAGGCTACAGCCGTTGTCTAGCAAGCATTTTAGACTTCGGAATCATAAAAAGCATATAATATAGAAAAGTCTATCTGGATAAGGGTTTCGAGGTTTTATCGGCAAAATTAGTCTAGACTCCAATTATAGCGCTTCTCGTTTAAGTCACATACATAATGCCCTCACCGATCTTAACGGGTATCCCTCTCCCAAGTTTGGGACAGGGCACGAGTAATTGAGAATCGCTACATTCTCTCTCCAAAGTCAGTCATAGAAAAGCGTTAAATGCCTAGGCGTATTGGTAAACATTGCAACTAAGACGCAGATACTAAGTATAACGCCTAGGCATTTATTTTTATGGAACGATCAAACTGCTGTAGTCAGACTTTAAGTCAACAGTGTATTTTTCTAAATAAGGAAATTCTTCTTCATCAAATTCTTACCGACTTTAAGAGTACTAATTTTTCATCATATCTATTTGTTTAATTTTCATATACTTAACTTAAACATTTATATTTGACTGTTTACTTCATAAAAATATTATAAAAAAACAAATTACTTTTGATAGTCTTGATTTGAATAAAGATTGGTTAAAGGATAAAAAATCAAGCAGTTTCAATATACAATAAAAAAATCAATGATAAGGTTGATAAAGAAGCTGGAAGTCAAGCATTATTAATTCTTACTTAAAAGGAATTATTTGGCAAAAGTTTCAAACTTATTTTATAAATAAGTAGAGAGTATGATAAAAAAATAGCTAATTAATGATCTCAAAACTATTTTTATCCTCAGATAAATGCAAAATCTGTAGTGATAACAAATCCATTGATAGTGTTATAAGTATAAGGAGAGAAAATAACCACTTCATTATTCATATAAAAAATGGGATAACCGTCCACAAAATTTACTTGGAAAAACAAAAATCTATAGAGATATTTTGGTATCCAAACTCAAGAGATTGGATAAAACCAAGTTACTGAAAACCATAAAACTCTAACAGGTTTCTCATTTTTGCATAGTTTACCTCAACTAAAACATTGAAGGAGAACGACAGGAAATCAAGGATCGAATCACAACAAACTATAATGTGTCATCTATCTTTGGTAGTGATAACAATGATAGAGGGTAATTTCCTAATTAAGCAGACAACCCTTTGCCACTTGTTCAAGCTCCTGTATTCACACATCCGACTGGAGATTTATTGGTAAGTGCCTGAAAAGCACGTGCTAGTTAATATTCATTACTTGTGAGGACTACCAATTTGGAAAATAGTTATTTATTTAACAGTAGGTAGCTTCAAGAAATGAGTAAAATTTCATAGTTGTTTTGGATACATGCTGTCTTTAGATTGATTATGTTTAGCGACACAAAGTGTGCGCTAGTTTGGCTGTCACAAGACTAATTGTTAGATTATCAAGATGATGTTCTATTGAAAAATGAATACTTTGACAAACAAAGAAGTTTCAGTGTTAATAGCATCGCTTGTTTCGTGACAAAAACTCTGATAATCTAATCCTTCTTACTCATCTTTGAAGTTAGATTATTTTATGATGTTAATACACAGCAGATAGCATAAAAAATGACTAATAAGAAATGGGCTGTAAAACGTATCACTGTGAATTTGGCTACCCAGGAAGCGGAAAAACTAGAAAAATATTGCCTGCAGACAGGTAGACCTGCAACAGATGTCATTCGGGAACTCATTCGAGGGTTACCTATTATGTCTGAAGAAAATGGGAATGGGATTGGAAGGGATTAAGAGATAGTGGAACAAAAGGGAAACCCTTGGTAAGCGATTGCTATTCACTGCCACCTCTTTACCTCAAGGAGGTATGCGTAGAAGACTATATCCGGCAGATTCTGCAATTCTTCTTTATAAGAAAAATGCTTTCATCTCTAGGCTAAAACCACAGAGATGAAAGTTAGTTGCAACTTTTAAGTTGCCGTGATGCGATCAGGTAATCAGTACAAGATTTAAAAACCTACCCATGGTTAAGGGTCTTACACGAAACAAAAATGGGGCAACCTTGTTTGATTGGTCTGTCGGTGGCAACACGCGTCGAGTTAGGTAGAAGAGAAGGTTGCACTATTTTTGCTCTGGGACATGCAAGAACTGGGCGAAAGTAGATCCCTGAAACAACCTTCAGGAGCACTCAGCACTCCTGAATATTGAGAGATGATCAGATTAAATGCTTACAAATAAGCATTTAATCTGATCAGCAAATTCCGCTACCAATCCAGTTACAATTTGTAAAGAAACTGAAAAGGTAAAGACGGAATCGAAAATGCGTATTGCAATAGTTGGTGCGGGACTAGCTGGGCTAGCAACTGCTGTAGATTTAGTTGATGCAGGCTGTGAAGTAGAGATTTTTGAGTCTCGTCCGTTTGTTGGCGGTAAAGTTAGCAGTTGGGTTGATGGCGAAGGCAACCACATTGAAATGGGGTTGCACGTATTTTTTGGCTGCTACTACCAAATGTTTGACTTGATGAAGAAAGTGGAAGCGTCACAAAATTTACGACTGAAAGAACATTCCCACACTTTCATTAATAAAGGGGAACGTATTGGTTCTCTAGATTTTCGTTTCTTTACAGGTGCACCTTTTAATGGGTTAAAAGCATTTTTTACCACGACTCAACTCTCGTTGCAGGATAAATTGCAAAATGCGATCGCTCTTGGTACGAGTCCAGTTGTACGTGGGTTAATCGATTTTGATGGGGCGATGAGAACTATTCGTAATTTGGATAAAGTTAGCTTTGCTCATTGGTTCCGCAGTCATGGTGGTAGCGATGGTAGTATCAAAAAAATGTGGAATCCTATTGCTTACGCTTTAGGATTTATAGATTGTGAGAATATGTCTGCCCGTTGTATGTTGACAATTTTTCAATTGTTTGCATCAAGAACGGAAGCTTCAATATTGCGGATGCTGGAAGGTTCCCCTGATGAATACCTGCACAAGCCTATCTTGAAATATTTAGAAGCTAGAAATACAAAAATTTACACTCGTCGCCGAGTGCGAGAGATGTTGTTTCCAAAAGTTGGGGAACAAATCCATGTGACTGGTATGGTAGTGGCAAATGGCGAGACTGAGGAAATCATCACCGCTGATGCCTATGTCGCTGCTTGCGATCTCCCTGGAATTCATCGTCTGATACCTCAGGAGTGGCGCAAATGGCAAGAGTTTGACAATATTTATAAATTGGATGCAGTGCCAGTGGCAACGGTGCAACTGCGGTTTGATGGTTGGGTAACAGAATTGCACGATGCTCTCAAGCGCAAACAGTTAGATCGTGCATCGGGAATTGATAATTTGTTGTATACCTCAGATGCTGATTTTTCTTGTTTTGCCGATTTAGCTTTGACAAGCCCTGCTGATTATTATAAGGAAGGTCAAGGATCGTTGTTGCAACTTGTGTTGACACCAGGAGATCCTTTTATTAAACAAAATAATGAGGCGATCGCCCAACATGTCCTCAAGCAAGTTCATGAGTTGTTCCCTTCCTCAAGAGAACTCAACATGACTTGGTATAGTGTGGTGAAACTGGCTCAGTCTTTATATCGTGAAGGGCCGGGTATGGATGTTTACCGTCCCCAGCAAACAACACCGATTTCTAATTTCTTTCTCGCGGGTAGCTACACTCAGCAGGACTACATCGATAGTATGGAGGGGGCGGTCATTTCGGGAAGGCGTGCGGCAAAAGCAATTTTGGAAAATGTGAAGAAGTAGGGCTTTCTGTAGGGGGCTGCGATCTTCTCCCAAAAGGAGACGCTGCGCGAACGTAGCGTCACCCGAAGGGCTTCAAGGCAGACTAGACGCGAAGGGCGCGAAGGAAAAACAACACAAAATGGCTGATTGGCTAGAGCATAGCGTACAGGTAGAGGTTGAGGCTCCTATAGAGTTAGTCTGGAGTCTTTGGGCGGACTTGGAGCAGATGCCTCGCTGGATGAAGTGGATTGATTCTGTTACAGTTCCAAAGGACGATCCAGAGATGTCTTTATGGAAACTTAATACTGGCGGTTTAGAGTTTACTTGGAAATCGCGAATTCTTAAAGTCGTTCCCCATCAAATTATCCAGTGGGAATCGATTGATGGTTTGCCGAATCGGGGAGCAATCCGCTTTTACGATCGCCACAGTAGTAGTATTGTAAAACTTACTTTTGCCTACGCTATCCCAGGGATCATTGGCAAAATTATGGATAATTTATTTTTAGGACGGGCAGTAGAATCGACTGTAAAAGCTGATTTAGAAAGATTTAGAGAATACGCTCTTAAAGCTCAATCGAATTCACCTCAGTCGGATGAAAAATGAGGAACCAGTCAGTCGCTTCTCAAGAGTCAAAAGTCAAAAGTCAAATGGCCAAAAAGTTAAGAGTGAGAAATTATGAATTTAAAACTCATTTCTTTGAACTGGGCTGAAGCCCCTAACTTATAGTTAGGGGTTGCTTATAACTCCTCTATAAACGTGAAATTTTGCGTCTCGACAACTCTTAACTCTCATTCCTAAATCTTCTTACCAAGTTGGATCACTAAACAGATGAATCGTTAACTCTTCGCGTCTTGGTGGAACTGCGGTAATGCAAGCGCGAATCATATCTCCACCGTCCACTTCCACACTGCAAGCGTGACAAGAACCCATCAAACAACCAGTGGGAATGAAAACCCCAGCTCGCTCTGCAACATCCAGCAGTGGTTCTCCCACTTTGGCTTCAACGGTAATATCGTCTGGTAAAAAGCGGACGCGAATAGTCATGAGAACCTGCCTTAAGACAAAAATGGTGTTAAGTCTAAATGCCGTTCCACTTCAATGGCAAGGGAGTCCAAAATATTCTCCCGTTGTTCTCGGTAGTTAGCAACGCCTGTAGGTAACGATTTTAAACCCCTCTGTTGACGCAGGCGATTTAACCAAGCACGTCGCCAAGGACCATTATCAAAAATCCCGTGGAGATAAGTACCCCAAACAGATAGACAATTATCCACCATGCCTAAATTAATATCGTCAAACAGGGGTTGGTAGGATTGGGAGTCTGTTGGTTGGGTTTCTATACGCGATCTCCCTTGGTGGATTTCAAACCCTGTGACTGGCAAGCCCATTTGGGGAAAATTCGAGGTAACTTGGCGCTGACGGGCAATTTTCTGTCCTGTAATCACAGTTTTGATTGGTAATAACCCCAGTCCCTGATATCTGCCGGCTTGTCCTTCTATTCCCTCTGGATCTGCGATCATCTGACCCAGTATTTGATAACCGCCACAGATGCCCAATACTGTGCCACCAGCTGCTGCATAATTTTGAATTGCTTCTGCGATACCACTTTTTTGCAACAAGAGCAAGTCAGGAATTGTAGTTTTTGTGCCTGGGAGAATCACTGCATCTGGATGTCCTAAATCTTGCTTCGGACTAAGATATTTCAACATCACTGTCGGTTCTGATTCTAAAGGGTCAAAATCAGTAAAGTTAGAAATTCTCGGTAAGCGGACGACGGCGATGTTGAGCTCGGCTTGAGATTTTGGTGGTTTGCGTTCTATTAAGTCCAGGGAATCTTCCGGGGGAAACAAATGTTCTAAGTAAGGGATAACACCGACCACAGGGATACCAGTACGTTCTTCCAACCATTTTATCCCAGGTTCTAGGAGCGATCGCTGTCCTCGGAACTTGTTGATGACGACACCTCGAATCAAAGCTCGTTCCTCTGGATCTAATAACTCTAAAGTTCCTACGACGTGGGCAAATGCACCTCCCCTATCAATATCAACTACCAGTAAAGTCGGGGCGTTTAAGTATTTTGCTACCCGCATATTAGTCAAGTCACGGTGCTTGAGATTAATTTCTGCAGGACTACCAGCACCTTCACAAACAACCAAATCAAATTCTGTCCCTAAATGCTGTAACGATTCCTCAATTGCCCGCCACCCCATCTCAAAATATTGCTCGTAGTAATCCGTGGCACTCGCTTTACCCACCGATTTTCCTTTAATAATGACTTGAGAAGTCATATCTCCTTGAGGTTTGAGCAAAATAGGATTCATTTCTACCCAAGGAACAACTCCTGCGGCCCAAGCTTGTACCGCTTGGGCATAGCCAATTTCTCCACCACTGGCGGTAACATAAGCATTTAAAGCCATATTTTGACCTTTAAAAGGAGCTACTCGCCAACCACGCCGAGATAGAATGCGGCAAATAGCTGCTGTTAGCAGTGATTTGCCTGCGTGGGATGTCGTCCCCACCACCATAATTGCTTTCATATGAACTATCAGTTTTTACAGATCGGGTTTCTTCAAAATCTCCAGGTTAGTCTTGTGAGACTGAGGACGACTTAGGAGTTAGTCAAAAATTTAACTAACTACTAATAATTCTCCCATCCCCAATACTTAAAGTGGATCGGATGCTGGTGGTAAATACTTCATAAAGAGAGTTTAAACTTCCGTATCTATTGTTCCCTTTTACTCCACACTCCTAACTCTTCACTTTTCAACAAGATTTGTGGGATTCCCCATCTTCACCCGTTCTCCAAAGGAGCGTAGGTGATTGTACTTGACGATTGTTTTGAGAAGTTGAGGCTGACACAGAGATGCAGGGACATTTTTTTTCTCCCAACTCTTGTCGTGTTACTATACTGCCATGGATATCTAAAAGGGTAGTCTTAACCAATGAATAACAGCATCTACAGAGCGATCGCTCCATGAAGGAGTACGCCAAGCTTGTGAGTGGAATTTTTCTACCAACTGGTAACCTAGAGGAGTTAGGCGAAAACTATCTGTAATTCCTTGACCATCGACTTCTCGTCGCAGTACACCCACTTGAATCAACCATATCAAACTATTGTCTGTTCTTAATTCCGATAATGCGCTTCTGGTATAGCCATATTTTACTCCGGAACTACCAGTAATCTCACTTAATGCCACATGATGAGAGCGCATCGCTTCAAATAGACTCAGATTGAAGGGAGAACATATTAGCGCTCGCTCGGCTCGATTTACAGTTCCACGAGGATAGTGAAAAGTTTTCTGGCTTTGGGCACTGGGCATTTTATGGTTCTAATATCAGATTGGGCTTTCGCGTCATAGTGTTTCTTCAGATAACGATTGTATATTATTGTAAGATTTCAGATGCACAAATAATTTTTCAAAGGAAAGTTCAATTATGTCTTTAGCAGTCGGCAGCTATGCACCTGGATTTACAGTCAAAGACACTAACGGCAATACTGTCTCGTTATCTAATTTTAAAGGGAAAACCGTTGTTTTGTACTTTTACCCTAAAGACGACACCCCTGGTTGCACCAAACAAGCTTGTAGTTTTCGGGACAGCATTGACCAATATAAAAGCAAAGATGTTGTCATCTTGGGTGTAAGTGCAGATGATGAGCTTTCTCACCAAGCATTCACTCAAAAATTCAATCTGAATTTTCCGCTTTTGGCTGACACTGATAAAATCCTGATCAAAGCTTATGATGTTGATGGTGGCGGTTACGCCAAGCGCGTCACTTACGTTATTGATGGCGACGGTAAAATCGCTCATGTTGACAATGCTGTCAACACGTCTACTCATGCTGGCGATATTCTAAGTGCATTAGGATTGTAATCAGCTTTGAGCGGTCAGAGTTAAAGATGACCGCTCAAAAATTTTAATGATCCACTTGGCGTATAAGTACCCGATTTTGTTGAACTTGTTGAGTTGGCTGCTGTGGACGTTGTTGAAGCAGTTGTTGCTGCTTGGCTCTAAATGCAGTTGCTGCATCGTTTAGTTCTTGACTCTGTTCAGTAGCATAGTTTGGGTTAAGTTGACCAAAGTTTGCGTTATGAATTAACTGAAACATATTGAAATTACCCTGTTCAACTCCACGTGAAAACGGATCTGTTCTGTTTGGGGAATCGTAGTTTTCCAGGTTAGTCGCTTGGTTGGGATCAGCCAAGCTAGGTTGAGTTGTAAGAAAGGAAGCAAGACTAATTCCTGCAATAGCGATCGCCACAAATTGTGTAAGCGGCAAAAATGTTATCTTCATCCTCTAATATCTCCTGCCAATTATGTTTAATCTGTTAAGCGAGAGTACGTCTTAATAGGGGTTGAATACTCAATAAAGCGACAAGGGTAAACCCAAGTAACACCTGCAATGCACCCCCAAAAGTCACATCACCCCAAAAAGCGTGCATCACCATGCTATTCAATCCCCAATTATTGTGAAGATACAAATAGCGGATTGGTTCAATTGCATAGCTAAGGGGATTGAGAGTAGCTACAATTTGCAACCACTTAGGCATAAATGATAACGGAGCCAAAGCCGTGCTGGCAAATAATAGCGGCAGTGTTGTTACAAAAATTACCGCAATTAATTCAATATGCCCTGGTAAAGCAAAAGCCAAGCCGAGGGACAGGGCAGTTACCCCTAAAGTCAGGAGGAAAACGATCAAAGCGATCGCACTCAAGCCGGCAATATCTGGTAACCCTGCTCCTAAAAACGCTGCTGCTGTCACAATTATGACTACTTGTAATAGACTTTGGCTAATAATGAAGATTGCCGAAGCCAGAACAATGGAAAATCGCGATGCTAAGGGAGCTACTAACAATCGATTCAAAAAGCCAAATTCTCGGTCAAACATTACGGGCAAACCCGCATTTAATGCTCCTGTAAATGCAGTAAAAACTATGACTCCCGCGCTTAAAAATTGACCGTAATTTGTCGTGTTACCGAAGATTCCTTTGGGCGCATTTTGAAATAAGGCACCGAACAGCACTAACCACATGACTGGCTGAATAATTCCTGCAATCAACGTCGAGGGACGCCGCTGCAACTGAATAAACAAACGACGTGTTAATGCCAGTGTCTCTTGCACCAATTCACTAAAAAGATTAGGCGTAGCATCAGTACGTGCTTGAGGTGATGCAACTTGCTGCCAGTTAATTTCCGATTTAGGAGGTATTACAGTATCACGCATAAAATGTTTTTGGGTGTTATTTGTTTAAAGATGGCGATTAACCTCGATCTATCTCATATTTTGCTTTTTTTCAGCCTTGAGATCGCGATTGCCAACCGCCACTAGTTCTGCGTCCATTAGCGTTTGTCCTGTTGCCGCAAGGTAAACATCATCTAGACTAGGTCGAGATTGGGCAATGCCAAATATTGGTAATCCAGAGTTAGAGAGTGCCTGCTGTATAGTCATCAAGGCATCATTCTGTGGCGTCACCACCAAGTTGAGAGAATTCCCTTGAGCGCTATTAATAATGACTTCTTGAACAAATGGCAAAGATGTCAGTAAATCTTGAGCGATCTTAGCTTCCTCAATGGGAGAAAACTCGCGGATTCGCAAAGTAATGCGATCGCCGCCTACCTTATCTTTCAACTCTGAAGGTGTTCCTGTAGCAATCACAATGCCGCGATCAATAATTGCCACACGATCTGCAAGCGCATCAATCTCTTCTAAATAATGGCTGGTAATCAAAACTGCTGTCCCAGCTTTTCGCAATTTCCGCAAGAACTCCCATACCACAAAACGGCTTTCTATGTCAAGCCCCACTGTTGGTTCGTCTAAAACCAACACATCAGGTGCGTGAAGTAACCCTGCTGCCAAGTCTAAGCGCTTGCGCAACCCGCCAGAGTAAGTGCCTGTCTTTTTATCGGCATACTCCTGCAAACTGAGTAAATCGAGTACCGTTTCTATACGCTGTTTTGCAACTGCCCCTTTTAAATGATAAAGCGCCGCTTGCAGTTGCAGCAGTTCGCGTCCAGTCAGTACCTTATCCAAGGCAACTTCCTGAGCAACATAGCCTAGCCGTCGTCTTGCGGCTCTAGGATTATTTAATACAGAAATGCCAGAAACTTCTATTTTACCAGCATCTGGTGTCGTGAGAGTACACAAAACACGCAAGGTGGTTGTTTTCCCTGCTCCGTTAGGACCGAGTAAACCGAAGATTTCGCCTGGTTCTACTCTCAAGGAAACATCCTTCACGGCTTCAACCGTGCCGTAGCGCTTTTGGAGGTTTTCTATTAAAACGGCGGGAGCCATGATAGGTTAATCTCTAACTATACAAATCTCAACAAAATCTGTTTCTATTCTAGTTAATATCATGCCACCGCTCGATCAAGTCTGCTCAAAGTTACTCACTACTTGTATCAAGTGTGTAACTGTATTAACGAAAGTAGTGATTTGTCAAGCTAAAATGAACGCTAGTTACGCAAAAGCCCTATCACTCACCCCTTCATGGGAATGATGAGATGAATTACGGGACAAAAACGAGATTCGTCCCAAATAAATCATGGGCATAGGCTATCGATTAACCGGGATATTCTAGTTTTTACTTATTAGCTCTGAAACAGCTAGCTATTGAACAGCAGAGTATCTTCATGCCTAACTAGAATGATAGCACAAGGGGAAATTAGTATAATTTCTAACAACTTAGAATCATGCCTGAACAGTTAACAATAGAAAGCGACAATTTAGATTTAAAACAACTTCTAAAAACCTTAGCGGCGGTCAAAAAAGGTGACTTTTCTGCACGTATGCCTGTAGATAAAATCGGCATGGCAGGAAAAATAGCCGATACGCTTAATGATATTATTGAACAAAATGAGCGGATGGCGGCAGAACTTCAGCGACTTAGTAGCGTTGTTGGTAAAGAAGGCAAAATTAACGAACGAGCCTATGTAGGAAATGTTCGCGGTTCTTGGTCAGCTTGCGTTGATTCTGTCAATACTCTAATTACAGATTTAGTCCAGCCAACAGCTGAAACAGCGCGTGTTATCCGGGCTGTGGCAAATGGCGATTTGTCTCAAATGATTGCACCAGAAATTGATGGCAGACCCCTCAAAGGAGAGTTTCTCCAAACGGCTGAAATGGTCAACACTATGGTGGGTCAACTTAACTCTTTTGCATCAGAGGTGACACGAGTTGCTCGTGAAGTGGGAACCGAAGGTCAACTGGGTGTGCAAGCTCAAGTGGGTGGAGTTGCGGGTACCTGGAAAGATCTGACCGGGGCAGTGAATATGATGGCGGGTAATCTTACCGATCAAGTCCGTAACATTGCGGAAGTCACCACTGCAGTAGCAAACGGTGATCTCTCGAAGAAAATTACTGTTAATGTTAAAGGCGAAATTTTAGAGTTGAAGAATACCATCAACACAATGGTAGATCAGCTGAACTCTTTTGCATCGGAAGTGACACGGGTTGCCCGCGAAGTGGGAACCGAAGGTAAGCTCGGTGTGCAAGCCCAAGTGAGTGGAGTTGCGGGTACTTGGAAGGATCTGACCGGGGCAGTGAATATGATGGCGGGTAACCTTACCGATCAAGTCCGCAATATTGCGGAAGTTACGACTGCAGTGGCAAACGG